>NZ_JBSFRB010000014.1:0-157180 GCF_053589015.1 Streptomyces sp. NPDC003393 | reverse complement strand
GACCGCGGCCAACTCCCCACCCAGCACACCCCGTCAACGACACACCCGATCAAACGGACACGCCACCGGCGAGTGAACCTGACCAAGCCCTACTAGTGCTGCGTCAGGCAACGTTCACCCCGTCGCGGCGCCCTGCACGCTCCCCCACTGCCTCAAGGGCGTGGGCGGTACCCCCGCTCGCCGCACCGGACGCCGCTCCTCAACGGGCAAACGTTGCCTGACGCAGCACTAACCCGCACCGGATCCGAAGGGTGGGGGCGGCATGCTCGCGGGCGTCACCCGGGTTCCGCGAAGAGGGTGCCGAACTCGTCGGGCAGGGCGCCACGCAGGTCCTCCGCCAGGCCGGTGTCCTCGGCCGCGAGCCGGCAGACCACCGTGCGCGCCAGGAACAGCGCCTGGTCGGGGGTGGCTCCCACCGGCCGGGCCACGTCGGCCAGCAGGTCGTCCAGGCGCGCGTCCGGGCCGGCCGCCGAGGCGCCGCCGCGGTCCAGCGCGCCGCGTTCATGGTCCGGCACGGCCTGCCGCAGGTGCTCCCGGCGCGGTCCGTCGAGGCGACTGCCCAAGGCCGCGAGGACCAGGTGCACGGCGGCGTCGGCGGCCTCCGTGTCGTCGAGCCGGCTCCGCGTCGCCACATCTTCCACCAGTTGCTGATGGCTGATCATGCTGCCTCCGCTGGTGAGGACGGGTGCTGCCCCCCTCGTGCGGTCCGCGCCCGAGGCCCGGGAGCCGCGCTGTGACGGGTGCCCGTCAGGCCGCCGCGTACACAGGAGCCGGCGCACACGTGGGTCCACCGGGCCGGCCGCCGTCGTGCGCCCGCCTCAGTACCACTGCGGGCTTCCGTGCGGATCCCGACCGTGAACCGGAGCCCATGCCGGGTCCGTGGCCGGAGCGTGAGCCGGGGCCTGTGCCACGGCCGAAGCGGGAACCGGGGCCGGAACCGGGGCCCGCAAGCTGCCGTAACGCTCCATACGCTGCCAGCGCAGCCTCGAGCCCGACACGGCGGTGAAGACGGACTGGATCACCACCAGGTACATCAGCTGCCGGTACACGAACTGCTGCAACGGCAGGCTCCACAGCGGACCGGGCCGTTCCCCGTCCAGACGGAACGCGTACAGGCCCATCACGAGTTGCAGCACCAGGAAGGCCAGCCACAGCCCGACGATCCGCACCGGGTCGAGGAAGAGCAGCCCGTACAGGGCGAAGAGGTCCACGACCGGCGCGAGCAGGGGCAGCAGCACCTGGAACAGGAAGAGGTAGAGCAGGCCCCGGCGGCCCAGTTTTCCGGCGGCGCCGCGCTGCACCAGCGCTCCCCGGTGCTTCCACATCGCCTGGAGCGTGCCGTAGCACCAGCGGTAGCGCTGCCGCCACAGGGCGCTCAGGGTCGCGGGCGCCTCGGTCCAGGCCACCGCGCCCTCCTCGTACACCACGCGCCAGCCGGCCCGGCACAGCGCCATGGTCAGGTCGGTGTCCTCGGCGAGGGTGACGTCGCTGACGCCGCCGAGGTCCAGCAGCGCCCGGCGGCGGAACGCGCCGACCGCCCCCGGCACGGTGGGCATGCACTCGGCGAGGTCGAACAGGCGGCGGTCGAGGTTGAAGCCGACCACGTACTCGATGTGCTGCCAGCGGCCCAGCAGGCCGCCGCGGTTGACGACCTTGGCGTTGCCGGAGACGGCGCCCACCCGGGGGTCGGCGAAGGGCTGCACGATCGTGCGGACGGTGTCGGGTTCGAAGACCGTGTCGCCGTCGACCATGACCACCAGGTCGCAGGAGGCCGCGGCGAGCCCGGTGTTGAGCGCGGCCGGTTTGCCCGCGTTCCGCTGCCGGATCACGCGGACCCACGGCAGCCGGAGCGACTCCACGAGGTCGGCGGTGCCGTCGGTCGAGCCGTCGTCCACCACGATGATCTCCACCGGGTGGTCCGAGGCGAGCAGCGACCGTACGGCCGCCTCGATCCCGGCGCTCTCGTTGTACGCGGGGACGATGACGCTGACCGGTTCGGTCACCGGCGGTTTCCAGGCCCGGCTCCGGCGCCCGGTCTGCAGGCGCCGGTGGCGCCGGGCGGCGATCAGCACGGCCGCCGCACGCAGCACGCTGATCACGCCGGCCGCGAGCATGAGCACGCCCAGCAGCCACACCAGCCGGTCGCCGGCCTGGAGCAGCTGGATGAGGGCCAGCCCCTGGAGGTGGTCGACGGTCGAGGCGGGCCGGACGGGGGAGGCCATGCCGACCGCGTCGGAGACCGTCGCGAACCCGAAGCCCTGTGCCTTGAGCCGGGGCACCAGGACGTCCAGTGCGGCCACCGTCTGCGACCGGTCGCCGCCCGCGTCGTGCATCAGCACGATCTGCCCGGCGGTGCCGTGCGGGGTCGCGTTGGCGAGGACGCTCGGCAGGCCGGGCCGCCGCCAGTCCTCGGCGTCCTTGGTCGTGAGCACCGTGACGTAGCCCTCGGTGTCCGCCTGCTTCAGTACGGACCAGTCGGCGTCGTCCAGCGCGGCGCTCTCGGAGGAGTACGGCGGCCTCAGCAGTGCGGTGGTGACGCCCGCGGCACCGGCGACCGCCAGTTGGGCCTCCCGCAGCTCCAGGGAGCGCTGCCATGGGGCGAGCCGGGCCAGATCGGGGTGGGTGAAGGTGTGGATGCCGATCTGATGGCCCTCGGCGACGATCCGGCGGACCAGTTCGGGGTGGGCGACGGCCTGGGTGCCGACGACGAAGAAGGTCGCGTGCACATGGTTGCGGCGCAACACGTCCAGGATGCGCGGCGTCCAGACCGGGTCGGGGCCGTCGTCGAAGGTGAGGGCGATGGTGCGGGCCTTCACCCGGGCGGTGTGCGCCGAGGTGGCGGCGTCGGCGATCACGGGACCGCCGTGGATCACGCCGCTGGGCACCGTCCCGCTCCGGCCGCGGGGGCCCGTGTCGTCGTCCGACGTGATGCCGAACATGTGATGGGTGTAGCCCTGCAGCAGGAGCGCCGCCGACAGGGACACCGCGAGCACGCTCAGCAGCAGCCAGTGAGTGCGGGGGGTGATCCTCCGGGTGCGGCTGTGGCCGCGCGGAGGCGTCGTGCCGTGTCGGCGGCGTTCGGTCACGGCGGGGCCCCGGCTCACTTCACCGGCCTGTGGGTCGATCCGACGGCGCGGCCCCTGGCGGAGCCGGCGGGGGCAGGGGTGGATCCGGCGGTCGGGTGCGCGGCCGGGGACGTGGTCCGGGTGGGCGCCGCGGTGGAGCCGGAGGTGGCCGTGGGGGCGGCGGGGGCCGCGGGCCCGTCGCTGGGGCCGGAGGTGCTCCGTGCCGTGGGTCGCGAGCTCTCCCGGGCCGCTTCGGGCTTCGTGCCGCCCGTGGAGTGACCGGCGCCGGGCGGTGCGGAGTCGGGTGCGGTGGCCTGCGGGGTGGGCCGGTGCGCGGAGTCCGTCTGCGGCACGGACGGAGAGGTGATGCCGGGGCCGCCCAGCACGGCGCTGACCAGCAGGGCGACATAGCCGCCCGCGGGGATCATCAGCAGCCGGACGGCGCGGAGCACGCGGCGCTGGCGCCGCCCCGAGGAGTCGACGAAGACCGGGGGCACCGACGCGCTCGCGGGCGCCTCCGGTCCCTCGACGGGGAGGCCGGGTGGTTCGACGTGGCGAGGCGGGACGGTGAGGACGTCACCGAGTGCGTCGCTGTGGGCGCCGCCCACCGGGTAGGTCCACTGCGGCTGCGTCGGACAGGGCGGGGCCGAGTCGGTGACGGTGGCGCCGTGGCCGTAGGCCTCACCGTGGCCGTAGGCCTCACCGTGGCCGTAGGCCTCACCGTGGCCGTAGGCCTGACCGTAGTCGTACGCCTCGTCGTAGCGGTACGACTCGTAGCGGATGTACGACTGGTAGTGACCGTACTCGTGACCGTGGGCGTACGCGGGGGCACCTCGGTACGGGTCCCCGGCGGGCGCTCCGTCGCTGTCGTCTCTCCACTGCACGCGTCGTGCCCCCTCGTCCCGGGCGACCGCCGCGGTCGCCCCGCTGGGACAGAGCGCACCGGGCCGGAAGTGTTACACCTCGCGGTACGGAGGGCCGGGACCCGGTGCAGTGGGCGGGGCCCCGGCCCCTCCGTCTCTCCGCGTCGCTCGCGGGGAGAGTCACAAGCGGCGTGGCATTCACTCAGCGCGGGACCGCCGTGGAACATCACCCGGTCGTGACCGGCGGTGACGTGAGGGGCCGTTGGTGCGCTGTGACACTTCTGTGGGAACGGACGCTGGTCACCGTAGGGGGGCCGTCGAGGCGACCGGAGCGCGACGGACGGCAAGGACTCGGTATGGACCGGTGCGAACGAGGACAGTCTTGGGCCAGGCACGGCAACCCCGGCGCGTGCCGGCGTACGACGGGGAACTGGGCGCGGCGGTCGCGCGGGCCCAGGACGGTGACGAACTCGCCTTCGCCGTGGCCTATCGGATCGTGCAGCCGGGCCTGCTCGGCTATCTGCGCGGGCTCGTCGGCGACGAGGCGGAGGACGTGGCGTCCGACGCCTGGCTGGAGATCGCCCGCGACCTCGGCCGCTTCAAGGGGGACGGGGCCGGGTTCCGGGGCTGGACGGCGACCATCGCCCGGCACCGGGCCCTGGACCATCTGCGCCGCAAGCGTGTGCGGCCCCGGTCGGGAGGGACCGAGCAGGACGTACTGGACCTGCCCGCCCCGCACAGCACCCATGACCAGGCCATGGAGTCGCTCTCCACGGAACGGGCGCTGGAACTGGTCCGCGGACTGCCGCGGGACCAGGCCGAAGCGGTTCTCCTGCGGGTCGTCGTCGGTCTGGACGGCCCGGCCGCGGCGCGCGTTCTCGGCAAGCGTCCGGGAGCGGTGCGTACCGCCACCCACCGTGGCCTGAGACGCCTGGCCGGCCGGCTGGGCGTGGGCGACTCGGCCGGTGAGGGTGTGACGGATGAAGCTTCCCGCACGCTGGGGGAGTCGAGATGAGCGAGAGCGGCAAGGGCGCCGCGCGCGACGACGACAGCAGGGCGCCGGCGGACGGTCGGCAGGGGCCCGGCACGCCGGACGGGTCGGGCCCGTCGGACTGGAACGGACACGGACATGGGTGAACGGATGAGCGGCGACGGAGGTCGGTACCGTCGGCGTACCCGCCCTGGCGGTGCCGTGTCCGGCCCGCTGGACGTGCGGGACACCGCCGCGCTCGAGACGGCGCTGGCCGCCGCCATCCGTGGCGACGCTCGACTCGACCCCGAGGCCGAGCAGCGGGCCGTGGCCGCCTTCCGGGCCGCCCGCGCCGCGGGCACGCACCAGGCCCGCACCCGGCGCCGGGACGACTGGCGGCAACCCGTGCGGCGGCGTGCCGGGCGCTCCCTGAGGACGACCCTCGGCGTGGTCTTCGCGAGCCTCACGCTCGGTGGGGTCGCGGTCGCGGCCATCGGTTCGGCCGGCTCGTCCACGGACGGTGCCGGGGAGGGCCGGAGCACCGCCCACCCGCCGGCCGCCCACCCCTCGGCCACCATCCCGGACGAGCAGGACGGGCGGACCTCGTCGGCGTCCTCCGGCGGCGCGGGTCCGACGGACCGCCCGGCTCCGGCCCAGGACACCGAGGCCCACTGCCGCGCCTACGAGAACGTCGGGAATCGCGGCAAGGCGCTGGACTCGACGGCCTGGAAGCGGCTCGTCACGGCGGCCGGCGGGAAGGACAAGGTCGCCGCGTACTGCGCCGAGCAGCTGGCACGGACGAAGCCCACGCCGGACAGGTCGGGTGGTGCCCGCGACGCGGCCGGCACGGGCGGCGGCGCCGGCGGCGCGGCCGGTACCGGCGGCACGGGCGTCGGCAGCCGTGCGACGGGAAGCGCCGCGGGGGGCCACGCCTCCTCCGGCAGCACAAGCGGCGGCACGGACGGCACCACGGGCAACGCGGGCGGGGACGGCCGGACGGGCGGCGGCGAAAGCAGTGCCGGCGGCGAGAGCAGTGCCGGCGGCGGAAGCAGCACCAGCGGCGGAAGCGGCCAAGGACACAGGTAGCGGAAGGCGCGGGCGGCAGGCGCGGAGGCCGTGCACCGTGCCGGGCGGCTTCCGCCATCCGTACCGGCAGCCGGACCGGCGCCTGACCCGGCACCCGGACGGGCTCAGGTCTCCCCCGGCTGGCACCGCGGGCACCACACCGTGCCCCGGCCCGCGACGCGGGTCCGGCGCAGGTGGGTGCCGCAGCGGGGGCAGACCGGGTCGGGATCGCCGCGGTGGCCGGTGAGCCACGAGTCGCGCGGCGGGACGCAGCCGGCGGCGACCGCGGCGCGCAGGGTGCGGCGCATCCGGGTGTACAGGCGCCGGAGGTCGGCCTCGGTGAGCTCGTGGACCGGGGTGTCGGGGCGCAGCCCCGCGCGCCACAGGATCTCGTCGGCGAGCAGATTGCCGAGGCCGGCGAGGACGGACTGGTCGATGAGGGCGGACTTGAGACGGCCGCGGCGCAGGGACAGCACGGCCTCGAACTCCTCGCGGCCGACCGCCATCGCGTCGGGACCCTGATGCTCCAGCCGCCGGGCCACCTCAGCGTCGTCGCGGGCGAGCCACAGACCCTGTAGTTTCCGCTGGTCGCGGTAGCGCGGCTGACGGCCGCCGGTCACGGTGAACAGCACGCGGTCGTGGGCGTCGGCCGGGTCCTCGGGACGGCAGCACACCAGCCGGCCGGTCATGCCGAAGTGCAGCATGAGGGTGGGGCCGTCGTCGGTCCGGGCCAGCAGCCACTTGCCGTGCCGCTCCGGCTCGGCGAACCGCCGGCCCTCCAGCGCCTCGCGCAGTCGCCGCACGCCGAACCCGTGCAGGACACCCGTGTCACGCACCTCGACGCGCTGGACGACCCGCCCCTGCGCGCAGGACGCGAGCACCTGGCGGAACCCCTCGACGTCCGGCAGCTCAGGCACGCCCGCCGTCCTCACGGGCCGGGTGCGGCCCCGCGGGCGGCGGCGGGACGGCCGTCGCCGTCAGGAGACGGGCGTCCGGTGGAACCCGCACGCCCGACAGAAGGCTCCCCGCCGACAGGGCGAGCGCGGCGGCCTCCCCCGGGAGCACCCACAGCGCACCGCGCAGGTACTCGCCCGCCACCGCGGCCCGGCCACCACGCCGCACGTTCCGCATCTCCGCCCGCCTCCCGCCTGCCTCCGACCGTCCGCTGTCGCTGTCGCTGTTGCTGTCGCTGTCGCTGTCGCTGTCGCTGTCGCTGTCGCTGTCGCTGTCGGCAGGATTCCCCCGCGCGGCGCCTGCCCGCGTCGACGCGTGCGCACCTCCACCGGACGGACCACCGCACCTCCGCCCGGCGGACCGGTCGTGCGCGGCGCCGGGGTGGATGGGCCGGGATGGACGGGCCGGGTCAGTCGTCGGCGCCCGCGTGGGCCTGCGTGAGCTGCTCGGCGGCCTCCTGGTAGGCCTGGGTGGCGCGGTCGAAGTAGTCGAAGAGGACGTCGAGTTGCTCGGGTGTGTAACCGTCCAGGATCCGGCCGACCGTCTGCCGTGCGGGGGCCGTCACCCGGTCGAGGTCGGCCGGCGTGGCGATCGGCTCGACGATGACCTTCCGCCGGTCCCTGCCGTCGGGCACGCGGCGGACGTAGCCCGCCTGCTCCAGCCGGTCGACCAGGCGGGTGGTCGGCCCGGTCGTCAGGCCCGCGCGGGCGCCCAGCCCGCCCGGGGACAGCGGCCCCGACAGCCGCAGGATGTTCAGCGCGTACAGGTCGGTCGCGCCGAGCCCGCAGGCCCTGGCGCTCGCCTGGCCGTGCAGCATCACGGCACTCAGATAGCGGCGGTAGGCCGCCTCACTCGCGTCGGATCGCTGCGGCGGCGTTGACACTGGCTCACCCACTCCATGAGCTCTTCCCCGGCGTGTCCGGCGAAGAGGCACCTGCTGTACACCCGTTGCCACGGCACTTCCTACCCGCCGTCGCCGCTACTCGATCAGGCCGGACGCCCACTGTGCCCATTCGCGCCGCATCGCGTTGAACCTCAGGCCGTACTCCAGGACCATCCGGCCGTACACCGACAGGTTGCCGTCCTCCCAGTCGATGGATTCCATCAGGGCGCGCAGGTCCTCGCACGCCTGGTCGGACAGGTCGACCAGCTCGGCCAGATAGCCCCGCGCCTGCTCGGGCGTCAGGACGCCGAGGAAGAACACCCGCAGCATCATGTCGCTGCGCACGGCGCGCTGCGGTCCGGTCTCGGTCAGCCAGTGCCGCAGCTCGGCCATTCCCTCGTCGGTGAGGGCGTACTCCTTGCGGCCGCGCGGCCCCTCGGCCGTCACCGCGATCAGTCCGGTGTCCGCCAGCTTGGTCAGCTCCGTGTAGATCTGGCTCTGTGTCGCCGGCCACACGTTGGCCAGCGACGTCTCGAACAGTTTCAGCAGGTCGTAGCCGCTGGCGGGGCGCTCCGAGAGCAGGCCGAGCAGCGCGTGTCGAAGGCTCATGCCCTCACCCTACATTCCAATATTGACATGTCACTAGCTGACGTTCTAGTTTCGACATGTCAGAAAAGAGCCCGGCGAGCGACGCCGAAACGGAGACCTCATGTCGTACCTGCGCACCTTCCTCCCGTGGATAGTCTTCGCCGTGCTGCCCTCCGGAAGCTGGCAGTGGGCCGCGCTGGCCGCCCTGGTGGTCGCGGTGGCGGTGATCGCCCAGCAGGTACGGGCCGGGGTCGGCCTCGACGCGCTGATCATCGAACTGGGGTCGGCGGTCTTCTTCGCCGTCCTGGCCGCGGTCGCCTTCGCCGACCCCCATTCGGGCGTGCACGACTACTCCGCCGCCCTCTCCTCGGGCACGCTGGCGGTCATCGCCGGGATCTCGCTGGCCGTCGGACGGCCGTTCACCCTGGGCATCGCCAAGCGCACCACCCCGCGCGAGGTCTGGGGGCTGAAGCCCTTCATCCGGACCAACGTCGTCATCACCGCCGTGTGGACCGCCGCGTTCGCCCTGACCGCCGTCGTGCTCGCCCTCGTCGCGCACGCCGGGCACGGCCACTCGGTCTCCGCCGTCGTCATCCAGATCGCCGGCTTCGTGGTCCCGATGGTGTTCACCGTCCGCTACGTCGCCCACGTCCAGGCCAAGGCCGGTCAGCTCGCCCGGTGACCCGGCCGGGGGCCTGCCGCCACTCGCCCCGGCGCACGGCACGACAGGTGCCCGTGAACACCGGGAACGCGGCGGACCCCCCTCACCCGAAGCCCGCGAGGGAACCCGTGGTCCGGCTGCTACCGTCTACCAATCTGCAGACATGCACCCATCGGACAATCCGACGTTCCGAGGATTCCACCTCTGCGTCGCCGAGCGTTCGTCCAAGCGCTCGTCCGCACGGAGCAACCGGCCCGGAGATCCACCTGATGACGACTTCCTCCCCGACCGCCCTGGCGCTCGACGGCGCGGCCATCGACGGCGGCCTCTACACCGACGTCACCGACTTCGCCCGCCACACGCAGTGGCTGAACGGAACCGCGGAGGCCTACTCCTCCGTCGGCATGGGAGTGTTCGTGGTCCTCCTGCTCGCCGCCTGGTGGGGCGCCCGGCGGCAGGGCAACTCGATCATGGCTGCCGTGCTGGCGACACCGTTCGCCGTCGTCATCGCCTACGCGGTCAACACCGGGGTCAAGGACGTCTTCCAGGAGCCGCGCCCCTGCCGAGCCCTTCCCCACGACTTCCTCATCGAGGCGTGTCCCCCGGTGGACGACTACGCCTTCCCCAGCAACCACACCACGGTCGCCTTCGCGTTCGCGATCGCGCTGCTGATCGTCAGCCGGTGGCTCGGCTCCATCGCCCTGCTGGCGGCCGTGGCGATGGGCGCCTCACGGGTGTACGTCGGCGCCCACTACCCGCACGACGTCGGCGCGGGCGCCTTCGTCGGCAGCGTCGTCTCGCTGATCGTCGTTCTGCTGGCCTTCCGGTTCTGCACGCCCCTGGTTCAGCGGTTGCGCGGCGGAGCACTGCGCCCACTGCTCGCCGCACAGCCGTCCTGACCGACCCCGCCCAGGCCCCGTCAGTCCCCGGAACTCCCCGGACCCCCCGATCCTGCCGGACCCCCCGGACCGCCGCTGTACGCCCGCGTACAGCGGCGGTCCCGGCGTATCAGCACACAGGTGCAGACGGCCACGATCAGCACCGCCGCCGTGAGGGGGACCAGGAAGGGCGTCATCGCGGTCACGGCCGCCGTCACCGCTCCTCCTCCGGGCCGGGCGCGCGCCCCGTCCGGTGGGCGACGGCGGCCGTGAGCGCGGACTCGACGGCCGCCATGCGGTCGGCGAGCAGCGACAGGGCGGCGGTCGCGCGGGTCAGGGGCTCCTCGGCGGGGCCGCCGAGGTCCCGGGCGCGGACGTGGGCGGCCTTCAGCTCGGCCCAGCGCCGGGCCTGTTCGGGCGTGAGGGTGCCGCGCAGCTCGGCCAGCTTCAGCAGGTTGGCCTCGGCGCCGCCGGACAGGGTCTGGGCCTCCGCGGTGAAGTGGTCGTCGAGCACGGCCGCCAGCTCGGCCTCGTTCATGACCGGCCGGATCCGCTGGGCGATCTTGTTCATGGTGCGGTAGGACCCCTGGAGCCGGAACGGGGGCTCGGTGCGTGTGGCGTCGGACCGGGCGGCGGAGGCGATGTAGGCGGCGTTGACGGCGAGGACCGTCTCGCGCGCGGCGAGGAGATGACGCAGCACCGAGACGACCTGGTCCAGCTCGGCGGGCGCGTAGGGGTGGGCGAGGCGGTCCGCGCGGGCCGTGGGGTCGCCGTCCGCGAGCCGGAGCAGCAGGTCCAGGTCGGCGCGGTCGCGCCCGGCCAGCGGGGCGAGGACCGGGTTCGCGGTGAGCGCGTTCTCCAGGAAGCTGACCGCGAAGACGTCCTCCTTGCCGGTCAGCACGTCGCCGAGGTTCCACACGTCGGCGCGGTTGGCGAGCATGTCGGGCACGCGGAAGCGGTCCCCCGACTCGGTGTAGGGGTTGCCGGTCATGCAGACCGCGAAGCGCTTGCCGCGCAGGTCGTAGGTGCGCGGCTCACCGTCCCACACGCCGTCCACGCGCCGGGTGGCGTCGCACAGCGGGATGAACTTCTGCAGCAGCTCCGGCGAGGTGTGCTGGATGTCGTCCAGGTGCAGCAGGGTGTTGTTGCCCGCCGCCAGCGCGAAGTTGATCTTCTCCACCTCCTGCCGGGCGGTGGCGTTCGGCGCCTCGGCCGGGTCGAGCGAGGTCACGGCATGGCCCAGTGCCGGGCCGCTGACCCGCACCATCATCAGACCGAGGCGGTCGGCGACGTACTCCATCAGCGTCGTCTTGCCGTAGCCGGGCGGCGAGACGAGCAGCAGCAGGCCGCCGGTGTCGGTGCGCCTGCCCTCTCCCGCCGTGCCCAGCTGACGGGCCAGGCTGTCGCCGACCAGCGGCAGGTAGACCTCGTCGATCAGCCGGTTGCGGACGAAGGCCGCCATGGAGCGCGGGCGGTGCTCGTCCAGGCGGAGCCGGAGGCGTTCGGCGCTCACCAGGGCGCTGCGGCGCCGCTGGTGAGCGCGGAAGGCGGGCACGTCGCGCTCCGCGAACCGCTTCGTGCGGGCCAGGAACTCGTCCACGCGCAGCACCAGAGTGCGGCCGGTGAGACGCGGATGGCTGCCGAGCAGCCCCTCGGCCACGGTCACCACCGGGGCGTCCGACTCGTGGCGGGTCAGGCCGGGGCACAGCTCGGCCGCCACCGCCTCCGCCAGGTCGCCCGCGGTGACGTCCGCGCCGGTGGCGTCGGCGTACGCGGTCAGCCACGCCCCGGCCAGCTGGCGTCGCGCGGCCGGCTCGTCGAGCACGGCCAGATCCTCCTCGTACGCCGAACCGTCCACCGTACGACGGAACTTGTCGAGCAGGGTGCGCGCGCCGGCACTGATGACGAAGCCCTCGGGCCCGGTCGTCAGCTCCTCGAAGAGGTACGCCGCCGCGGCCCCCGCGAGGTCCTCGGCGGTGGCCGGTACGCCGTCCTCCGCCGCCGTCGGCAGGCCGCCGTCGGTGGCCCACCACCGGTCGATCGCCCCCGACAGCTCCGCCTCCAGTTCTTCCACCGCGGTCCCGGCCGCCGGACCGAAGGTGTCGCGCGCCCGGGCGAGGGAGACCGCGCGCCGGGTCCAGGCGGCGCGGGCGGCCGGCGTGGTGCCGTGGGACCAGAAGAGCTGGGCGGCGGCACGTGCGGCGGGCTCGTGGCGGAGCACGCCGGCCTGCTCGTGCAGGGGCAGCAGGGCGGCGAGGATCACGGTGGCGTCGTGGTCGTGGACCCCGCGCTCGTAGCCCTCGTCGTACGCGTCCGCGGCCGCCCGGCGCACCAGGGCGGACAGGTCGTCGGCCGCCGCCAGGGCGGCCGGCCCGTGCTCGCGCAGCAGCCGGGCGGCCAGGTGCTCCGCGCGGTACACCTCGGGGGACTCCGAGGGCAGCTGCCGGTCCCCGTGGGCGCGGGTCGCGAGGAAGTCCGGGTCGGTGACCGGGCGGCGGTAGTCGGTGCCGGTCAGCGCGAAGGCGAGACCGTCGCCGTCCGGGACCAGGGTCAGGTCCAGGGGCTGGGTGGTGACCGCGAAACGGTGGGCGCCCAGGCGGATGGTGCGCCCGCCGTCGGCGTACAGGTCGGAGCGGTCGCGCAGGGCGCGGGCCGCCTCCTGTCGGGCGGCCTTCAGCCGGCCGTCCAGCTCCTCGGCCCGCACCGGGTCGCCCAGTTCGCGCAGCTCCTCGGCGCTGCGCCGAACCTTGGCGACCATCGGGTCGGAGGCGAAGTAGGTGCTGACGGCCTCGGCGTCCGCGAGCGTGGCCGCCCGCCGGGCGACCGTCTCCAGGATCCGGGCGGCGGCGCCGGCCAGCTGCTCGGCGCGGCGGGCGCGAGCGTCCAGGAGGGCCTGCCGACGGGCGGAGAAGGCGTCGTAGACCTCGGTGCGCCGGGCGGCCAGTTCGTCGAGGAAGTCGTCGAACTCCGCGAACCTCGACTCCAGGTTCTCCAGCCCGACCAGCGCGCCCGCGAGCTGCTCGTCGCACGCCTCGGGGGTGTCGGCCGCGGCGAGCGCGCCGGTCACCGCCTGCCCGAGCAGCGCGAACTCCGCGGCGAACTCGGCGCGCCCCTCCCGTTCGCCCAACTCGCGGCGGCGAGCGTCGAGCAGGGCACGGGCCCGGTTGGCGCCGCCCAGCACCTCGGCGATCCGCTCCAGCACGGAGGTGCGCACGGTGGCGTCGGCGATGTCGAGCCCGGCGACGACCTCGGTGACCGTGCGCAGCGCCTCGGTGAGTTCGTCGAGCCGGGCCGCGACCGGCCCGGCCTCGGCCACGCTCGCGACGGACTCGGCGTCCCCGACGAGCCGTTCGACGTCGCGGTGCTGCTCGGCGAAGGTGTCCTCGCGGGCCAGCTGGGCGACCGCACGCCTGCCGAACGCGGCCAGGTCCGCCTCCGCCTCGGCGGCGAGCTCGTCGATGCGGGCGGCGTCGGCGTACCGCGCCTCCTTCAGGGTCAGCAGGTGTCCCTGCGCCTGCCGCAGTTCGGTCAGTCCGCCGACCCAGGCGGCGGCCCCGCGCGGCGTCTCGCCGCGCAGCCGGCGCACCACCGCGGCGAGCCGCTCCGCGGCCTCCTCCAGCGCCTCGGCGGCCCTTCGGCTCAGGTCCTGCACGGTCCGGAACTCGGCGAGCACCTGCTCCGCCGTCGCCCGTACGGCCTCCAGCGGGGTCCGCAGGTCCCCCAGCTCGGCCTCGCCCAGCCAGTGGTGGGTGTCGGCGGCGCGCACGCACGCGGCGGCCAGCGCCTCGTACACCTCCGCCGTCGGCGTCGTCTCGGCGACCGCGCGGCTGATCGCCAGGCAGTCAGAGATGCCGCGCACCAGGTCGGCGTTGCCGACGCGGGCCAGCGGGCCGGTGCCCGCCCCCGCGGCGGCGTGGGTGTCGGAGACGTACGGAGAGGTCCACAGTTGGACCGGATGGACCCGTGCGGGCTCCCCGGCGGCTCCCTTGGGGTCGGCGCGCAGCGCCAGCAGCGCGCCGTCGTCGAACAGGTCCCAGCCCTGGCAGGTCAGCGGGTTCGCGACCTCCTCGCGGATGGTGTTGTACGACAGCAGCAGGCCGCGTCCCTGGGCGCGGGCATGGAAGGCGTACAGCACGTCCTCGCCGTAGGGGGAGCGCACCTCGCGCTCGAACTCCAGGCCGGTGGTGTCCAGTTCGTACGTCTTGTACGCCCCGGTGGCCAGGCAGTAGCCGCCCGCGAAGACGATGCCCTTCTCCTCGGGGAGGCGGCGGCAGCCCTGCCCGATGCCGTCGAGGCGGACCACCGTCCTGGTGAGCGTGTTGAACACCAGGTAGCGGTCGGCGTCCTCCTTGTACGGGCGGATCCGCAGCAGGATCAGCGCGCCCACCCGCGCGTGCGCGACGGCGGCGTCGGCGAGCGCCTGCAACGGCTCCTCGACCGGCTCGCTGTGGATGCCCTCGCCGGTCTCGGTGTCGTCCTCCGTCTTGATCGTCAGGGCGCCGCCGACGGTGGAGACGTACAGCTCGCCGCGCACCCGGACGTGCGGGTGGCGGCCCAGGACGTGGTCCTCCCGGGTGGCCTCGGTCCACGCGAAGTCATGGGCGGGCGGGGGAACGTGGTCGCGTTCCCCGCGCGCGTCCAGGAAGGCGGCAGCCCGTGCGTCGTCGGCCAGGTCCCAGCGCAGCGCCCGGATGTCGTCGGCCTTCTCCCCGGTGCGGAAGACGGCCAGCAGCCGTCCCTCGACGCGGTGCAGGCGCAGCAGCCGGGCCTGCCGGTAGTAGCGGTGCAGGGCCCGGAACTCCCGGACGAAGGCCGGGTCGTCGAGCAGACCGGGGACGGCATCCTCGGGCAGCCGGTTCAGGTCGCGGTCGTACAGCGCGAGGACGTCGCCGACCTCCGGCTCGGCCCGGCCGCCGGGCGCGGGGCCCGCGGTGTGGCAGCCGAACAGCAGCCGGTCGCCGACGGCGACGACGTCCGCGGGGACGCTCGGGTGCTCGGTACGCAGCCGGCCGGTGCCGGTGAGGTCGAGCCGGGTGGCGCCGAACTCCTCGGCCCTGCGCGCGTTCAGCGCCTCGGCGCCGCGCGCGAGCTCGGCGGCCTGCGCGGTGAGCCGGTCGCGCAGCACCTCGTACGTGCCGCTGTCCACGGCGTCGTGAGAACCCGTCTCCAGGGCGGTTGCCATGGATGGTGCGTCCCTTCGGAAGGAGGTGGGGGCCTACGGTCTGCGGCCGCGCGTTCAGGGCGGGGGACTGGGGCGGCAAAGTGGGCCGGGTGCCCGGGGCAGCAGATCCGGGACCGAGAGCACGGGGCCCCGGAAGCCGGAGCCCGGGGCCGACGACCCGGCCTGGAACCCTGGCCCTCGGCCTGGGGGTTCCGGCCGACGACCCGGCCCGGAGTCCGGTGCCGGGGCCCGGCCCCGCAGCCGGGGCGAGGAGCTGCCGTCCCCTGTGCGGCAGCTCCGGCGGCCCCGGCCGTCAGGCCCGGACGGTGCCGTTGGCGGCACCGAGGGCGGTCAGCGGGGTGTCGGACAGGCCCAGCTCGCCCGCGCGCTCCAGGAGCTCCTGGAGCCGACCGGCGTTCGCGCCGCCCGACTTCATCAGCTTCATCAGCAGCGCCGACACCGTCAGGTCGCGCACATCGGCCGTGGAGACCGAGCCGAGGACGCGGCCCAGGTCGTCGGCGAGGCTGGCCGAGCCGTCCAGGTAGGGCTTGGCGAGGGCCTGTGCGGTGCCGGAGTGCTCGACGAACCCGTCGACGCCCTTGCCCAGCGAGATCGCGGAGACCAGCCGGTCGAAGAAGACCGAATCACCGCCGACGATGTCGATGTCGGCGTTCTCCAGCCCGGTCGCCAGGACGGTCGCCTGCGCCTCGGCCACCTGGCGCTGCACCTCCAGACCGGCGAGGCGGATCTCCTTCTCGGCCTGGAGCCGCAGCCGGTACTCCTCGTGTCCGCGCGAGGCTTCGTCCAGGGCGGCCATCGCCGCCGCCTTCTCGGTCAGGCCGGCCGCCTCCGCCTTCAGCTTCTCGCCGATCGCGGTGGCCTCGGCGAGCGCCTTGGCCTGGGCGCCCTCGGCCTCCGCCCGCAGCCGGGCCTCGGTCGCCTCGGCCTCCGCCCGGCCGGCCTTCTCGACGACCTCGGCCTCCTTGTCGCGGACCTGCACGGCGGCCAGTCCCTCCGCGGCGGCCTCCGCCTGAACGCCCTCGGCCAGCCGCAGCTTGGCCCGCGCGTCGAGGTCAGCGGTCTTCAACCGGGCTTCGGCGAGGGTGAGTTCCTCGGCGGCGCGGTGGGTGGCGGCCTGCTCGGCCGCCTCGGCGGCCTTGATGTCCTTGACCAGCTTCTCCTGCGCCTCGGCCTCGGCGGCGATGATCACGGCCTGCCGGTCGCGCTCCGCCTGCTCGACGGCGCGCAGCTTCTTGATGGACTCCTCCTGCTCGGCGACCGTACGGTCCACGGCCACCCGCTCGCGCACGACCTCGGCGATCTCCCGCTTCTCCGCCTCCACCTCCTTGTCGGCGGCGATCTTGGTCAGCTGGGTCTCCCGTTCCCGGGCGATGACCTCCAGCAGCCGGTCCTTCTCGATGCGCTCGTTCTCCACGGCGATGACCCGCTCGCGGTTCTTGGCGGCGACGGCGACCTCACGGGCCTGGTTCTCGCGCTGCACCCCGAGCTGCTCCTCGGTGCGCAGGAAGGCGCTCTGCGACCGCAGCCGCTCCTCCTCCACCACGCGGGCCGTCTCGGCCTCCTCCCGCGCCCGGGAGGTCTCGATCTCCCGCTTCTGCTTGATCTCGGCGTCCGCCTGCCGGCGCTCCAGCTCCAGAATGGCCTCGCGCGCGTCGACGTTCTGCCGGGTGATCTCCTTCTCCTCGCTGCGCTGCGCCTCGTTGGTGCGCACGTGCTCGACCGCCGTCAGCTCGGTGATCTTGCGAATGCCCTGTGCGTCCAGGACGTTGGCCGGGTCCAGCTGGGACAGCGGCGTCTGCTCCAGGTAGTCGATCGCCGCGTCCTCCAGGTGGTAGCCGTTGAGGTCGACGCCGATCAACTCGATGATGTGGAAGCGCAGTTCCTCGCGCTTGGTGTACAGGTCGGTGAAGTCCATCTGCTTGCCGACGGTCTTCAGCGCCTCGGAGAACTTGGCGTGGAACAGCGTCTGCAGCGTGTCCTGGTGGCTGGCGCGCTCGGTGCCCACGGACTGGGCCACCTTGATGACGTCCTCGACGGTCTTGTTGACCTTCACGAAGAACGAGATCCGGATGTCGGCCCGGATGTTGTCCCGGCAGATCAGCCCGTCCCGGCCGGAGCGGCTGATCTCGATGGTCTTCACCGAGATGTCCATGACCTCGGCCCGGTGCAGCACCGGCAGCACGACCTGCCCGGTGAAGGACACGTCGACCTTCCGCGTCCTGGAGACGATCAGCGCCCTGCCCTGGTCCACCTTGCGGTACAGCCGGGAGAAGACGAACAGCACGAGCAGAACGAGAATCAGGCAGGCGGCGGCAAGCGCGCCGATGACATCCATGGTGTACGTCCTTCACGGTACGGAAAGAGAAGGCGGGTTGGCGCACTGCGCCCAGCGCGCCGGCGGCCGCGGAGCCGCGATCGTGGTTCCCCCCTCTCCCCCGTGCGGCCCGCGGTGCCGGGCTCCGGTTCCTGCCGGAGCCCGGCACCGCGGGGCCCCGTAGTGCTCCCCACGGCCATGATGCCCAGCCACGGACACGCCGCGCATTGCCGGTTTCCGGCAGTGTTGGCCACGCCCTCGGTGCCAGCGCGCCGCCACGAAACCGTCAGCGGGCCGTCAGGATCGCGGCCTCCGGCTCGACGCGGTGGGGGGTGAACGCGGAGGCGGCCACGGACGCCCGCGCCTCGAGTCCGGTCTCAGGACCGGGAGTCGGCGTTGTCGACGCCGACTGCCGGTCGGTACGGGGCCTCCTGATGTCGCGTCACCTCGATGTCGTCCAGCGTGATGCCGTGCCGGACCAGGCCGTGGCCCAGGCGGCGAGGTTGCGGCGGTGCAGGACGACGGTGACGGCTCCGTAGGCGGCGGAACCGAGGGCGATGACGGACAGGGCGGCGAGGAGCGCCCATCCCAGGGCGCGGCTGCGGATCTGCTCGGCGGTCAGGGGCGGGCCGTGGATGCCGCCGTGCGCGTCGGCCCAGACGTCGACGGTGCTGCCCGCCCGCAGGCCGGGCGGGACGTCCGTCGTCGCGCTGCGGGTCCGTCCGCCGGCGTCCGTGAAGCGGACCCCGGCCGGGTAGCGGGTCCTCATCTCCTCGGCCGAGCCCGGCTCCGGATGGCGCGGGACGTCGTGGAGGAGGACGGCGGTGGTGTGCCGCCGGGTCTGCGTCTGCCGTTCGGCGGTGTGCGTGTAGTGGCGGTGCGCCGCCTCGGCCACGAGGTACGCCGTGGCGGGCGCGGCGGCCAGGACCGTCGGCAGCAGCACGAGACCGAGCCAGGCCCGGAACAGGTCGGTGCGGCGGCGCAGCGGGTTGCGCCGCAGTCGCCACGGCTTGATGGCCGTCCTCCTCTCATCGGTCCGCGGTGTGTGGAGACGGGGGTGCGGTCAGCGCGGGTGCGGGACGGGGTGCGGTCAGCGCGGGTGCGGGACGGGGTGCGGTCAGCGTGGGTGCGGGGCGGGCGGGGCGGACGCGGTGAGCGACGGGTGGGTGTGGGCGGCGTGCAGGAGGGCGGCGGCGCCGCGGACGGCGGCGGTGTGGGACGCCGCGACGGCCTTCAAGGGGGCGTGCAGCCGGTCGGTGAGGTGGTAGGTGATCTCCGGGCGCAGGGCGCCGCCGCCCGCCAGCAGCGGGCCCCGGTGCAGCGCGTCGAGGGTGAGCGACGTGCGGTCCTGCCGCAGCATCGCGGTCACCATGCCGGCCACCGCCTCACTGATCCGCGCCGGGGGGACGGTGTCCAGGTCGGTCGTGCCGAGCGCGGTGCGGCGCGCGTCGACGACGGCACCGTCCGACAGCAGCACCACCTCCGTGATGTGTGCACCGATGTCGACGACGAGCAACGGCCGGGACAGGTCGGCGCCCGCGCCCAGCGCGACCGCCCGGGCGCCGGGCACGGTCAGCACACTGCGCGGCCGCAGCACCTTCAGGGCCGTACGGGCCTCGGCGCGGTAGGCGACGCCGTCCAGCACGGGGGCGGTCATCACGATCAGCGGGCGGGTGAAGCGGGGCAGACGGTGGGCGAGCAGACGGTCCAGCATGCGGGCGACGCCCGGGGTGTCGACGATGGCGCCGCGCTGGATCGGGTACACCGCGCCGGCGCCGGGGAAGGTCACCGTGGGGACGTCCAGGACCAGGCCCCGGCCGCTGATCCACGCCCGGGTGCGGGCGCTGCCCATGTCGAGGGCGACACCGCAGCACTGCCGGCACAGCGGCCACGGCCGGTGGCGCACGGCGAAGCCGGCCGGGTCACGGGGGCGGCGGGCGGTGCTCACCGGCCGGCCTCCCTGACCTGCTGGCAGCGCGCGCAGTGGCGGGCCTGCGGCACGATCTCCAGCCGTTCCCGCGCGATCGGCCGGCGGCACAGATGGCACCGGCCGTAGCTGCCGTCGTCCATGCGGGCGAGGGCCGCCTCGACGTCGGTGAGGACCATCCGGGCGGAGGCCGCCAGTTTGACGCTCACCTCGACCTGCGCGGCGGCCTGCCGCCGGCGCAGGGCGTCCACGCGGGAGGGCGCGGCGGCCGTGATCTCCCGCAGCTGTTCCTGCCGGAACAGGCGCTGCTCGTGCAACTGCTCGCGGAGCGCGGCGAGGTCCTCGGGCGTCAGATGGGCGGACGTCGGATCTGGGTCGCGGGCGTCGATGGTCTGGTGGTTCACCACTTCACTCCTCGGGCAGGGCGGGAGACGAGTGACGGCAACGGCGGGCGACGCCGGGGTCGGATGCCGGACCGTGGTCAGGCGGGCCGGCGCAGGCAGGAGACGCAGTGGCTGGTGTACGGGAGGATCTCCAGGCGTTCCGCGGGGACCGGCTCGGCGCAGCCCCGGCAGACCCCGTAGGTGCCGTCCTCGATCCGGGCGAAGGCCTCGTCGATCTCCTTGAGCACCCGCTCGATGGCCTCCCTCTGCGCGGAGAGGAGGTGCTCGTCCGCCGTCTGCCCGGCCGCCGTGAGGGCCTCCAGCTGGACCAGCCGGGTACCGCGGGCGTGCTCGAGACGCTGTCGGGCCTCGTGGGCGGTCGGACGCGGCGGGCGGGGCTGGGTCCGGGCGGCGTCGAGCGACATGACGGGGGCTCCTTTCGGTACGGCCTGTGGCCTGTGCCTCCACCCTGGTCGCACGGGCGGTCGATTCCCATCGGGTCCAGACCCCATTTGCGGGAGGTCCGAGGACCCACTCCGTACGGAATGGGTAGGCCGTACCCCGCCGAATGGGCGCCATGACCCATCGACCTCACCGGCGGGAACGGGCAGGCTCGACCGGGAACAGGGCCCGCGACTCGTCCGGCTGCGAGATGCCCGACAGTGGAGGCAGACAGGCCGCGTCACATGAGGAGGAACAACCCGGTGTCCCTGTTCTGGCGGATCTTCGGGCTGAATGCCGTGGTGCTGGGTACGGCGACCGCGCTGCTGCTGTGGGCGCCGGTGACCGTGTCCGTCCCGGTGGTCCTCACCGAGGCGGTCATCCTGGTGGGCGGCCTGGTCGTGATGCTGGTCGCCAACGCCGCGCTGCTGCGCTGGGGCCTGGCCCCGCTGGACCGGCTGACCAGGCTGATGACCACCGTCGACCTGCTCCGCCCCGGCCAGCGGCTCCCGGTGGGCGGCGGCGGGGAGGTCACCGAGCTGATCCGCACGTTCAACGCCATGCTCGACCGGCTGGAGTACGAGCGGGCCACCAGCAGCGCCCGTGTGCTGCTCGCCCAGGAGGCCGAGCGGCGCCGTATCGCCCAGGAACTGCACGACGAGGTGGGACAGAGCATGACCGCGGTCCTGCTGGCGCTCAAGCGGGCCGCGGACCAGGCCGAGGCCCCGCTGCGCGACGAACTGCACCAGGTGCAGGAGATCACCCGGGAGAGCCTGGACGAGGTCCGCCGGCTGGTGCGCAGGCTGCGGCCCGGCGTGCTGGACGACCTCGGCCTGGTCAGCGCGCTGACCTCGCTCACCTCGGACTTCGCCACCCACACCGGGCTCAGGACGGTGCGCCGGTTCGACCCCGACCTGCCCGCCCTGGAGCCGGAGACGGAGCTCGTCCTCTACCGCGTCGCCCAGGAGGGTCTGACCAACGCCGCCCGCCACGCGGACGCCGGACGCGTCGAGGTCGCCCTCACGCACGGCGACGGCACCGTGGTGCTGGACATCACCGACGACGGCCGGGGCATCAAGGCGGCGTGCGAGGGCGCCGGCATCCGCGGCATGCGCGAGCGTGCCCTGCTCATCGGGGGCGCCCTGGACATCACCGACGCCCCCGGCACCGCCGGCTCCGGCTCCGGTGGCCGCTCTCCCGGCACCCGCGTCCGGCTGACCGCCCCCGTCGCCCCGTCCGCCGCCGCGCCCCTGCCCGGCAATCCCAGGAAGCACCGTTGACCATGGCAGACCCCGCGCGGACCACGATCCGCATCCTGCTCGCCGACGACCACGCGCTGGTACGCCGTGGCGTGCGGCTCATCCTCGACCAGGAGCCCGACCTGGAGGTGGTCGCGGAGGCCGGTGACGGCGCGGAGGCCATCGAGATGGCCCGCGCCCACGACGTCGACCTCGCCGTCCTGGACATCGCCATGCCCCGTCTGACCGGCCTCCAGGCCGCCCGTGAACTGGCCGCCCTCAAGCCGGACCTGCGGGTGCTGATGCTCACCATGCACGACAACGAGCAGTACTTCTTCCAGGCGCTGAAGGCCGGAGCCGCCGGCTACGTGCTGAAGTCCGTCGCGGACCGCGACCTGGTCGCCGCCTGCCGGGCCGCGATGCGCGACGAGCCGTTCCTCTACCCGGGCGCCGTCACCGCGCTCATCCGCAACTACCTCGACCGCGTCCGCCACGGCGACGAGACCCCCGACCAGGTCCTGACGCCCAGGGAGGAGGAGGTCCTCAAGCTGGTGGCCGAAGGGCACTCCTCCAAGGAGATCGCCGAGATCCTCTTCATCAGCGTCAAGACCGTCCAGCGCCACCGCGCCAACCTGCTCCAGAAGCTGGGTCTGCGCGACCGCCTGGAGCTCACCCGGTACGCCATCCGCGCCGGCCTGGTCGAGCCCTGACCCCGCGACCCTGACAACCCGACAACCCCGACCACGCAGCCACGACCGGGCCCACGAGAGGGGGCGGTGCATGCACCGGGCGCCACGCGCCGCCGCCCCGAGGGCGCTCACTCTGCTCGCGGCGGTACTGCTCACCCTGCTGGGCCTGCTCACCGGGTTCGCCACGAGCACCACCAGCACCACCAGCACCACCAGTCTCAGCGCCGCGAGCAGCGCGGGCGGCCCGTGGCCGTCCTCACCGCCCCCCGTCCACGCCGCCCCGGTCCTCGCCGGACAGCCCGAAGCAGCACCCCCGGCCGGCCGGCAGGCCGCCGCACCCCACACCCCGCCCCACGCCGGCGACCAGTGCCCCGACACCTGCGCCGTCCAGGCCGGCGCCCGCCACGAACTCCACGGCGAGCGCCCCGGCCAGCCGGTCCACCTCGCCGTCACCCCCGACGCCACCGCGGCCCCCGCGCCCGCCCCCGCGTGGACGCCGCCGCCCCGCGCACCCGCCCCGGCCTCTCCCGGCCACCCGGTCCCCGACCGCGGACGGGCCCCGCCCGCACCCTCCGGCACCTGACCCCTCACTCCCCATCCCTTCAGGCCGCCGGAGGCCCTGTTGATCCGTTCCGACCGGGTGAGGGCGCTGTTCGCCCTCGCCGTCATCGCCGTGTCCGTGTACCTCGCCGTGACCGTGCCCGTCCGCCTCGGACTGGATCTGCGCGGCGGCACCCAGATCGTTCTCGAGACCCGCTCCACCCCGACCACCGAGGCCGACCGCGCGGTCACCGACCGCACCCTGGAGGTGCTGCGCGGGCGCGTCGACGCGCTGGGCGTCGCCGAGCCGACCCTCGTCCGCTCCGGCGCCCACCGGATCATCGTCGAACTGCCCGGCGTGCAGGACCCGAAGCAGGCCGCCGACGTGCTGGGCCGCACCGCCCAGCTGTCCTTCCACCCGGTGCTCGGCCCGGCCGGCGCCGGGGCGCCCGCACCCGCCGGGTCCGGGGAGCGGGTGCTGCCCGACGAGTCCGGGCAGCGGCTGCGCCTGGGGGCGTCCGCCATGACCGGGAAGGACGTCGAGGGTGCCGACGCCCGGTTCGACCAGGAGACCGGCGCCGGCTGGCACGTCACCGTCGACTTCGACCGCGCGGGCCGCGACCGCTGGGCCGAACTGACCGCCGACGCCGCCTGCCGTCCGGTCGGCGACCCCACACGCCGGGTCGCCATCGTGCTGGACGACCGGATCATCTCCGCGCCGCAGGTCGATCCGTCGGTCGCCTGCGGCACGGGCATCGCGGGCGGCTCCACCCAGATCACCGGCTCGTTCGACGACAGTGAGGCCCGCGAGCTGGCCCTGCTGATCAACGGCGGCGCACTGCCGGTGCCGGTCGAGACGGTCGAACAGCACACCGTCGGCCCCACCCTGGGCGCCCGCGCCATCACGGCCAGCGCCTGGGCCGCGGTCGTCGGCACCGCGCTGACCGCGTTGTTCATCGTCGTGGTCTACCGGCTCGTGGGCGCCCTCGCGGTCGTGGCGCTGCTCGCCTACGGGTTGATCTCCTACGCCGCGCTGGCCGCGCTCGGGGCCACCCTGACCCTGCCGGGGCTGGCCGGTTTCGTGCTGGCGATCGGCATGGCGGTGGACGCCAACGTGCTCGTCTTCGAACGCGCCCGCGAGGAGTACGCCGCCCGCCGGCGGCCCAGCCCGCGCTCGGCGCTGACAGCCGGTTTCCGCAACGCCTTCAGCGCGATCGCCGACTCCAACGTCACCACGCTGATCGCCGCCGTGCTGCTGTTCCTCCTCGCCTCCGGGCCGGTGCGCGGCTTCGGCGTCACCCTGGGCATCGGTGTCGTCGCCTCCATGATCAGCGCCCTGGTGGTCACCCGGGTGCTCGCCGACTTCGCCGCCTCCCGTCCGTGGGTGCGCCGGCGTCCCCGCGTCACCGGACTCGCCACCGCCGGCCGGGTGCGCGAGGCGCTCGTGCGGCGCGACCCGCGGCCGATGCGCCGGCCGCGCCGCTGGCTGGCGGCCTCCGCCGTCGTGCTCGTGCTCGCCGCGTCGGGCATCGCGGTGCGCGGCCTGGAGTTCGGGATCGAGTTCACGGGCGGCCGCCTGATCGCGTACGAGACCCCGCACGCCGTGGATCCCGAGCGGGCCCGCGACGCGCTCGCGGACGCGGGACTCCCGCACGCGGTGGTCCAGTCCGCCGGTGACACGGGGCTCACCGTACGCGCCGGGCAACTGACCGACGCCCAGGTGGACACGGTCACGCGGACCATCGGCGCACTCGGCGGCGACGGCGGCGGTGCGAACGGCGCCCAGGACGGGGACGGCGCCACGACGGCCAAGGTGCGCGACGAGCTGATCGGCCCGAGCCTGGGCGAGGAGCTGCGCCGCAACGCCCTGATCGCCCTCGGGGTGGCCCTCGGCGCGCAGCTGCTCTACCTCGCCGCCCGCTTCCGCTGGCTGTTCGGCACGGCCGCGGTCGCCGCCCTCGCCCACGACGTGGTGATCCTGGTCGGCGTCTTCGCCTGGCTCGGCAAGCCGCTGGACGGGGTGTTCCTCGCCGCGCTGCTGACCGTGATCGGCTACTCGGTCAACGACTCCGTCGTCGTCTTCGACCGCGTCCGCGAACTGCTCCGGCGCGACCGCAAGGCGCCGCTGTCGCAGCTCACCGATCGCGCGATCGTGCAGACCCTGCCCCGGACCGTGAACACGGGCATGGGCGCGGTGCTGATCCTGGCCTCGCTGGCGCTGCTCGGCGGGGAGTCGCTGACGGACTTCGCGCTCGCGCTGCTCATCGGCCTCGCGGTCGGCACGTACTCCTCGGTCTTCACCGCGGCTCCGGTCGCCGTCACGCTCCACGGCCACGAGCACGGTGGCCGTCGCCCGCCACGGCCACCGGCGGTGCGCGCCGCCCAGCCGCGCCCCGCCTCGCGCCGAGGTTGAGGCCCGCCCCCGCGTGGTGCCTCGCGCCCGCGGCCGGGCCGCACTGCCCCGGCGTACTCCACGCAGGTCACCGGTGCGCTGAGACGAACGTCGCCCGGCGTGTGGGAACGCGCCGGGCCGCAGCCGGGTCCATACGGTTGTGCGCACGGAGTGGGGAACTGCTTCGAGGAGCCGAGCGGTGGTCCAGGTGAACCGGAAGTACCCGTACGGGCGCGGGGCGCCGGCCCGGCTCGGGCGCCTCGTCGTGCGCACCCTGCGCGGCGAATGGCACGCCATGGTCGTGGACCCGCTGCGGCAACTGACGCGCCGTGGCCTGTCCGGGCTGGTGCTGGCCTTCGTGGCCGCCTTCGGTGTGATCTTCTTCCACGCGGTCGCCCAGCACCCGAGGGGCGAGACGGCGGTGCGGATCCTCGGCGGCGTGCGGGGCGACCTGCCGCTGTGGCTGGCCCTGCTGCGCACCCCCGTCTCCCTCTACGTCCCGGCCCTCGACCTTCCGGTCTGGGCCGGCATCACCCAGCTGTTCCTCGCCTTCGCCCTGGCCGAGCTCACCCTGGGCCGGGCCCGCACCCTGTTCATCTCCTACGCCACCACCCTGGCCGGCACCCTGACCGTGCGGGTGATGCTCGCGATCGGGCCCGGCCGGTGGGGCCTGGGGCTGCCGCCCGCGGTCGGGCACGTCCTCGACACGGGTCCGTCGGCCGCCGTGGTGGGCCTGTTCAGCTATCTGTCCGTGGTACGGCGCACCCCGGTCGTCTTCCTCCTCACCGGCGGCTCGATGGTGGCCGAGTCGGTGGTCAGGCCCAACCTGGCGGGCCGCGAGCACCTGATCGCGGTGGCCACGGCGGTCGTCCTGGCCCTGGTCCACGAACGCGCCTGGCGCCGCCTGCCCCGGCCGGGCCGGCGCAGGCGCCCGACCGTCGCCCCAACCCCTGCCGTTCCGGTCGCGGTTGCCTATCGTCAACAACCCGGGGCTGAGGTCCCGGGCTTGCGCAACGGGGCATCACTGGAGGTGATGACACGTTCGCGTCCAGCCCCGCCGCGCTGACGCGGTGGTGGGGCAAAGGCCGTTGACTGGGCCCCGCATCGCCACAACTCCCACGCACGCGCGCGGATGTTGCGGGAGCCGTTCCGGTCCGCATGATCAACGAATCCGCAGGACCGGCACGCGAACCAGGCCTGCGAGACCCGGTTCGCCCTGTCGATGTGGCCGCACTCGGCGCAGGTGCGCGAGGTGTACGCCGGATCGACGTACACCACCGGCACACCACCCGGCGGTCCGAGGATGCCATTTATCCAGGGCGTGACCGCCCGGGGATTCCTCGCAAGAATAAGCTGAACCCATGCGCACAGGGGGAAGGACGGGGGACCGATGAACTGGATCTGGTGGGTGCTCATCCTGTTCTGGACCGGCGGCTTCGCGTGGCTCGCCGACACCGCGCGCACCGCGCTGCGCAACCGCCACCAGCGCAGACTGGAGCTGATGGAGGCGCAGAAGGCGGAGCGGCTGGCCGTCGAGGCCGCGCACAAGCCGCCGGAGCCGGTGTGCGGCTGCACGCACCACCTGGCCAAGCACGACAAGAACGGCCGGTGCCACGAGCGCGTGGAGGTGCCGACCGCCTGGGACGAGAACAAGAAGCCGGTGCGCTACGAGCCGGGCCAGTGCAACTGCCAGCAGTACGTGGGCCCCCAGCCGCTGTCCCAGGTGTACGCCGAGGAGCTCACCGACCGGGCCTGACCACCGTCGGCGCCGCCGTCCGGAGGCGGGGCCTGACCGCCGCCCTCCGAAGCGGCCCTTCCTGCTGCGCCCGGGTGCGGGCGGACCGCCGAATCCCCGCAGGAGCGTCACACAGGCTGCACACAGCGGAGCGCCGCGCTTGTTAGCGTGGCTGGCCGCCCGGCCGGCCTACTCAGGAAGATCCGGATGGACTACTGCTCCACGTGCCGACGGCACCTCAACGGTGCCCTCGTCTGCCCCGGTTGCGGGGCCTACGCCCCGGACATAGCCCCGAACGTCACCGCGGACTCCGCGCTGCCCTTCGTCCCGGGGCCCGCCGCGGACCCCGTGTTCTCCTTCACGCCGCCGGACGTCGCCCCGGGCGCCGTTCCGGCGGGTGCCGTGGACGGGATGTCCGCCACCGCCACGGACGGCGGGCCCGAGGCGACGGACCGCACGTCCGCCGCCGCGGCGGATGCGGCGGCCGTACGGCAGCGGCCGGGGCGGGCGGCGCGGCGGCGGCAGCGGGCCCGGTGGAAGAAGACCCAGCGCCGCGCGCTGGTCGCGACCGCCGTGGCGCTGGTCGGCGGCGGTCTGACCGTCGCCTCGCTGGACCGGCACACCGCCGGCCCCGCTCAGGCGGCACCCGCTCCGAGCACCCCGCACACGGACTCCGTGGGCCGGCAGCCGGCCGGGTACACCGGCACGGCGACCGGGGACGCCGGTCCCGGACAGGCCTCGCCGGCCTCCCCCGCACGGCCGTCCACGCGCCCCGCGCACCAGTCGCCCACCACGGCCCCGGCGCCCCGCGACACCGCCACGGCGCAGAACCTCCACCCCTACTCCGCCGCCCCGCACACCACGGCGGCCGTGCCCGCTCCGGCGGCCGCGTACCCGTCCGCGCCGGCTCGGCAGCCGGACGGATCGGGGGGTTCCGTCACCTCGTCGGGCGCCTCCGGCTCCTCGGGCACCTCCGACGGCTCCAGCGGCGACCGTTCCCCGGGCACGACGACGCAGCAGACGCAGCAGACGTCGCAGCCGGCCGCCTCCGACGGCTCCGGCTCCGGAACGGCTCAGAGCAGCCCGACGACCGCGCCGTCGCCGGCCTCGCCCTCGTCGACTTCGCCGCACCTGTGTCTGCTCGTGCTCTGCCTGGGCTGACGAGAGCCGGTCAGGCTCCCTCCGGGCCGCCGGCGGCCCGGTCGTCGAAGCTGGCGAAGTACGCCGCCGCCATGTCCTCGTTGGCGTGGCCCAGGGCGGCGGCGCGGGCGAAGCGTTCGGCGCTCGCGGCGGCCACGTCGAGGCGGACGCCGTGCCGCTCACCGGCCTGGACGATCAGCCGGGCGTCCTTCTCCGCCGTCTCCACGGCGAAACTCGGCGGCATCAGCCGGCCGCCGAGGATGAGACCGGCCTTGGCGTGCAGATAGCCCATGTCGAGCGGGCCGCCGGAGATGAGGTCGAAGAAGCCCTGCGGGTCCACGCCGAGGGCCTTCGCCAGGGCCAGCGACTCACCGGTCGCCGTGGTGGCCGCGATGACCCAGCTGTTGGCCACCAGTTTCAGCCGGGTCGCGCTCGCCGCCGCCCCGTCCTCGCCGGTCCACACCGTACGGACGCCGACCGCGTCGAACACCGGCGCCACCACGTCCCGGCCCTCGGCCGGCCCGGCGGCCAGCACCGTCAGCTGCCCCGCCTCCGCAGGCTGCTTGGTGCCGAGCACCGGGGCGTCGTAGAAGACCAGGCCGTGTTCGCGGGCCAGGGCGGCCAGTTCGCCGACCGACTCCAGCCCGGCCGTGGTCGACTGCACCCAGGCGGCGCCCGGACGGGCCGCGGAGGCCGCCTCACGCATCACCTCCAGCACCGTGCCGCCGTCGTACAGCATGGTCAGGACCACATCGGCGGCGCGCACCGCCTCGGCGGCCGTGTCGGCGACCAGCGCTCCGTCGGCGGCGAGCGGTTCGGCCTTGGCGCGAGTCCGGTTCCAGACCCGGACGGTGTGCCCGGCGCGCACCAGGTTGCGGGCCATCGCCGAGCCCATGATCCCGGCGCCCAGGACGCCCACGGTACGGCTGGTCTCGGTCATGTCGTCCCCTTCGTGATCCATACGGCGAGTATCGCGCGCGCACCGGGCCCGCCCGGTGAGCGACCGGCACCGCCGACACGGACGGCCCCGGCGCGTGCCGGGCCGTCCCGGAGAGAACCGCCGTCGGCCGCTCTGCTCCGGCGTCCGGCCCGCGCAGCCGGGAGCGCCGGGTTTCCCGACCGGGCCCGCGGCGCCCCCGAATCCCGGAATTTTTTACCAGAACAAAAGGTTTCGGAGGCCTTCCCATCCGTACTGCTGTGTGTCCGAACCGCCGCTGAGCGGGCTTCACTTACCGGGCAGGAGGCACGGTGCGCTTTTCGCGGAACACGACGGGAACCCTCTTCGTGGGCGGAGCTCTCGGTCTGACCCTCGTCGCACTGGCCTATCCGGGCATGCTCGGCCTTCAGAAGGTGTCCAGCGACCCCACCAGGGTCATCTCCCAGACCCAGTGGGGGCCGCTCACGGAGGCGGACCGCGACTTCGTGGTGAAGGTGCGCGCGGCCGGGCTGTGGGAGTACCCCGTCGGGCAGATGGCCGTGAAGAAGGGCACCACCAAGGCGGTCGTCACCGCCGGTCAGCACCTGATCGACGGACACGCGGCGCTGGACGCCAGCTGCCGGAAGATCGCACCCCTGCTGAACATCGACCTGCCCAACGCGGCCAGCCCCCAGCAACAGGGGTTCGTCACCGTCCTCAGCGCGGACGCGGGCAAGAAGTTCGACAGCGACATGGCCAACATCCTGCGCGTGACGCACGGATCGATCTTCAACACGATCGCGAAGATCCGGTCCACCACCCAGAACAGCCTGGTCCGCGCACTCGCCAACCAGGCCAACGACACCGTCCTGGACCACATCACGGTCATGGAGGAAACCGGCCTGGTCGACTACAACCGGGTGCTGTTCGAGCAGACGACCCCGCCGAAGCTGCCCTCCTCGGACCTGACCCCGCCGCCCGTCTCCGGCGGGCAGCCCCTGGTCGAGCTGACCCCGCCGCCGAACGCCACGTCGAGCCCGCTGGACATCGGCGGCGCTCCGGGGGGCGCACCGGGCGGGGCGCCGTCGCCCAGCCCGACGGTGCGGTGAGCCCGGCGGCGGAGCGAGTCCGTGCGCAGGGCGAGGGACGGAACGGCGCGGGACGCCGGCACCGTCCCTACGCGAGCCACACGGTGGTGTCCGGTCCCAGCCGGCGTCCCGTCAGCGGCGTGCTGCTCAGCAGCACCTCCCCCGGCGGCAGCGGCACGTCCGTGTCCGTCAGGTTGGTGACGCACCGCCAGCCCTCGGACCGGGTGAAGGAGAGCACCCCGCTCGGGGCGTCCTCCGCCCAGGTGAGCGACTCGCCCGCCGACAGCTTGCGGCGCAGCCGCAGAGCCGTGCGGTACAACTCCAGCGTCGAGCCCTCCACCCCGTCCTGCGCCTGCACGGCGTAGGCGGCGAAGCCGGCCGGCTGCGGCAGCCAGGCCGCGCCCGCCCCGAAGCCGTACGACGGTCCGCCGGTCGTCCACGGCAGCGGCACCCGGCAGCCGTCCCTGCCCTTGCGGACATGGCCCGTCTGTTCCCAGATCGGGTCCTGGAGCACCTCCGTGGGCAGGTCGGCGACCTCGGGCAGGCCGAGTTCCTCGCCCTGGTAGAGGTAGGCCGAACCGGGCAGCGCGAGCATCAGCAGCGTCGCCGCACGGGCCCGGCGCAGCCCGGCCGCCTCGTCGACGGCCGGGGCGCGTCCACCGGACAGCAGCCACGCGTTCTCGTCGGTGCCCGGCGGGAGCATCAGCCGTGAGGCGTGCCGGATCACGTCGTGGTTGGACAGCACCCAGGTGGCCGAGGCCCCGGCGGCCCGCGCGCCGGCCAGCGAGGCGGCGATGACCCGGCGCAGCTCACCGGCGTCCCAGCCGGTCTGCAGGTACTCGAAGTTGAAGGCCTGGCCCAGTTCGTCCGGGCGGGCGTACAGCGCGCGCCGGCTGTCCGGCACCCAGGCCTCGGCGACCGCCGTACGGGGCGGGAGGTAGGTGTCGAAGATCTTGCGCCAGTCGCGGTAGATCTCGTGGACGCCGTCCCGGTCCCAGTACGGGTGGCTGCCGGGCGCCATGCGCGGCAGGGCGTCCTCGCCGGTGACCCCGATGTCCCCGACGTCGCGGAGCGGTTCGTCGAGGTCCTTGACCAGGGCGTGCGCCACGTCGACGCGGAAGCCGTCCACGCCCCGGTCGGACCAGAAGCGCAGGGTGGCGCGGAAGTCGGCGCGGACCTCCTCGTTCTCCCAGTTGAAGTCCGGCTGCTCGGGCGCGAACAGGTGCAGGTACCACTGCCCGTCCGGCACCCGCCGCCAGGCGCTGCCGCCGAAGACGGACTGCCAGTCGGTGGGCGGGAGTTCACCGTGCTCGCCGCGTCCGTCGCGGAAGACGTACCGGTCGCGGGCCGGAGAGCCGGGCCCGGCCCGCAGCGCCTCCTGGAACCAGGGGTGCAGGTGGGAGCTGTGGTTGGGGACGATGTCGACGATCACCTTCAGGCCCAGGCGATGGGCCTCGGTGACCATGGCGTCGAAGTCGTCGAGGGTGCCCAGGCGCGGATCGACGTCCCGGTGGTCGGCGACGTCGTAGCCGCCGTCGGCCAGCTCGGAGGGGTAGAAGGGGCTCAGCCAGAGCGCGTCCACGCCGAGCGCGGCGAGGTGGGTCAGCCGCTGGGTGACGCCCCGGATGTCGCCGAGCCCGTCACCGTCGGCGTCGGCGAAGCTGCGGGGGTAGACCTGGTAGACGACGGCCTGCCGCCACCGGTCGGGGTTCTTGGGGGAGAGGTCGAGGGGTGCGTCGCCGGGGGCGGTGCCCGTGGCGACGCGCGTGGAGTCGTGGGGGGAGGTGTCCGTCGAGTCGTGCGTGGTGGTGCGGTCGGTCACGCGATCTCCTCTTCGGTGCGTCGTCGATGCAACAAAGAGAACTCTGTCCCGATCGCCGGAAATATGAAACCGCCACAGGAGGCAGAGGGGGCGGCAAAGGGGGCGTACGTCAGCCGGCGTCCGCCGCACAGTGCTCCAGCAGGCCCCGTACGTCGCGGTCCACCACCCGGTAGCGCACCACGCGCCCCTCCTTCTCGCCCTCCACCACCCCGGCCGCCCGCAGCAGCCGCAGGGCCTGGGAGACGGCCGGGTCGTTCATGCCGGTGGCGATCGCGAGGTCGGAGACGGCCAGTGGGCCGGTGCGGTGCAGGGCGAGCAGCAGCGCGAGCCGCTTGGGGTCGGCGAGCAGCGAGAAACGGTCCGCCCAGGCGCGGACGTGCGCGGCGTCGCCGATCGCCGCGATGGCGTCGCACACCCGGTGACCGTCGATGGTGCGGCGGTCCGCGCGGTCGGCAGGGACGAGATGCATACCGCCATCCTCGCAGGCGCACCCCTGTGATCTTCCATACCTGCGCAGGTATGCAGCTATGCAGCCGACCGCTTCCCCCTCTACGGTGGGCGGGCCGTGGTGTTCGGGAAGTCGATGCAAGGTCGACGCGGCCCTCGCCACTGTGATCGGGGAGTTCCAGGCCCACGTCCCGCGCGGGACAGCCACTGGCCGTCGTACGACGGCCGGGAAGGCGGGCCGGGCACGCACCACCCGTAAGCCAGGAGACCGGCCACGGCAGCTCACGAAGTGATCCACGAGGTGCTGGAGCGTGATGACCGGATGACCCTGCCCAACCCTGCCCCGACGACGACCGAGGCCGCCTTCGCCTGGCGCCGGGAGGACACCTTCAAGACCGCGGGGCTGATGGGGGTGATCCTCGCCCTGCACGTCGTCGCCTTCGGGATCCTGTTCCTGCTCGTCGTTCCCGAGCACTACCGGGTCGGCACCAAGGCCTTCGGCATCGGCCTCGGCATCACCGCCTACACCCTCGGCATGCGGCACGCCTTCGACGCCGACCACATCGCCGCCATCGACAACACCACCCGCAAGCTCATGGCCGACGGCAAGCGCCCGGTCTCGGTGGGCTTCTGGTTCGCGCTGGGCCACTCCAGCGTGGTGGTGCTCCTGGCCCTGCTGATCGCCGGCGGGACCTCGCTGGCCGGCAAGGTCATGGACGACGGCTCGCGCACCCACCAGGTCCTCGGCTTCATGGGGACCACCGTCTCCGGGACCTTCCTCTATCTGATCGCCGCCCTCAACCTGGTCGCCCTGGTGGGCATCCTCAAGGTCTTCCGCGCGATGCGGGCCGGCACCTACGACGAGCGCGAGCTCGAACAGCACCTGGACTCCCGGGGGTTCATGAACCGCGTCCTCGGCCGGCTGACCCGGTCCGTCTCGCGGCCGGGGCAGATGTTCCCGCTCGGTTTCCTCTTCGGCCTCGGCTTCGACACGGCCACCGAGGTCACCCTGATGGTGATGGCCGGGTCGGGCGCGGCGGCCGGACTGCCCTGGTACGCGATCCTCTGCCTGCCCCTGCTCTTCGCGGCCGGGATGAGCCTGTTCGACACCCTCGACGGCACGTTCATGAACTTCGCGTACCAGTGGGCCTTCTCCAACCCCGTCCGCAAGGTGTTCTACAACCTCACCATCACCGGCCTGTCCATCGCCGTCGCCTTCTTCATCGGCACGATCGAACTCGTCGGCGTCCTGCACGACAAGCTCGACCTGCGTGACGACGTCACCGGCTGGATCGCCGGCCTCGACCTGGACAACGTGGGCTACATCATCGTCGGCCTCTTCGTCGTGGTGTGGGCGGCGGCGCTGGCGTACTGGAAGGCGGCCAAGGTGGAACAGCGCTGGGCGGTCCGGGCGGCGGAGACGGACTAAGGGCTGTTGCCTTCGACCGTGGCCAGGTACAGCTTCACGTACCGGTCGGGGTCGATGTCCAACGCCACGTCCACCAGCCGCTGTTCGCGAGCCTCGCCGTGGAGCTCCGCCTCGCCCGGGCGCGGCCGGCGGTCGACGACCGTCTGGCCGCGCGCCGGGCCCGGCGCGAGGTTCACCTCCACCGGCAGCCGCCGCGTGGTCAGCCCCGCCGGGTCGGCGACCGAGCACACGGCGCCCGCGTCCCCGAGCCCGCCGGAGGGGTCCTGCGCGGAGGTCACCGGGTCGCGGTGGGCGAGCAGCCGTCCCGCGAGGTTCGCGCCCGGCTCGGCGCTGTCGCGCAGTCTGCGTACGTCGTCGGCCGGGACGATCACCCGCTGGAACACGTCCAGCCCGTACATCGTGATCGGCACCCCGGCGGTGAGCAGGATCGCCGCCGCCTCCGGGTCGTGCCAGACATTGAACTCGGCGACCGCGGTGGCGTTGCCGGTGGCGACCGCGCCGCCCATGAACACGATCCGCTCGATGTTGCGCGTCACCTCCGGATGGGTGCGCAGCAGCAGCGCGATGTTCGTCAGCGGGGCCGTCGGGATCAGGGTGACGGGGCGGGGCGAGGCGAGGATCTCGCGGCGGAGCAGTGTCACCGCGTCCACGCCGGCCGGGCGGCGGCGTGGCTCGGGCAGCCCGAGGTCGCCCATGCCGTCCCGGCCGTGCACGTGGTGCGCGGTGCGCAGGGGCTCGATCAGCGGGCGTTCGGCGCCCCGCGCCACGGGGATCTCGGGAGCGCCCGCCTGTTCCAGGACGGTCAGCGTGTTGCGTACCACCTGGTCCACGTCCGTGTTCCCGGCCACGCAGCCGACCGCGCGCAGTTCCAGGCCCGGGTGGCGGACGGCGAACAGCAGGGCCAGTGCGTCGTCGACACCGGTGTCGCAGTCGATGATCACGGGGGTGGCGGAGGTGGACTGACCGGTCACGGCGGGCTCCCTGGTGAACGTTCCGTCGGCGGACGCCCCGACACTGCGACCTTATGCGCCGGGCGCCTCGCCCTCACCCCACAGTCCGGTGCCTCGCGCCGCCACCTGCTCCGCGATCCGGTCCAGCAGTTCCGCGACGGGCACGGGCCCCGGCCGGCGCCCGTCCCGCAGCCGCGGCGCGGCCAGTCCCGCCCCGGCCTCCCGCTCCCCGATCACGGCCTGGTACGGCACGAGTCGCGCCGCCCGGATCCTGGCCCCCAGGGTGCCCTGCTCCGGACCGGCGAGCTCGGCCCGCAGTCCGCGCGCCCGGGCCTGCTCCACGACCTCCTCGGCGCGCGCCGCCTGCGCCTCGGCCACCGGCAGCACCACCAGCTGCACGGGCGCCAGCCACACGGGGAAGGCCCCGCCGTGCCGTTCGATCAGGTGCGCGACGGCGCGCTCCACGCTGCCGATGACGCTGCGGTGCACCATCACCGGGCGGTGCTTGGCGCCGTCGGCGCCGATGTAGTGCAGGTCGAACCGCTCGGGCTGGTGGAAGTCGATCTGCACGGTGGACAGGGTGGCCTCGCGGCCGGCCCCGTCCACGATCTGCACGTCGATCTTGGGCCCGTAGAAGGCCGCCTCGCCCTCGGCCTCCTCGTAGGGCACACCGGCCCCGTCGAGGACCTCCCTCAGCAGCGCGGTGGCCCGCCGCCACAGCTCCGGGTCGGCGACGTACTTGCCGCCCTCGCCGGGCAGGGACAGCCGGTGGCGGGCGGCCTCGATGCCGAGGTCGGCGTAGGCGCGGGCGATCAGGTCCAGGGCGGCACGGGCCTCGTCGACGGCCTGGTCCAGGGTGCAGAAGACATGGGCGTCGTTGAGCTGGATGGCCCGCACCCGGGTCAGCCCGCCGAGGACGCCGGACAGCTCCGAGCGGTACATGCCGCCCAGCTCGGCGATCCGCAGCGGCAGTTCGCGGTAGCTGTGGGAGCGGGAACGGTAGACGAGGGCGTGGTGCGGGCACAGGCTCGGGCGCAGGACGACCTGCTCGGCGCCCAGCTCCATCGGCGGGAACATGTCGTCGCTGTAGTGCGCCCAGTGCCCTGAGATCTCGTACAGCTCGCGTTTGCCGAGAACGGGCGAGTACACGTGCCGGTAGCCGGCCGCGCGCTCGGCCTCGCGGATGTACTCCTCCAGTTCGTGGCGCACCACGGCGCCGTCGGGCAGCCAGTACGGCAGGCCGGCCCCGATCAGCGGGTCGGTGTCGAACAGGGCGAGCTCTCGGCCGAGGCGGCGGTGGTCGTGCATGGCGGACTCCTCAGGGGTGCGGGTGCGGCGGGAGGGGCGAGGAGCCCTGGAGGCGGAGAGCGGAGGAACGCCGAAGCCCCGGGCACTCGCCCCGGGGCTTCTTCGATCAGCTCAGCTGTCGGCGCGCCGGGACACTCTCCGGCGTCGTCGTCACGAGGAACGACGGGATGGACGGCACGGCACGCTGCATGGGCGGGACGCTAGCAGCGGGCCGGACGCGCACGCGAGGGATTTTCTCCTCGCCCTCCTCCTCGCCCTCCTCCTCGCACGTCTCCCCGCGGTTCTCCCCCCGTGCGGTGCGGGCCGGGCCGCCCGGCCCGCGACCTCGTCACCCGTACGGCCCGCACCCGCACGGCCCGGCGCGCTGGTGGGCGGGGCGGCCAGGTGGTGCCGTGGAGACGAACGCCCACTCCGTGTCACCGCCCGCTCCTCTGGAGGCATCCGCTCATGCACCGTCTGCCGGCCGCCCGCCTCCTGCCCGCCTGCGTCCTGTGCACGGCCGCCCTGATGACCGCGACCGCCTGCACGTCCGGGTCCGGCGACGCCTCCACCTCGGCGGCCACCCGCCCGGCCGGGTCCGACACGCCGGGCGCCTCCACCACGCTGACCGCCGCGCAGGCGCAGGCCGCGCTGCTCACCGAGGCCGACCTCGGCGCGCCGTGGGCTCCGACGCAGGGCGCCGCGACCTGGCGGGACGGGGTGCTCAAGGCCCGGACCACCGTCGCGGACTGCCAGCGCCTCCTGGACGCCCTCTACAGCGACCAGCCGCTCGGCGCCCCGGCCGGCACGTACGCGGCGACCGGGTTCGACGACGGAGACGACTCCGCCCAACTGCGCTACCAGGTCCTCTCACAGCGCCCGACGGACGTGGACCGCGCCCTGGCCTGGCTGAGGACGCTGCCGGAGAAGTGCTCCCGCTTCACGGCGACGACCACCCGGTCCGGGGAGCAGGACGTACGGGTCACCGCCCTCGACCTGCCGGACGTCGGCGACGCCCGCCAGGGCCTGCGGATCGTTTTCACCTCGCAGCCGAACATGGACGACTTCTACGACTCCGAGTGGGACGACTGGGAGGAGGACGAACGGAACACGGAGCCCACCACCACCCTCACCCTGGAGGTCGCCGCCGTACGCGTCGGAAACGAGGCGATCGCCCTCACCGAGGGCGCTCCGGGCGCCCTCCCGCCCAACGTCACCGCCCACGCCGTCCAGTCCGGCGCCCAGCGCCTGACCGACGTCCGCCGCTCCGCCCGCGCCCAGGCCTGACCACCGAAGGGGTCTCAGGCGGCCATCCGGTCCACGGCGTCCTTGGCCTCCTTCAGGCCGCTGCCCGTCGCCTCCCGGTACACCTTGACGGCCTCGATCCGCTTCCCGGCGCGCAGCAGCCGGGTCACCTCCTCCAGCCGCAGGTCCTCCTCCCGCAGCCCCAGGTGGTCGAGGATCAGGTCGAGTTTGCGCTCCATGCGGGCCATGCGCCGGTCCGCCCGGGAGATCCGGCTCTCGATGCCGGCGACACCGGCGAGCACGACCACGGCGACGGCCGACCACGTCAATATGTCCATGACAGCGATCCTAGGAACTGTCGCGGCTGTCACAGCGGCGGCTGGGCCGGGGCCGGGCCGATCGTCGTCGTGCCGGGGGCGGTGCGGTGGCCCAGACCGGTGCGGTAGGCGTCCAGGGCCGCCTCCACCCGGCCGGTGCGGCGCAGCAGGTCGCCGAGGAGCCGGCACAGGTCGGCCAGGTCACCCGCGGCACCGGCCCGCTCCAGCAGGCTCAGCGCGCGCACGTAGTGCTCCTCGGCCGCCTCCGTGTCGCGGGCGTCCTCGGCGATGATGCCGAGCAGGCGGTGGGCGGCGGCGGCGTGCACGGCGCCCCGCTCGGAGTGCAGGTCACCGAGGACCCCCCGCAGCAGTTCGGCGGCCTCCTCGGACTTGCCGCGCCGGTGCAGCACATCGGCCAGTTCGACCACGACCTGGCTGGTGTAGAGGGCGGCGCGGCGGGCGCTCAGCATGTCCTGCGCGGCACGCAACTCCTGCTCGGCCCGTTCCAGTTCGCCGTTCTGGGCACAGACATAACCGCGCATCCAGTGGCAGTTGGCCAGTTCGGTGCGCAGCTGGAGGTGTCGGTAGAGTTCGGCGGCCTTCGCCAGCGAGGCGTCCGCCTCGGCGATCCGCCCCTCGGCGAGCAGTGTGCGCGCCACCGACCGGTGCATCCGGGCCACCAGGGCCGGGTCGCCCGCCTGCGGGGCGAGGGCCAGGGCGAACTCGGCCGCCTGCGCGGCCCGCGCGTGCGCGCCCATGTCCATGTATGGGCCTATGACGCTCGCGTAGAGCAGCAGCAGGGCGTCGGGGTCGTGCAGGCCCCCGCGGTTGAGCTCGTCGAGGGTGGACTCCAGCAGGTACACGGCATACCGCAGCTCGCCCGCCAGGTAGTGGGAGACGGCGCGACCCCGCAGCGCCGGGACGCGGGCGGGCAGCGGGGAGCCGGCCAGCGCCCGCTCGGACCGCTCGAAGTGCTCGCGGGCGCTCGTGAGCTCGCCGGTCTCCAGGGCGCACTCGCCGAGCCCCAGCAGGGCCTCGGCCTGCACCTCGGTCAGCTCGTGCTCCTCGGCCTCGGCGAGCAGCCGGGCGTACTCCTCGGTCGCCCGGGCGGTGTCCCCACCGGTCAGGGTGCGCTGCGCCTCGGTCAGCCGCAGCCGCAGGTCGGTGGCGAGATGGGCGGGGCGTCCGGTGGCCAGCTCGTCGAAGGCGACGCCGAGCCGCTCGGCCAGATGCCGGAGCGCCTCGTCGGAGGGGCGCACGCGGCCGGCCTCCAGCGTGGAGACATACGCCGGTGTGTACGCGGGCTCCGCCAACTGTCGCTGGGTCAGTCCTCGTTCCCGCCGCAACCGCTGCACCCTGCGCCCGATGGTCTCCGGGTCGTCCCGCTTCGCCATGCGGTTAATCATGCCAGTAAGCCCACTTACGGCAAGACGCTTCACTGACCTTCCGTCAGCACCGGACGTTTTGCCCACCATCGCCCAACTCTCCGTGGCACCCTTCCCGTTGGGCCCATCCACCCCCTAGGTTGGAGAGCGCGTTAAACGCAATTAATCCGCCACTGTCGTTCACCGTCGCTGCGAGGTCGGTTGCCGTGCCCGGACACACTGTCGCGCGCCGAGGTCGTCTCTCCGCACGCCACGTCAGAGGATTCGGCGCGGCCCTGATAGCCGTGGCCGCGCTGGTCGCCGCGGCCAACGCCGGGCCTGCCGAAACCGTCGCCCCACAGCCCGTCCGGCAGACGACCGTCCAGGACCATGAGGTCCGCGCGTCCGTCTCTCCGCCCGTGGGGGCGCCCGCCCGGCCGGGGTTCGCCCGGCCCGGATGCGCCCCGGTCCGCCTCAGTCCGGCAGCGCCTTGCGCAAGGCCTTGTGCAGTCGGGCCGCCAGCACCGGGGCGCTCGACGGGTTGTCGGTGAAGAGGTCGCCCAGTTCGGTGGTGAGGGTCTGGGTGAAGGCGCCGTAGAGAGGGGTGCGGGGGCGGGGGACCGCGGCGCGCAGCGCGGGGAGCAGGATGCCGCGGGCGTACTTCGGGCGGCCGGCCGCGTCACGGGGCATCCGGTCGGTGCTCTCGCCGGTGGGCGAGGCCGAGGGTCCGGCGCCCGCTCCCCCGGTGGGCGCGAAGGCGCAGGTGACGCCGTCGTCGACGTACGCGGAGGTCCGGGTCGCGGCGAAGCCCGCGTCCAGCAGACAGCGTTCGCTCCGGGCGCTGGTGAGGAAGGTGATCAGCTCGGCGGCCTTGCGGGCCCGCGGCGAGGACCGGGTCACCGCGAGGTTCTGCCCGCCGAGGACCGCCCGGCCGGGCAGCGGCGCCACGCCCAGCTGCTGCTCGGTGAAGGTCTGGTGGAGCGTGCCGTAGGCGTACGGCCAGTGCCGCAGGAAGGCGGTGCGGCCGTCCGCGAAGTCGCTGAGCGAGGCCGCCTCGTCGGAGCGGAAGGCGTCGTCCAGGGTGTACGGCCGCTCGGTGCGCCGGCGCAGCTCCACGAGACCGGCGGTCAGCTCCTGCACGTCACCGGTGTAGTGGCCGGAGTCGTCGGTGAGGGAGAAGTCCTTCGTGGCCGAGGCGAACGCCTCGACGGCGTTGACCGTACGGCCCTCGTACGCGGCCAGCTGCGTCGTCCACAGCTTCTCGTAGCCCTTGGGCGGGTGGTCGTCGAGGGCGTCACCGATGTCGATCAGGTTCTGCCAGGTCAGGCCGGGACCGAGGGTGGTCTGCTGCACGCCCGCCTCGCGCAGGTGGTCGCGCCGGTAGTACAGCAGCCCCACGTCGCTGTTGAACGGCACCGCGTACACCCGGTCCTTCCAGCGGGCCGTGCCGGCCACCGAGGGGATGACGTCGCCGTCGATCGCGCTGTCGGCCAGCGGCTTGATCAGCCCCGCCTCCGCGAACTCGGGCACCCATGTCACGTCCAGGTTGACCACGTCGTACTCGGCGCTGCCCGACTGCAGCGCGCCCAGCAGCTGGCTGCGCTGCTCGTCGGCGGAGCCGGGGAGTTCGACCAGCCGGGCGTGGTAGCCGGAGTTCTGCTTCTCCTGCTGCCGGTTCCAGGCGTCGATGAGCTGCTGGCGGATGCCGCCCTTGCCGGTCACGTCGCGGCCGCTGGCCACCACGATCTCGCCGGGCACATCGGCGGCGGGCGTCCGGGCGTCCCGGGGGCCGCCGCCGGTGCAGGCGCCGGCCGCGAGCAGCAGGGGCAGCAGACAGAGCGCGACCCGCCGTCGTCCCACCGGTCCTTTCGCGCTCGCCCGGCATCGTCCCGGCCGCCGTGCCATCAGTCCTCCCCCGTTCCCACGCGCGCGACCTCGTCGTGCAGGCCGGTGCCGAGGTCGTCGCTCGCGTCCAGGCAGCGGCCGTGGCTCGCGTCGGCGATCCGGGCGTCCGGGCGGCCCTTGTCGCAGCCGCCGCTGACCAGGGACACCATGTCCACCGGCACCTTCGCCGTCGCCGCCCGCCTCAGCACCTCGTCCAGGTTCTTCCCGGCCAGCCGGTTGTCGTCCTCGTCGTCGGTGACGAAGACGATCAGCTGCGGGCGCTCGTCGTCGGTGCCGCGCCGGGCCATGTCGTCGAGGGCCGCGAGCAGGGCCGCGTGCGGGTCGGCCTCCGCGTCCCGCACCCGCGCCCTGCTGTCGACGGCGCGTTCGGCGTCGCCGCGGCGGTGCGGCCCGAAGGACAGCAGCGTCTCGTACCGCGGGCCGTCGGCCGTGCCGTGGACCGCCCAGATCCCGTACTCGTCCTGGCCGCCCAGCCCGCCCAGGGACTGCTTGAGGATGCCGGGGCCGCCGCTGGGGCCCGGCCACCGCGTGTTCATCGAACCGGAGCTGTCCAGGAGGTAGAGCACCCGGCCGGGGCCGTCGGCACTGCGGTAGCTCTCGAGCGCGGTGTCCATCGCCGTCTGCCCGGCGGTGCCAGGCAGCGGACTGGGGTCGCGCAGCACACCCGTCCCGGGGTGCTCGGCGTCGAGCAGCGGATGCCCCGGATCCGACGCGGAGCGGAAACCTGCGCGGCCGAAGGCCGCGAGCCCGTCCTCGCCGGTCAGCCACTGGTGGAAGCGGCGCACGGCGTCCTCCCGGTCCGCCTCGTCCCGGTCGCCGCCCTCCCAGCGGACCCGCACGAACACGGGCGTCAGCGCCGGCACGTCGACCGGGTACTCGGCGCTGCGCGGCACCCGCGTCGTCCGCGCGCAGCCGACACCGCTCCTGAGCAGGAACTCCGGCACGAGGGCGGCCGTACGGTCGTCCACCGCACGGTCGCCCGGCAGCGCGCACAGCAGGTCGGCGGCGGTCGGGGCGGGCGGCCCCGTGGGTCGGACGCTCTGCTCGGCACCGCGCGGGTCGGCGCCTCCACCGCCGTACAGGCCGATCGTCGCCAGCAGCGCGGAGTCGGTGACCTCCGGGTCGGGGCGCAGCACACCGGCGCCGCGGTCCTGTTCCTTCAGGTCGGAGATCAGCCGGGACAGGGGGAGTCCGACCCGTTCGTCCAGGGCGGCCCCGGCGATGTTCTGCGGGACGGCCAGGACGACGGGGGAGTACACGAACGGCTCGGTGTCCGGCAGGAGTTCGGCGAAGGTGCGGTCGGTCCGCTCGGTGGTGACCCGGGCGACGTCCGTGAGCGAGGCGGGTATCCAGACGTCCGGCTGCGGTCCGATGTCCCGCTGCGGGTTGGTGTCCTCCCCGCGGGGCTCCTGCCAGGCGTCGGTCTGCCGGCGCAGCGCGGTGACCGCGCTGCTCGCACCCGCGCTGTAGACGGTGATCCCGGCACGGCGGCAGTCGTGCCCGGTGGTGTTGGCCTTCGAGGTGAGGAACGCGTCGGCGGCGGCGCGGACCGTGGGCTCCAGGTCGGGGTCGGTCAGCAGGCGCAGTTCGAGCGGAGGGGCGCAGGAGTGGTCGCCGCCGAATCCCCCTAACCGGTAGCCGGCGAAACCGGCCCCGGCGAGCACCAGCACGAGCCCGGCGCTCAGCAGACCCTTCGCCGGCCGGCCCCGCCCCCCGAACCACTTCACGACGGCGCGCACCCGCCGCCGCCCGGCACGAAGCACCGCCCGGAGCCCACCGGACGCGCCGCCCGGAACCTGCCCCGTCCGCTCGCCTCCCGGCGGCGCCACCGACGACTGCGCGGAGGGCGCCCGATCCTCGGACGACTGAGGCGAGGCGGGGTCGCGGGACCCGGACGACGGTGCGGGTCCGGGCCCGGACGCGGACCCGGGATCCGGGGCGGACGCGGGTCCGGGACCGCGATCCGGTGCGGACGCGGGTCCGGAGCCCGTAGGCGCTGTGGCCGCGGCTCCGGAGCCGGTGTGCGCCGCGGGCGCCGGTCCAGCGGGCGAGGCGGGTTCGGATCCGGGGCCCGCCGCGGGCCCGGGCCCCGTCACCGGTGGTACGGACCCGCTGGTGGAGCCGGGCCGCGGTCCTGGCACGGGTCCGGAGACCGCTCCGGGCCCAGGGTTCGCTTCGGACGGGAGTGCGGGCACGACATCCGGCACGGGAACGGGACCGGTTCCGGGAGCCGGCCCAGGTCCCGCCCCGGAACCCGAACCGGCCCGAGCCCGCGCTGGGACAGTGGAACGGGCGGTCAGCAGTACGTCCGTGCCCGGCTCCGCGACGAACTGCGGTTCCCACAGGTCCCCGAGGGTCGTCGTGCGGTCCGCCCGGAGCATCTCCTGGCGCGCCCGGGTGAAGAGCTCCAGCGCCGACAGGTCCTCGTCCGCGCCGAGCAGCCGCACCAGTTCCGCGGTGAACGGGGTCGGTCCGCCGCCGTCGCCCGAGTCGATGAGGCGGTTGGCCTGCACGCCCATCAGCAGCAGGATCCTGTGGCGGTGCGCGAAGTCGTGCCACACCCGCGCGGCGTTGCCCGCGTAGCAGCAGTCCAGGATCACCACGATCCTGCGGGCTCCGCTGCCGGCGAGCACGGTGAGCACCGAGGAGAACGCGTCCGCGCCCGGGAACACCGCCTGCCCGCCCGCGACCACGCGCGCGTTGCGCATCTGGAGGAACAGCTCGTTGCCCGCGCTGGGCACGGCGCCGTGCCCGGCGAAGTAGCACAGCAGCAGCCCTTCGGCCTCCTGGGCGGCGGTGTGCAGCTCGTCCGTGAAGTCGTCCAGGGACGGCGAGCGGCAGAGGATGATCTCCCGCTCGTCGAACACCCTGCCGCGCTGCAGGGCGTGGCGGAGCCGGTTGAGGTTGTGCTTGACCGCGGGAAGATCGCCGGGGACCCCGTCCGGCTCGGACGGCTGCGTGTGGTCGTACTCCGAGACGCAGACCAGCAGCGCCCGGTTCTCCTGTCCGCGCGGGTCGAGAGGGCTCACGGCTACCCCTGGTCGGGGTTCACCGGATCGACGCGGGCCTCGGGCGGATCGCCGCTCTCCACCCGGCGGCGGTTCTCCAGCCAGGCCTCGACCGCCCGCCTGGTCTGCTCCAGCAGCTCCCGGAACACGGCCTCGGCGCCCGCTCCGATCACGACCAGGAGGATCTCCATGCCCACGCCCATGTGCCCGGGCGGCCCTCCCGGCCGAGGCCGTTCGAGGATCTGCAGCTGCCCGTCGCGGACCCGGTCGTCCAGCGGTTTCTCGCGTTCCAGCCACGCCTTCAACGCGGCCACGTCGTTGTTGTTCGCGCTCCCGTCCAGCCGGACCCGGATCTCTCGGCCGGCCACGCCATCCCCCTCAGCCATAATTCACCATTCTGACATCACGAACGGCGTCCGGGGAGGGTTCGTACCGATCCATGATCTGACTCTGCGTCAGCTCTGCTCCTGCAATTGCCGCAGCTGACGCCGCACGTCGTCCAGCGCACCCCGCCGTCGGCCGGGAACACGCCCGCGCAACTCGGCGAGAACAGGCCCGAGTTCCCGGGCCCGCGCGGCATCGCGGATCCGTCCCCACTGGTGGTGCGCCCGGTCGACGGCGGCCTCCACCGCGGGCTCCTCGGCGCTCTGCCCCATGGCCAGCCGGGTTGCGGCGACCGTCAGCCAGGCACGGCAGCTGCGGGCCGCGTCCCCCGCGAACATGGCCAGGTCCGCGCGGACCTCCGTCCAGTGCAGCGCGTCCTCGGAGGCCGCCCCGTACGCCCGTACGGCCGCCTGCTCCCAGCGGGCGGCGAGCGCGTCGGCGTCGCCGTGCCGCCCGGACTCGACCCAGGCGGCGATGGCGGCGTGCGGGTCGGCCCCCGCCGGCCGGCGCGCGGTGAGCACGATCCCCGGACCGACCTGCACGCCGGCCCCGACGGCACCGGCCCCGTCCGCACCACCGGACAGCCGCGCCAGCGCCTGCTCGTGCAACTGCTCCAGCGGCGGCCGGTGCCCGCTGCGCAGGATCGTCGCCACCGCCTTCATGTACGCCGGGACCGCCACCGTGCGCCGGGACGGCGGTGGCGCGACGCGCCCGTACACGGCGACGGTGCGGCCCGCGTCCAGCGGGCGCTGCCGCAGCTGCCGCCAGCTCTCCTCGTCCGCGTACAGATCCGCCACCAGCGTGGTCGTGCCGTCCGGGCGCAGCCGCAGCTCCTCGCGCAGCCAGTGCCAGGGAAGCGCGGTGTAGCGGACGGTCGCGGGCGTGGTGCGGGCCAGCGCCAGGTGCGGCAGGCGCTGGCGACGGTCGAGTTGCAGCTGTCCGGTGACGAAGACGGTCAAAGGGCCGGGGGACGCCGCGGCGGCGCGCAGCCGGGTGAGGACGGCCTGCGGCTCCACCGGGTCGGCGAGTTCGACCACGCTCGCGGTGCCGGTCCCGGCCAGCACGGCCGGCTCGACGGCCGCCAGCACCGGAAGCACGGACGCGGCGTCCACCAGACGCCCCCTGCCCACCGGCGAGGCCGCGAGCAGCAGCACCGTTCCAGGCATGGTCCCCCCGCGTCGTCGGTCGCGTACGGACAGCACCGTAACCGCAGGGACCGCTGCGCCGGCAAAGACGGGTGGGAATGTGCGTCCGCCGACTTGCCGGGGATCCGCCCCCGGTGTGCTCTGGTAGGCGGGGGCGACGAGGAGAGAGGAGCGCTCTCATGGCTCATCCGGCACCTGTTTCCGCCCGCACCACCAGCCCGGCCACCCGTCAGCCCCGTACGCCCGCCCTCTTCAGCCACCGGGCGCACACCGTCGGACGGTGGGCGGGGCCCTTCGCCATCGGCCTCGTCTACGGCTACTGGGCCGCGGCCAACCGGCGTTCCGGCGGACCGATCACGACCGGGAACCTGGTGTTCGGCTTCGTGACCGTGATCGTCTTCACGGTGCTGCTGGCGGGCGTGCTGTACGTGGCCCCGCGACTGCCCCGCGAGCTGCACGCCTTCGTGTGGTTCCTGTTCTCCGCCGCGGCCTTCGGCTTCCTGTACAACCAGTCCGGGGAGAGCGTCCTGCTGACCATCGGCCTGTCGATCGGGTTCGGCGCTCTCGTAGGGCTGTTCTGCTTCTACTGGTTCTACACGCACGAGGACGCACGGGGTCACCGCACCCGCTGACGCACCAGGCCCCGCTGGACGGCGCCCACCGGCAGAGACCGGGCGCGGCGGGCCTGTGCCGGGTTCCGCGCCAGGCCTGACCCACCGTCGCCGGACACTCACCCCACGTCACCCGAATGCCGCCTCTCCGGTGGCGGAGCCGATGCCGGCGGCCTTCGCTGAAAGGGTGTCCCGACCTCTGCGAAGCGGCCTGTCGGCCGTGCTGATCACGCTGTCGTGCCTGCTCGTGCCGTTCGGCGCGCTGTCGGCCTGGGCGGCGTACGGGCTCACGGACACGGGCCGCTACGTCACCACGATGGCCCCGCTCGCCGCCGACCCGGACGTGCGCGAGGCGGTCGCGGACACGGTCGGGGACGGGATCCTGGACGAGCTCGGCCGTCAGGTGGACGCCAAGGTGATGCGGGTGACGGTGGCGCCGTTCGTGCGCGACGCGCTCCAGTCGTTCACCCAGACCGCCGCCTTCCGCACCGCGTGGAACGAGGGCAACCGGGCCGCCCACGACGCCGTCCTGCGCGCCCTGCGGGACGACTCGCGTGGGGGTGACCGCCCGGTCACCGTCGACCTCGCCCCCGTCACCGCCCACGTCAAGGCCAGGCTCACCCAGGACCATGTGGCGCTCGCCGGCCGCATCCCCGTCGAACACGCCGAGGTCGCCCTGGTCCCGGCCCAGGAGCTGGGCCGCCTGCGGAAGGGATTCCACGTGCTCGAAGTCGCCGGCTTCTGGCTCCCCGTCGCGGCCGTGGTGTTCGCCGTCGCCGGGATCGCGCTGGCCGCCTGCCGCCGCCGCGCGCTCACCGCGACCGCTCTCGGCATCGCCCTCGGCGGCGGACTGCTCGCCCTCGCCCTCGCCGTGGGCCGCAGCCTGACCCTGGCCGACCTGCCCGACGAGGTCTCCCGGCCGGCCGCGGCCGCCGTCTACGACGCCCTGACGGCCACCCTGCGCACCGTCTCGTGGCTGCTGGTGGCCCTCGGCCTGACCGTGGCCGCCCTCACCTGGCTCACCCGCCGCCGCACGGTCCGGGCCGGACGGGGCGGCCGGCCCCGCCCACGCACGCGCCTGCGCCTCCTCCTGGGACGCCGCCGCGCCTCCGCAGCCGCCACGCAGACCCAGCCGCCGGAGCCGACACGCGTCGACGCCTGATCTCCTGGCGCGCGCGGGCCGTGCCTCGTAGGCTCCAGGGCCGTGGCCGCGACCCAGTACGAGACCGACCGAACCGTCCGGGAAGGGCTTCGGGGAGGGCGTGCGAGGGGCCGGGCGTGGTGCGCGGGGCTGCTGTTCGCCGGGGTGAGCGTGGTCGTCGGCTGCCGGCTCGCCGACAGCGACGGCGTGACACCCGTGCCGCAGCTGCTCGCCTTCCTCCCGTGGCTGCTCGTCCCCACCGGCCTGGGGCTGGCGCTCGCCCTGCTCGGCCGCTGGTGGTTCGGGACGGTGTGGGGCGTGGTGGTCCTGGGTCTGCTGGCGTGGTTCATCGAGCCGTACGGAAGGGTGGCGGAGCCGACCGGCGCCCCGGTCGCCCATCTCCGCGTCCTCACCTCGAACGTCGAGTTCGGCCGCGCCGCGCCGGCCCTCGTCCCGGTGATCGGCCGCGAGCGGCCCGACATCGTGTTCGTCGAGGAGTGCGACTACGCGTGCCAGGACCTGGTGCGGCAGGACGTCGGAGGCGACTACCCCTATCGCCGGGCCGTGGCGGCGGCCGGCTCCAAGGGCTCGATCATCCTCAGCAAGTACGCGCTCAAGGGCACGGACGGGGTACGCGGCGAACTGGGCATGCCGGGCGCGGTCGCCGACGTACGGGGGCATCCCGTGCGTCTCCAACTGGCGCACCCCAGACCGCCGCTGCCCGGCCAGGTCGCGCTCTGGCACCGGGAACTCGGCAGGCTGCGGGCCTTCGCGGCGGCCGACACCGCGACGCCCACCGTCCTGGCCGGCGACTTCAACGCCTCCCAGGACCACGCCGGCTTCCGCCGCATCCTCGACACCGGCCTGCGCGACGCGGCCCGTCTCGCCGGCTCCGACCGCACCCCCAGCTGGCCGGCCCGCACCACACCCGCCCTGGGCGCCCAGATCGACCACGTGCTGGTCTCGGACGAGTTCTCCGCGGACCACGCCCGCTTCCTGCGCCTGGCCGACACCGACCACCGGGCCCTCCTGGTCGACCTCACCCTGCACGTGCCCCGGACCGCCGCGACCCGGCCTTGACACGGCCCCGCCCCCGGTGTTCTCCCCTGCTCAAGATCGTCACCAGGGGCCGCTAACCTTACGTGTCCGTCCTGGCCAGGGATCGACGGGAACAACTCACGCGAAGGGTTGCGCACATGGGCATTCTCACTCGCCTGCGGAACGCGTTCGGCCGCTCACGCAAGGGGCGCACGGCCGAAGCAGAGGGTGTGGAACACGTTCCCACCCAGGAGGCGTCCCCCGCGGTCGCCCAGCACCCCGAGCCGAAGGCCCAGGTCCCGTCCCCGGGCCCGGAATCCGCCCCGGAGCCCTCGCCCTCGGTACCGGCCACGGCCCAGGTGCCCGACCCCCGCACCGCTCCTCGCGAGGAACGCGACGAGCACGGGGAGCACGAGCTGGTGGCAGCGGCCTTCGACAAGGTCACGGTCCCCGCACAGGCGAAGCCGGCGGACCCGACGGAGGAGACGCCGCCTCAGGCCCAGGACCCGGCGCCCGAGCCGGCGGCGGAGGCGGAGCCCGCGCCGGAGCTGGAACCGGAGGCAGAGACAGAGGCAGAGCCCGCGCCGGAGGCAAAGCCGGTGGCGGAGGCGGAGCCGGAGCTGGAACCGGAGCAGGAGCCCGAGCCGGCCGCGACTGCCGAGGCCGAGGAAGCGCCGGAGACGGCGGAGACAGCCGAGACGGCCGAGGCCGAGGAGACGGCGGACACGGCTGACACGGCGGAGAAGAACGCCCCGCGAGCCGCGGACGCGGAGGAAGCCCCACAGGGGACACCCGCACCCGGCGCCGAAAGCCGCACGGCCGATGATGCCGACGATGCCGATGGGGACGAGAGCCCGGCCGAAGGCGAAGCCGAGGCCGCACCGCAGGCAGCCGCCATGCCCGCCACCCCCCTCACCCGTCTGAAGTCCCGCGCCCCGGGCCTCGCCACCGCCTACAAGGCCGCCGGCGCCGCCCTGAAGAAGAACGACCTCACCGGCGCCCGCGCCAAGGTCTACCTCGTCCTGGACCGCTCGGCCTCCATGCGCCCGTACTACAAGGACGGCTCCGCCCAGGCCCTCGCCGAGCAGACCCTCGCGCTCGCCGCCCACCTCGACCCCGAGGTCACCGTCCACGTGACGTTCTTCTCCACCGAAGTGGACGGCACGGCCGACCTCACCCTCGCCGACCACGAGAACAGGATCGACGAGGTCCACGGCTCCCTGGGCCGGATGGGCCGTACGAGCTACCACGCGGCGGTCGAAGAGGTCCTCGCCCACCACGCGAAGTCCACGGACGGCGCGGCCACCCCCGCCCTGGTGATCTTCCAGACGGACGGTGCTCCCGACGCCAAGACCCCCGCCACCCAGTCCCTCACCCAGGCGGCGAAGGACCACCCCGCCGTCTTCTTCTCCTTCGTCGCCTTCGGCGAGCACGACAACAAGGCCTTCGACTACCTCCGCAAACTGAAGACCGAGAACACCTCCTTCTTCCACGCGGGCCCCGCCCCGCGTGAGCTCACCGACATGGAGCTCTACGAGGGAGTACTGGCCGCCTGGCGCCCGTGACCCACCGGAGCCACCAGCACACCCCGCGCCGCCCGCTTCCGCCCTGTAGAACGGGAAGCGGGCGGCGCACCCGTGTCGGCTACGATTTCAAGGTTCGTAGACGAATCGGACGGCCGCGCGGGCCGGCCGGTCGTCACCCCACGTAGCGACTTGGGAGCAGCCCCCGATGGCTCGACACCTCATCACCAGCGCCCTTCCGTACATCAACGGGATCAAGCACCTGGGCAACATGGTGGGGTCCATGCTCCCGGCGGACGTGTACGCCCGGTACCTGCGCCAGCGCGGCCACGAGGTCCTGTACATCTGTGCGACCGACGAGCACGGCACCCCGGCGGAGCTGGCGGCCAAGGAGCAGGGCCTCCCGGTCGACGTGTTCTGCGCCCAGGCGCACGATGCGCAGAAGGCCGTCTACGACGGCTTCCAGCTGGCCTTCGACTACTTCGGCCGCAGCTCCTCCCCGCAGAACCGCGACATCACCCAGGAGATCGCCCGCGAGCTCAAGGCGAACGGCTTCATCGAGGAGCGGTCCATCCGCCAGGTGTACTCCAACGCCGACGGCCGCTTCCTGCCGGACCGCTACATCATCGGCACCTGCCCGCACTGCGGCTACGACAAGGCCCGCGGCGACCAGTGCGAGAACTGCACGCGCGTCCTGGACCCGACCGACCTGATCGACCCGCGCTCGGCCATCAGCGGCAGCAGTGACCTGGAGGTTCGCGAGACCAAGCACCTGTTCCTCCTGCAGTCGGCCCTGGCCGGCGAGGTCGAGGCATGGGTCGACGAGCGCGCGGACGACTGGCCGCTGCTCGCCTCCTCCATCGCGCGCAAGTGGCTCACCGAGGGCCTGCACGACCGCGCGATCACCCGCGACCTGGACTGGGGCGTACCGGTCCCCGCCGACACCTGGCCGGACCTGGCCGCCGAGGGCAAGGTCTTCTACGTCTGGTTCGACGCCCCCATCGAGTACATCGGCGCGACGAAGGAGTGGGCGGACCAGGACCCGGAGCACCGGGACTGGCGTTCGTGGTGGTGGAAGTCGGACGCGGACGTCCACTACACGCAGTTCATGGGCAAGGACAACGTCCCCTTCCACAGCGTGATGTTCCCGGCCACCCTGCTGGGCACCCGCTCACCGTGGAAGAAGGTCGACGTCATCAAGGCCTTCAACTGGCTCAACTACTACGGCGGCAAGTTCTCCACCTCGCAGCAGCGCGGCGTCTTCACGCACGACGCGCTGGAGATCCTGCCCGCCGACTACTGGCGCTACTTCATGATGGCCAACGCCCCCGAGTCGGACGACGCGTCCTTCACCTGGGAGCACTTCACGGCCACGGTGAACAAGGACCTCGCCGACACCCTCGGCAACTTCGTCAACCGCGTCCTGTCCTTCTCCCGCAAGCGCTTCGGCGACGAGGTGCCGCAGGGCGGCGAGCCCGGCGAGGCGGAGACGCGGCTCGGTGCGGAGATCACGCGCCTCCTGGCCGAGTACGAGCAGCACATGGAGGCCATCCAGTTCCGCAAGGCGGCAGCGGCCCTGCGCGCCCTGTGGTCGGCCGGCAACTCCTACCTGGAGGAGAAGGCCCCCTGGCTGGAGATCAAGACGAACAAGGAGGGCGCGGCCCTGACCCTCCGTACGGCGATGAACCTGATCCGCCTCTACGCGGTGGTCTCGGAACCCTTCATCCCGACGACGGCCAAGGCGATGCGCGCCGCGTTCTCCCTGCCGGACGACACGGCGACCTGGGTGACTCCCGCCGAGGCGACATCCCTGACCGCCCTCCCCGCCGGCACGCCGTTCACGGTCCCCCCGGTTCTCTTCGCCAAGCTCACGGACGACGACCTGGCGGCGTACAAGGAGCGCTTCGGCGGCGAGGCGCAGTAACCGCAGCGAAGCGGACCACGTCTCCAGGAGAAGCCGGCCGCGTAACACGCTCGCTACAGCTCGGGGCCCGGGAGAAGGAAGGCCTTCTCCCGGGCCCCGGGCTTTGCGAAGATCGCCGACGGACGACGACCACCGCGGCCGCCGTCACTCGTGTGGGGGGACCTTCCATGGGACTGTTCGGCAACGCGCACAGCATCGACCCGGCCCAGGCACAGCAGGAGTACTCGCGTCTGCTGGGCCAGGGCGAGCAGGTGCACGCCGCCTTTCTGCTGATCCGCGACACCATCCTGTTCACCGACCGGCGCCTGATCCTGGTCGACAAGCAGGGCATCACCGGCAAGAAGACGGAGTACCACTCCGTCCCGTACCGGAGCATCACGCACTTCTCCGTCGAGACGGCCGGCCACTTCGATCTCGACGCCGAGCTGAAGATCTGGCTCTCGGGCTCCGCGGCCCCGATCGAGAAGACGTTCACCAAGGGCGTCGACATCTACGAGGTCCAGGCGATCCTCACCCAGTTCGTCGCCAGGTAGCCGGGCGCGGACTCGGCCGACGGCCCAGGGGGAGGTCAGCTTCCGGACGCGTACGCCACGAAGTCCGCCCACGCCTCCGGGGCAAGGGCGAGGCGGGGTCCGGCGTTCCGGTACTTGGAGTCGCGGACGTGGACGGTGCCGGGGGTGGTGGCGACCTCAAGGCAGGAGTCACCGTCGGGTCCGTCGCTGTAGCTGCTCTTGAACCACGCCAGTTCGGAGGCATCTCTGGCGGCGGGCTTGCGGATCATGTCTCTCCCAGCAGTTGCTCGATGAACGCCAGCGACTCCCCCGGCGGAAGAGCCTGGGCCCGGATGGTGCCATACCGCAGTTCGAGGACGCGAAGCTGCCTCGGATCGTGCGTCGGACGGCCGTTGCACGCGCCGTCGGAGCGTCCTACGGCCGTACCGTCCTCGAACTTCAGCACTTCGATCCTGCCGCTCATGCCGGGATGTGGATCGCTGTCCATCGGCATCACCTGGAGGGTGACGTTGTTCAATTGCCCCACCTCCAGCAAGCGTTCGAACTGCTGTCGCCGCACCATTGTGCCTCCAACCTTGCGGCGTAGCGTCGCCTCCTCCAGGACGAAGCTGAGGGAGGGTGCGGGACACCGGTCGTAAATGGCTCGGCGAGCCATGCGGGCGGCCACCCTTCGTTCCAGGTCCTCAGGGGTATAGGCGGGTTGCCACGACTCCAGCAGGGCACGGGCGTGCTCGGGAGTTTGCAAGAGACCAGGGATGCTGCTGCACACGTAGATCCCGATCTCGACCGCCCGCGCCTCCATCTGGGCCAGGTCCCGCACCTTCTTCGGATACCGGACCTTGGCCACGTCCTCCTTCATCGCCGAGAGCAGCCCACCCGCGCCCAACACCTCGTCCGCCCTGTCCAGAAACTCAGGCCGGGGAATCCGCTTGCCGCTCTCGATCTTGTAGACGAGGTCCTCGCCGTACCCCACGGCCTTGCCGAACTCGCCGGCCCGCATCCCCACCGCCTCGCGCCGCAGCTTCAACTGCCTCCCCACGGTGGCGACCACGGCCACGCCCCACTCGTCGTCGGGGTCCACCTCCCACCCCGGCTCGTCAGCCTCGGTCCTCAGCCGCCGAACCTCACCGTCCACCGACATGCGCGCCCCTCCGTCGTACCGCCGTGCACCAGCCACGCACTACCCGTTCGCACCGCCCCGACAAGCCCGGACACCACCGGACAAGGACCGGACAGTCACCGTACGCAACCGTGATGTCACGCCCCACGGTAGGCGCGTCCGGCCACGCTGAGTGACGTGAATCGGAAACTCCCCCAGTCCGGCAGCCCCATCCGCAACTTCAGCGTCCTGCTGTCTCCCACCCCCCGGGGCGCCCGCCTCGCCCGCCTGCTCGCGACCAAACAACTGCGTACCTGGGGAGTGCCGTTGGACCCGGCGCGGCTCATCGTGGCGGAGCTGGCCACGAACGCCGCCACGCACGGCCGCGTCGCGGGCCGGAACTTCCAACTCCTGCTCTACGTCGTCGGTCAGACCCTCCGCATCGAGGTCACGGACACGCGCGGTGACCGACTGCCCCGCCTCCGGCCGGCCGATCCCACCGAGGAGGCGGGACGCGGCCTGACCCTCGTAGCCGCCCTCGCCGACCGCTGGGGAGTCACCCACGGCCTCCCGCCCCGCAAGACGGTCTGGGCCGAACTCACCGTCACCGCTCCGCTGTCACCGGAACGTGGCCGCCCACTCCCCGGTCGGACCTGCGCTCCCTATGCACTACCCACTGACGAGAAAGGATCCCTCCAAGCCCCACCCCTCCCTCCCGCCGGGCAAACTCACCCCCGCGAGTGAATATGCCCAAGTGAGCTGGATCCGGGACCGGTTGCCTGCCCTACGCTCAGCGCCAGCAGCACACGAACAACCCCAGACATGGAACGGCCCTCGCCGGGACTGGCATCCCAGTGCGAGGGCCTGACCACCGAGGAAGATCGGACCTTCCCGATGGACACCGAAAACCCTAGCGCGCCCGCGCGCGCCCAGTCCCGTATCCGGGGCAAGAACCACCCCGGCGGGCAGCCCGTGGCCGGCGTCGCCCACGACCACGTCCGCCACACCGAGAACTTCACGGTGATCGGCAACGACCTGGCCCAGCACCCGGAGCTGTCCCTGCTCGCCATCGGACTGGCCTGCTACATCCAGTCGGTGCGGCAGGGCACCGCCGTCGACATCAAGACCCTCGCCGCCCGCTTTCCCGAGGGCCCCACCCGCATCGCCGCCGCCCTGCGGGAACTCGAAACGCACGGCTACCTGCGCCGCACCCGCGAGCGCACCCCCACCGGCCGGATCGTCACCCGCACGGTGTCCTGTAACCGGCCAGGTCACCGGGCTGCCCGGGAGCAGGCCGCCCGCAGGCCCTCGCGGCGGACGGCGCCCGACGAGCCCGCGTCCCGCAAGCGGCGGCTGCCCGCCGTGCCCCAGCCGTCGCGCCCCTGGCCCGCCCTGCTCCAGGCGGCCCTCGACGTCCTGGCCGGCCTGCGCCGCCACGACCCCCGGCTGCTCCTCTCCGCCACCGAGGCGGAACACCTCGCACCCGGCGTCGCCGCCTGGCTGGAACGCGACCTCACCCCCACCGCCGTACGCCACGCCCTGACCGCGAACCTGCCGAACGAGCCGCTGATCCGCCCGGCCGCCCTGCTCGCCCACCGCCTGACCGCTCAGCTCCCGCCCGCGCCACCACTCAGGCCCTCGGCCGCACTGGCCCCCGAGCCCCGACACCCCCTCCAGACCTGCGACGGCTGCGACCGCGCCTTCCGGGCGCCTCGGCCGGGCAGGTGCCGTGAGTGCAGAGAGGTGGACGACCAAGTGCCGCACATCTCTGACGGCGGTGAGATCCGCGCGGCAGGATGAGCCGTGGCCGCAGAACTCACCGGCGTACCCTGCACACTCACGGCGTCCATCCGTACCCGACAGGACTTCATGTGCTGCCTTCCTTCGCCGCGAACGGATTCCTTCCGCTGGGCCGCTACTCCGTCTCCTTCGACGAGGCCGAGGCCATGCTGGTCAGCGCACCGGAGTTCCAGGACTCCGAAACACGCCAGTCACTGTGGGGCGGACTGCATGGCTATCTCGATCGCTTCTTCACGCTGGAGGACGCCTACGCAGACGTCATGGACGGGCGTACGCTCATCCACAGGCTGTGGCTCGGCGGCAGCTTCGTGAGCACGAAGCCCGATCCTGGGAACATCGATGCGACTCTCCTGATCGACGTGCGTGCCGAGCGCGCCGTGCGCGGCAGACCCGGATCCAAATGGCTGACCACCGCTTTCCAGAGCCGGGACAACATGCTGCGCAAGTTCGGAGTCTCACCGGTCAGGGTCGGGTACCAGCCCGTCGGCCATGTCTTCCGGCCGGAGCGCTTCACCGCCGAGGAACGGACATACTTCATGGAACGGGGTGTGTGGGACGACTGGTGGCAGCGCTGCCGACTGCCCGGTCAGACGGACCGCTCTCCGTCGCCAGAGAGTGCCGCCCCGGCTCGCGGATACCTGGAGGTACGACTGTGACCACCGGCGACAGCTGGCGTGAGCGCAGGCGTGCGCTGCTCGGGGACGATCCGGCAGCAGCCGAGATCGCTGCGCGCCTCCTCGAGGAAATGGGCACCGAGGAACGGGACGACGAGGAGGTTGAGGCGGAGCACCGCGCCAGCCGCCTTGCGGCGGTACATGCCTACGAGCCCGACGCCCGCCTCGACGAGGAGCTGCGCCTGCGGCTGACCGGGCCGGACACTGAACGGGGCGCTCTGCGCTTCCAGTGGGGCGACGCTCTGCTGAACCCGGTGGAGAACGCCATTTCCGTCGCAGCGGGCACTCCGGTCCAGCTGGAGCTCACGGGCATCTCAGCTGGCAGCACTGTGGTCCATGCGCGTCCCGTGCCGTCCGTCGTTCTCTCCGAGCCTCCGGCCATGGACGCTCCCGCCACATCGGCCGCGAGTACCGGCATGCACATGCTCACCAGACTGCTCAATGCGCTCGAGGCCGAACAGGACGTCCGTGAGTGGTCGCGCCTCTTCGACGCGGTGGACGCCCTGGCCCGGGCTCTGGGCAAGTACGGTCTCGACCTGGGAATGACCTGGTACGGCGCCGACGGTGGCATGCGCAGGGCTCAGCTCACGGAGCGCGGCAGACGATATGTCGAGCGGCTTCGTGAGACGAGGCCCCGGGACCAGGAGATCATCATCTCGGGCCGCATCACGGAACTCCGCGAAAGCGGCTGGGTGAAGGTCAAGACGGGAACGGCCAGGAACGCCCAGGCCTACGACGTCCACTTCGAGGAACCGGAGGAACTGCTCCGCATGCGTCCGGGCCTCGGGGACAACGTGCATTTCCGGGTCCGCTTCCGTCAGCGCCTCGACGCGGTGGGTATCGCCCGGTCGACCGAGTACACGTATCTCGGCCCAGCGGCGGAACAGTCGTCTCTGCCGCTTGAACCCTGATCAGGGTGACCCATTGCGCGCTCAGACCTTGCCCGAGGACGAACACCGGCTGGTTCCCCGCCCCGAGCACACACCCGAAGCCCTGCGCGCGGCACTCGCCGTCGTGGCCCCGGGCCGCCTCGCGGAAATGCAGGCCACGAAGGACGAGGCGTTCGCCAGGGCGATCGAGTGGCAGTCCGTGAGCGCCGTACAGAGCTGGGGTGCTGACACCAGAGAACAACGTCATGCGCCGTGCGTGAACAACGGGGACGTAGGCCGGGCGAGCAGACGAAGGCGCCCGGGACCGGCATGGTCCCGGGCGCCTCAGCGATCCGTGTGCCGCCTACTTCGGCTGCGGCTTGCGCACCGACAGGTGCAGTTCCTTCAGGCGGGACTCGTCCAGCTCCGTCGGGGCGCCCATCATCAGGTCCTGGGCGTTGCCGTTGAGCGGGAAGGCAATGGTCTCGCGGATGTTGGGCTCGTCGGCCAGGAGCATGACGATCCGGTCGACGCCGGGGGCGATGCCGCCGTGCGGCGGGGCGCCGAAGCGGAACGCCCGCAGCATGCCGGCGAACTTCTCCTCGACGGTCTCACGGTCGTAGCCCGCGATCTCGAAGGCCTTGAGCATGATGTCCGGCTCGTGGTTCCGGATCGCGCCGGAGGACAGCTCGACGCCGTTGCAGACGATGTCGTACTGCCAGCCCAGGATGTCCAGCGGGTCCTGGGTCTCGAGGGCCTCCAGGCCGCCCTGCGGCATCGAGAAGGGGTTGTGGGAGAAGTCGATCCCGCCGGTCTCCTCGTCCTTCTCGTACATCGGGAAGTCGACGATCCAGCAGAAGCGGAACACGTCCTCCTCGAAGTGGCCCGCCCGGCGCGCGGCCTCCACCCGCACCGCGCCCATGATCTTCGAGACCTCGTCGAACTCGCCCGCCCCGAAGAAGACGGCGTGACCGGCCGACAGGGACAGGCGCTTGGTCAGCTCCGCGACGTTCTCCTCGGTGAGGAACTTCGCGATCGGGCCGGCCAGGGAGCCGTCCTCGCCGACCCGGACCCACGCCAGGCCCTTCGCGCCCTGCGCGACCGCGTAGTCCCCCAGCTGGTCGAAGAACTTCCGCGGCTGGTCCTGGACCGCCGGGACCGGCAGCGCGCGCACGTGCTTGCCCGCGAACGCCTTGAACTCCGAGCCCTCGAAGACGTCCGTGATGTCGACGAGCTCCAGCTTGGCGCGCAGGTCCGGCTTGTCGGAGCCGTACTTCAGCATCGCCTCGCGGAACGGGATGCGGGGGAAGGGCGAGGTGACATGGCGGCCATCCCCGAACTCCTCGAACAGCTCCGTCATCAGCTTCTCGACCGGCTGGAAGATGTCCTCCTGCTCGACGAAGGACATCTCGATGTCGAGCTGGTAGAACTCGCCCGGCGAGCGGTCCGCGCGGGCGTCCTCGTCACGGAAGCAGGGCGCGATCTGGAAGTAGCGGTCGAAGCCGGAGATCATCAGCAGCTGCTTGAACTGCTGCGGCGCCTGGGGGAGCGCGTAGAACTTGCCCGGGTGCACACGGGAGGGGACCACGTAGTCGCGGGCGCCCTCGGGAGAGGTGGCCGACAGGATGGGCGTCGCCATCTCGTTGAAGCCCATCGCGGCCATCTTCTGGCGCATGGCCGAGATCACGGCCGTGCGCAGCATGATGTTGCGGTGCATGCGCTCGCGGCGCAGGTCCAGGAAGCGGTGCTCCAGGCGCCGCTCCTCGTTGACCCCGTCCTCGGTGTTGATCGTGAAGGGCAGCGGGGCCGCGGCGCCGAGCACCTCGACCTCGCCGACCTCGATCTCGATCTCGCCGGTCGGCAGATCCGGGTTCACGTTCTCGGTTCCACGTGAAACAACGCTGCCGTCGATCCGGACGACCGTCTCCTTCGACAGCTTGTCCAGCGCCTCGTACGCGGGCGTGCCGGGGCGGGCGACCAGCTGCGTGATGCCGTAGTGGTCGCGCAGATCGATGAAGAGGATGCCGCCCAGGTCGCGCCGATTGTGCAGCCAGCCACTGAGCCGGACGCCGGTGCCGACGTCAGAGGCGCGGAGCTCGCCGCAGGTGTGGGACCTGTACCGATGCATCGTCGTTCATCCAGTCTTCGCGGATCGGGGATCGCCGGGCAGGGACACGGACCGGCCCGGACCTACCAAGGGTACCGGCCGCCCCACGCTCGGCTCTCCCCCATTCACGCGGGGCGTCGGTGCCATGCGCGCGAGGGGCCGGCGACGGTTCCCGGGCCGCGTGCCCGTACGCCTACGGTGGCAGTGTTCGAGAGCCTGTTCTTAGAGTGGGGCAATGCGCACTGGTGAGCACTCCCTTCCCGCCGTGGGGGACGTTCTCGCCTCCCTCGGGACCGGAGTGTGGCACTGGGACACCTCCACCGGTCTGGTCACCGCCGACGCCGAGGCGGCACGGCTGCTGGGGCTGCCCGCCGAGGAGGTCACCCTCACCGAGGCCCAGGTGCGCTCCCGTCTGCACCCCGTCGACTGGAACGAGATCACCGGTGTGGTGCAGCTGGCCGTCGCCGAAGGCACCCTCGCCGAGGTGCGCATCCGGATCATGGACGAGCGGGGCCGCATCATCCGGGTCGTCCGCAGCCGCTCCCGGCCGACGTACGACCGGCGCAAGAAGACCTACGAACTGATCGGCACTCTGCAAGAGGTCACCGAGCCGACACCGGGCTCCCCGGCCGGGGGCAGCACGGTCACCGGCGACTGGCGGCGCTCCCGGGAGGCGTTCCTGCTGGACGCCGGACGGGCGCTGGCCGAGGCGCGGTCCACGGCGGAGGTGCTGCGGGTGGCGGCCGGGCTGTCGATGCCGGGCTTCTCACCGGACGGCCTGGCCGTGTTCGGGGTGGAGGGCGACTGGCTGACGATCATCGGCCACCACGGGCAGCGGCCCGGTGACGAGGGCCCCTTCGTGCACATGTCGCTCGAGACGGACTACCCGGCCGCCGAAGTGGTGCGCACCGGCCGCGCCGTCTATCTCTCCTCCCCGGAGGAGTACCGGTCCCGCTACCCGCTCACCTGGCCGCTCGCCCAGCGCTTCAACCGCCGTTCCTGGGCGTTCCTGCCGCTGACCGCGTCCGGTCGCACGATGGGCGCCTGGATGGCCGCCTTCACCCACCCGGTCGCGTTCACGCCCGACGAGCGTTCGGTGCTGACGACGGTGGCCCGGATGCTGGCCCAGGCGCTCTCGCGGGCCGGGACCGCGGAGACCGAGCGCGAGCTGAGCGAGGGTCTCCAGCGCTCGATGATGCCCACGCTGGGTCCCGAGGTCCCCGGCATGGAACTGGCCGCCCGGTACGTCCCCACCGGCGGCGGCCTCCAGGTCGGCGGCGACTGGTACGACATGATCCCGCTGCCCGGCGGACCCGCCCGCAGCCGCACCCAGGCCGGATCGGGACGGTTCGCCCTGGTCATAGGCGACGTCCAGGGCCATGACGTGCGCGCCGCCGGCCTGATGGGCCAGCTGCGCATCGCCCTGCGCGCCTACGCCTCCGAGGGCCACCGCCCGGACGCGGTCCTCACCCGCGCCTCCCGGTTCCTGCACGGCATCGTGAGCAGCGCCGCCGAGGACGGCGAGCTCACCGACCTGCGCTTCGCGACCTGCCTGTACGCCGAGGTCGACCCCCGCACGGGAGTCCTGGACGTGGCCCGCGCCGGGCACCCGGAGCCGGTGATCCGCCTGACGGACGGCACGGTCCTGATGCGTCCGACGGCGGGCGGCCTGCCCCTGGGCGTCGACCCGGACGCCGACTACCCGACGACCCGGTTCACGCTGCAGCCCGGTGAGACCATGATGATCTGCACGGACGGGCTGATCGAGACCGGTGGCCACGACCTGGACACCGGCTGGCAGCGCGTCCGTACGATCCTGGAGCAGCACGAGGGCGACACCGAGGAGCTGGCCGACGCGCTCGTCCAGGGTGTGCACGGACCGTCCTCGCACTACACCACCGGACCGCTCGCCGACCGTCGCGAGGACGACATAGCCGTGCTGCTCCTGAACCGGCACCCCGAAGCCCCCGGTGGCGCGGTGGCGGTTCGGCCCGAGGTCCGGCGCACCCTCCTCACGGTCGCGCAGGCCGAGCCCGAGCGGGTCTCGGTCGCCCGGCAGCAGCTGCGGGAACTGCTGCACGACTGGTCGCCCACGGAGCAGGTGGACTCCGCGGTGCTGCTGCTGTCCGAGATGCTGACCAACGTCCTCGTGCACACCGACACCGACGCGCTGCTGCTCGCCGAGGTGAGCGGCGACAAGGGCGAGCGGCGGATGCGGGTGGAGGTCACCGACGCGGGCGAGGAGCTCCCGCACAAGCGCCGGCCCGGCGAGCTGGCCTCCTCCGGGCGCGGGCTGCTGCTGATCGAGCTGCTGGCGGACACGTGGGGCGTCGAGCCGCGGGGGGTGGGCAAGAGCATCTGGTTCGAGCTGTACGAGCCGCCGCGCGACAAGCTGTGAGCACCCGTCCCCGTGTGCGGCGCCCGGTCGCTACGCCGTGTAGCGCTCACGCAGTTCATGGGCGATCCCGAACGCCGCCGCCGTCAGCGGCACCGCCAGCAGCATGCCGACGATCCCGGCGACCGACGCCCCTGCCGTGATCGCCAGCAGCACCGCCGCCGGATGCAGCTGCACGGTCCGGCTCTGGATCATCGGCTGGAGCACGTGCCCCTCCAGCACCTGCACGGCGAGCACCACCCCGAGCGCCCACAGCGCGACGACGAACCCCCGGTCGGCGAACGCGACCAGCACCGACACCGCGCCCGAGATGAACGCGCCCAGGTAGGGGATGTAGGCGCCGACGAAGACCAGCGCGCCCAGCCCGAAGGCCCCCGGCACGTCCAGCAGGAACAGGCCGAGGGTGATGCAGAAGGCGTCGATGAACGCGATCAGCGTGGTGCCGCGCATGAAACCCTCGACGGCCGCGAAGGCGCGCCGCGCCATGGCCTCCGCCACCTCGGCGCTGTCCCCCGGGGAGAACGTGCGCAGGGCGCGCAGGGCCCGGTCGGAGTCGCGCAGGAAGAAGAACACCAGCAGCAGGGCCAGCACGGCCATGGCGAGGTACTCGGCGACCACGCTGACCCCGCTGATCACGTTGGAGACCGCCGTCCCGCCGAACTTCGCCAGCAGCTCCCGGCCATGGGAGGCGATGTCCTTCAGGGACGCCCCGGGCACCCCGAAACGGCTGGACAGCGACTTCGCCGCGTTCTCCAGCGAGGAGGCGATCTGCGGCCCGCTCTCGATCAGCGCGAGGACCACGACGTATCCCACGCCGCCCACGACGACCAGCACGGCGACGCAGGTGATCCCGGCCGCCGCCGACCGGTTGACCCTCGCCCGCACCAGCCGCTTGAACAGCGGCCGCAGCAGCGCGGAGCCCAGCAGCGCCAGCAGCACGGGCGTCACGGCCGTACGGAACGTCACGCACAGCCGCACCACGATCCACACCACGCCGGCGACCAGCAGCACGACGGCACACCAGGCCGCGAGGCGTCGGACGGGCTCGGGCAGCAGGCGCACCCCACCAGCGGACCACGCACCGCCCGAGCTGTCCTGCACGGAGGCCCGCCCGGGTGAGTGGGTGACGACGGGTCAGCCCCCGTCGGCCGCGACCGGCCCGGGGGCCGGGCACGGCCGGCCCCCGGAAGCCGTCTCTGTCACGGCGTCAGCCCTGCGGGCCGGTCTCCGTCATGCCGTGGACCGCCGGGATCGTGCCGAGACGGCCCTTCTGGAAGTCCTCGAAGGCCTGCATCAGTTCGTCCTTGGTGTTCATGACGAACGGCCCGTAGTGCGCCATGGGCTCACGGATGGGCTGCCCGCCCAGGAGGACGACCTCCAGGTCCGGCGTGTGGGAGTCCTGCTTCTCGTCCGCGCGGACGGTCAGCGAACCGCCGGCGCCGAAGACGGCGGTCTGGCCCACGTGGATCGGACGACGCTCAGCGCCGACCGAGCCCTTGCCCGCCAGCACGTACGCCAGCCCGTTGAAGTCCTCCCGCCACGGCAGCGTGACCTCCGCGCCCGGCGCCACCGTCGCGTGGATCATCGTGATCGGCGTGTGCGTGATGCCGGGACCGGCGTGCCCGTCCAGCTCACCGGCGATCACCCGCAGCAGCGCGCCGCCGTCGGGCGTGGTCAGCAGCTGGACGCTGCCGCCGCGGATGTCCTGGTAGCGCGGGGCCATCATCTTGTCCTTGGCCGGGAGGTTCACCCACAGCTGGAGGCCGTGGAAGAGACCGCCGGACATGACGAGGGACTCCGGCGGCGCCTCGATGTGCAGCAGGCCGCTGCCCGCGGTCATCCACTGGGTGTCGCCGTTGGTGATGGTGCCGCCACCGCCCTGGCTGTCCTGGTGGTCGAAGATCCCGTCGATGATGTAGGTCACGGTCTCGAAGCCGCGGTGGGGGTGCCAGGGAGTGCCCTTGGGCTCGCCCGGCGCGTAGTCCACCTCGCCCATCTGGTCCATCATGATGAACGGGTCGAGATGGCGGTAGTTGATCCCGGCGAACGCCCGGCGCACCGGGAATCCCTCACCCTCGAAGCCGCTCGGTGCGGTGGTGACGGTGAGCACGGGCCGTGCCACGGCGTCGGCCGGCGCGGCCACACGGGGGAGCGCCAGCGGATTCTCGACGGTCACTGCAGGCATGTCGGTACCTCCTTGTGCGACCACTCTAGTTGAGTGTTCAACTTTCTGCCACCCCCAACGGCGGAGGCTCGCGTGACATTCCCTGATTCCCGGCCCGATCGGCCTCTCGCCGACGAGGCATGCGTCACAGGGCCGGCGCCGCCACCGCGGACGCCGTGAGCACCCCGCCGCGGACGGCAACGCCCCCGAGGCCGTCCGGACAGCAGAACGCCGCCGAAGCCGTCCGGACAGCAGAACGCCGTCGGCCACGAAGGTCCGACGGCGGTGTGTCGATCGGGGTCGGGAGAGGACCCCGGGGGAGCCCCTCACCGAAGGGAGGCGTTCAGCCGTACATCCTGCGCATGGCGAAGTCGACCATCTGCTCCACGGCCTTGGCGTCGAACACCATGCGGTGCTCGCCCTCCATGTCCAGGACGAAGCCGTACCCGGTCGGCAGCAGGTCGATCACCTCGGCACCGGTGATCACGAAGTACTTGGACTCCTTGCCGGCGTACCGGCGCAGCTCCTTCAGCGAGGTGAACATCGGGATCACCGGCTGCTGGGTGTTGTGCAGCGCCAGGAAGCCCGGGGTGTCGCCGCGCGGGCAGTACACCTTGGACGTGGCGAAGACCTGCTGGAAGTCCTCCGCGGACATCTGTCCGGTGGTGAACGCACGGACCGCGTCCGCGAGCGAGGGCGGCGACGGCTCGGGGTACAGCGGCTGCTGCTGCCCGTAGCCCCCCGCCATGCCGCCCGGCATCTGCTCCTGCGGCGGCACGTACTGCTGCTGCGCGGCGCCGTCCATCGGCTGGCCGTATCCGTACATGCGGCCAGCCTACCGACGAGCCGGCCGCCGGACCTACCATGCGCCGGTGAGGACCGGAGCCGGTGAGCGCAACCGGGCCCGGCGCGGACGCGTCACAGACCACACCGTCAGGGGTTGCTTCTTATTACCGACGGGTAGCATCATCTGAGCTACTAGTTGGTAGGTCAACCAGACGCGAGGAGTCAGTGCCTCGCCGAGTCCACAACGGGAGCCGTGGCCATGGGGCACTACAAGTCCAATCTCCGCGACATCGAGTTCAACCTCTTCGAAGTCCTCGGACGCGACAAGCTGTACGGCACGGGACCGTTCGAGGAGATGGACACCGACACCGCCAAAAGCATCCTGGAGGAGCTGACCCGCCTCGCGGAGAACGAACTGGCGGAGTCCTTCACCGACGCCGACCGCAACCCGCCGGTCTTCGACCCCGAGACCAACACCGCCCCGATACCGGAGACCTTCAAGAAGAGCTACCGGGCCTTCATGGACTCCGAGTACTGGCGCCTCGGCCTGCCCGAGGAGATCGGCGGCACCACCGCTCCCCCGTCCCTGATCTGGGCCTACGCGGAGCTGATCCTCGGCTCGAACCCGGCGATCTGGATGTACTCCTCCGGCCCGGCGTTCGCCCGCATCCTCTTCGAGGAGGGCACCGAGCAGCAGAAGAAGCTCGCGAAGATCGCGGTCGAGAAGACCTGGGGCTCCACCATGGTGCTCACCGAGCCCGACGCGGGCTCCGACGTGGGCGCCGGCCGCACCAAGGCGGTCCAGCAGGAGGACGGCTCCTGGCACATCGAGGGCGTGAAGCGCTTCATCACCTCCGGCGAGCACGACATGGAGGAGAACATCCTCCACTACGTCCTCGCCCGCCCCGAGGGCGCCGGCCCCGGCACCAAGGGCCTGTCCCTCTTCCTCGTCCCGAAGTACCTGTTCGACTGGGAGACCGGCGAGCTGGGCGAGCGCAACGGCGTCTACGCCACCAACGTCGAGCACAAGATGGGCCTGAAGGCCTCCAACACCTGCGAGATGACCTTCGGCGACCGCCACCCGGCCAAGGGCTGGCTGATCGGCGACAAGCACGACGGCATCCGCCAGATGTTCCGCATCATCGAGTTCGCCCGCATGATGGTGGGCACGAAGGCGATCTCCACGCTGTCGACGGGCTACCTCAACGCGCTGGAGTACGCCAAGGAGCGCGTCCAGGGCCCGGACCTGGCCAACTTCATGGACAAGACCGCGCCCAAGGTCACCATCACCCACCACCCCGACGTGCGCCGCTCGCTGATGACGCAGAAGGCGTACGCGGAGGGCATGCGCGCCCTCGTCCTCTACACCGCCTCGGTCCAGGACGCGATCGCGGTCAAGGAGGCGAACGGCGAGGACGCGAAGACCGAGCACGCGCTCAACGACCTGCTCCTGCCGATCGTCAAGGGCTACGGCTCCGAGAAGGGCTACGAGCAGCTCGCCCAGTCCCTGCAGACCTTCGGCGGTTCGGGCTTCCTCCAGGAGTACCCGATCGAGCAGTACATCCGCGACGCCAAGATCGACACCCTGTACGAGGGCACCACCGCCATCCAGGGCCAGGACTACTTCTTCCGGAAGATCGTCCGCAACCAGGGCGCGGCCCTGAACTCCCTGGCCGAGGACATCAAGAAGTTCCTGGCGCTGGGCGAGGGCGGCGAGGAGCTGGCCGCCGCCCGCGAGCACCTCGCCAAGGCCGCCGTCGAGCTGGAGGCCGTCGTCGGCCTGATGCTGACCGACCTCGCGGCCACCGAGCAGGACGTCAAGAACATCTACAAGGTGGGGCTGAACACGACCCGCCTGCTGCTGGCCTCCGGTGACGTGGTCGTCGGCTACCTGCTGCTCAAGGGCGCGGCGGTCGCCGCCGAGAAGCTGGAGACGGCCTCCGCCAAGGACCGCGCGTTCTACACCGGCAAGATCGCGGCGGCGAAGTTCTTCGCGGCCAACGTCCTGCCCGGCGTCACCCTGGCCCGCAAGCTGTCGGAGAACGTCGACCTGGACCTGATGGAACTGGACGAGACCGCGTTCTGACCGCACCTCCACAGCGTTCTCACGAGGGTCCGCTCCCGGCACCGGGAGCGGACCCTCGTCCCGTCGTTAAGGTGAACCCATGAGTACAAGCCAGCGCTTCGACCGCGGCCACACCGACGACCTGATGTCCTTCCTCGCGGCGAGCCCGTCGCCGTACCACGCCGTCGCCAACGCGGCCGAACGGCTGGAGAAGGCCGGCTTCCGCCAGGTCGCCGAGACCGACGCGTGGGACGGCACGAGCGGCGGGAAGTACGTGCTGCGCGGCGGAGCGATCATCGCGTGGTACGTGCCCGAGGGTGCGGCGCCGCACACGCCCTACCGCATCGTGGGCGCGCACACCGACTCACCCAACCTGCGCGTCAAGCCGCTGCCCGACACCGGAGCGCACGGCTGGCGCCAGGTCGCCGTGGAGATCTACGGCGGCCCGCTGATGAACTCCTGGCTCGACCGCGACCTGGGTCTGGCCGGCCGGCTCACCCTCCGGGACGGCTCCAGCCGCCTGGTGAACATCGACCGCCCACTGCTGCGCGTCCCCCAGCTGGCCATCCACCTGGACCGCTCGGTCTCCACCGAGGGCCTCAAGCTCGACAAGCAGCGGCACCTCCAGCCGGTGTGGGGCCTCGGCGACGACGTCCGCGACGGCGACCTCATCGCCTTCCTGGAGCACGAGTCCGGCCTGCCGGCGGGCGAGGTCGCCGGCTGGGACCTGATGGTGCACTCCGTGGAGCCGCCCGCCTACCTGGGCCGCGACCGGGAACTCGTGGCCGGCCCCCGCATGGACAACCTGCTCTCGGTGCACGCCGGCACGGCGGCCCTGGCGGCCGTGGCGACCGGGCCGGACGCGCCCGAGCTGCCGTACATCCCCGTGCTGGCCGCCTTCGACCACGAGGAGAACGGCTCCCAGTCCGACACGGGCGCGGACGGCCCGCTGCTCGGCGGCGTGCTGGAGCGCTCGGTGTTCGCGCGCGGAGGGTCGTACGAGGACCGGGCGCGCGCCTTCGCCGGCACGGTCTGCCTGTCCTCCGACACCGGCCACGCCGTGCACCCCAACTACGCCGAGCGGCACGACCCGACGCACCACCCGCGCGCGGGCGGCGGCCCGATCCTCAAGGTCAACGTCAACAACCGCTACGCCACGGACGGTTCGGGCCGGGCGGTGTTCACCGCGGCCTGCGAGAAGGCCGGCGTGCCCTTCCAGTCGTTCGTCTCCAACAACTCCATGCCCTGCGGCACGACCATCGGCCCGATCACCGCGGCCCGGCACGGCATCCGCACGGTCGACATCGGCGTGGCCATCCTGTCCATGCACAGCGCCCGCGAACTGTGCGCCGCCGACGACCCGTTCCTGCTGGCCAACGCGCTGGTGGCGTTCCTGGAGGGGTAGTCAACTGCGCTGCGGCGCATGCCTCCTGCCCGGCCGGGTACCCGGAACGGATCCAACGACCGGACAGGAGGCGACACTCATGGGCCTCGGCGGGTGCATCATCCTCATCGCCGTGGGAGCCATCCTCACGTTCGCGACCGACTGGGACGTGCAGGGGGTCAATCTCGATGTGGTCGGCATCATCCTGATGATCGTCGGGCTGATCGGCGTCACGACGTTCAGCAGCATCTACCGGCGCCGCCGGGTCATGGTGCCGCCCACCACGGTGGTCGAGGACGAACGGCACCACAACCACCGCGACGGCTACATCGACGGCGGGTACGGCCCCTGAACCTGTCCCGGCTGAAGGGTTCCGTTGGGACAATGGGTGAACCGGCTCCGTCGGCTTGCCGAGGTCGGCATGAGTTCTGTTCCTCGGAGCGAGGGGGCTGGGGTGTCGCTGGACTCCCGGGACGACCGTGGGGTGCCGGAGTCGACTGCCCGGGTCGTGCGGGCGTCGTTCCCGAAGGGACGCCGGCTGTCCGAGTGCGCGTACCTGGCCCGCTCTTCGAGGACGCATCCTTGCCCAGGTGGGCGCAGTACCTCGGTCCAAAAAAATTAGCGAACCGGTGACAACCTACGGTGCTGCCCGGTACGTCAGTACGGTATGAACCACTTCTCACCGCGCACCGTTGCGGTGCCGGGCGGAGGCGGCCAGTGATCCGGACTCCAGAGGAACTGGACGTCTCCGGCGTCCGCGCAGTCGACAGCAGCTCCGACGAATTCGAGGAGTTCGCGCGCAGCCGTCAGGCGCTCCTGCGCCGTTCGGCGTATCTGCTGTGCGGTGACTGGCACTTGGCCGAGGACCTGACGCAGACGGCGCTGGCGAAGATGTACGCGGTGTGGCACCGGGTGCGGATGGATTCTGCCGACAGCTACGCCCGCAAGGTGCTGTTCCGCACGTTCGTGGACGAGACCCGGCGGCGGCGCTGGTGGGAGCGGCCGAGTGCGCACGAGTACGACGTGGCGGCCCCGGCGCAGGACCCCGATCTGCGGCTGACGCTGCTGGCGGCTCTGCGACAGGTGCCCGCGCGCAGCCGGGCGGTGCTGGTGCTGCGGTTCTGGGAGGACCAGAGCGTGGAGCAGACCGCGGAGGCGCTGGGGTGCAGCACCGGCGCGGTGAAGAGCCAGACCTTCCGGGGGCTGGCCACGCTGCGCCGCATCCTGGGCGACACACCACTCGCGGTGTCACTCGGGAACAGGGCAGACCCAGGCAAGGGCTCCGAAACCGGATATCCGAAGGCAGGGCGGTGAACATGACGGGAAAGCACATCGGCGACGAGTACGGGTTCGGCCTGGCCGAAGCCCTGGGCGAGCTGGACACCGGCCCGGAACCGCCGATGCCGGATCTGGTACCGGGCGCGATCACGCAGGGCACCCGGATCCGCCGTAGGCGCCGGATCGGTGTGGCGCTGAGCACCACGGCCATGGCTGCGGTCGTGGCGGTCGGCGGTTACGGGGTGCTCGCACCGGCGCCGCAGAGCAGCCGCACGCTGCCGGCCGCAAAAACACCAGTCCGGTATCCCTCGCTGACACTGCTGCGGTCGATGCTTCCGCCGGGGAAGGTCGGCATGTTCTCGCAGAAGCGGCCCGGGCCGTACTTCCGGCTGACCGATGTCAACGGTCTGGTGACCGACCTGTATGTGGCAATCACGCAATCCCCCACCGGCTCGTCCCTGCTCCCATCAGGACCTGTGGCGTGCCGGGACGGTTTCGGTCGCCGCCTCGCCACACCGTGGGGCGGTCAGCTGGTCAAGTGCTCGATCATCCCGACGGGTTCAGGAGACAGCCTGCTGCAGTACTACACCGCCAAGGAGTCGCTGCCCCCTCAGATGAGAGGCAACGGCGGTTCGCACGCGTGGGGCATCTCCTACCTGACCTCCGACGGATGGAAGGTGCAGGTGATCGCGAGCCCCCTCGACAAAGGCAGAGAGAACATGGACGGCACGGTGCCGAACCGGGCTGCGCTGATCAACCTGGCCACCGACCACCGGCTCCTGGACGCTGTCACGGAGACCGCCGGCTGAGCCCACGCCCGGACTGTCCCGGCCCGTAGCCCCACGCCAACCGGCAAATCGGCGACCGACCGCCGACAACCAACAACGATCCCTGAACAGAGATATGGCATGGACATGTCTAAAAACGCGATACGCAACTCCCTGGCCGCGGCACTGGCGGTCGCCATGCTGCCGCTGGTGACCGGATGCGGTGGTTCGAGCGACAAGGCAGGCTCGGATTCCCCTTCAGCGGCGGCGGACGGCAGTACGAAGGCGGCCGACGGGTCCGGGCAACTCGCCATCCCGGCCGGCTCGAGCGACGAAGTCAAGAAGATATACATCCTGGAGAACGCCATCGCCGCCTGCATGAAGAAGAAGGGCTTCACCTACACCCCGCACGTGGTGACGCCGAAGTCCGATGACTCTCTCGCCGGAATAGACGGGGAAGACTACGCCGTATCGAAGAAGTGGCGGCAGAAGTACGGGTTCGGCAATTATGCGGCTGCCGTCTACCCCGATGACCCGAATGCCCCCTTCAGCAACGCGGGCGGAAAGCAGGGGGGAAAGACCATCACCCCCCCGGACGACGATGAAAAGGGGTTCACCGCCGCCCAGAAGGAGGCCTACAACAACGCGCTGAACGGCGTCCCCCCCGAGACCACGGACAAGGAGATACTGGAAAAGCCCGGCGGATGCAGCGCCGAGGCACATGTCAAGGCGTATGGGCCGGACCAGAGCGTCGCCGACGCCAAGAAGCAGTGGTCTGCCAGGGAGGATGCGAACCGGGCGAACGGTCTCGCGCTCAACGGCGATGCCCAACTGGTGCAGCTCGCCCAGCAGTACGCGACCTGCCTCAAGGCGCAGGGCATCCCGGTCACCACCACCCAGCCCACCGGCATGGTCACTATGGTGCGCCGGGAACAAAACGTGCCGGAAAACCACTTCACCATGTCCAAGGAGGAGGCGCTGCCGCTGCTCACCAAGGAGATCGACATCTCCCTGAAGGACCTGGAGTGCGGCAAAAAGTTCCGGGCCGCCTACTTCCCCAAGGAGAAGGCCCACCCGTACTGGGGTGAGGGGGCGTGAGGCAGCTCAGTAGTCGCAGGAAGCTGGGTGCGGTGATCGGCACGGTGGTTCTGGTCGGCGCGGGTGGCTGGTTCGCCGGTACGCAGGTGCAGTCCCCCGCCGACGCGGCCGCCGCGCACAGCGCGCCCCCGGCCGGTCCGGTGACCGTGGCGGTCAAACGGCAGTCGCTCACCGCGACCGTGGTGGCGAGCGGGTCCGTCGACTTCGCCTCGCCCGAGCCGCTCTCCCTGGCCGGCGCGGTGGGCACCGGGACCTCCGGCAGCGGCGCGGCCGGCGGGGAGGGGGGTGGCGAGCAGCGGGTCACCAAGGCACCGGTCGCCGGTGCCAAGATCAAGGAGGGTGATGTGCTGATGACGGTCAACGGACGTCCGGTACTCGCGCTGCAGGGAAAGGTGCCGATGTACCGCACCCTGGGTCCCGGCACATCCGGCGATGATGTGAAGCAGCTCCAGAAAGCGTTGCGACGTCTCGGTTTCGACCCCGGAGCGATCAGCGGCACCTTCAAACACGGCACCGCCACAGCGGTCACTCATCTGTACCAGCACAAGGGGTATGCGGCGCAGCAGCCCAGCCCGGACGAACAGCAGCAGCTGGGCCAACTGCAGCAGGCGGTCTCCTCCGCCCAGGAGGCACTCCTCACCACGACTGCCGGCGGCAGCGGCAGTGACGGCGGTCACAGCGGCAGCCCCAGCGGTGACGGCAGCACCGGCAGCGACAGCGCCGATGCGGGTTCCCATGGCGGCACGAGTTCGCCCAACCCGCAGTCGAGCACCGCTGCAGAGCTGCACCGGATACAGGTGAAGTCCGCACAGAAGTCGCTGAACATGGCGAATGCCGCGCTCAGTACGTTCCAGGCGTCCTACGGGACGAAGGTCCCGGCCGGTGAGGTGGTCTTCTTCCCGAAGCTGCCCGTACGGCTGGACAAGGTGAGCGTGAAGGCCGGGGACACCCCCTCCGGCCAGATCGGTACCGTGACCAGTTCCGACCTGGTCGTGCAGGCAGTCGTTCCCGGCTCGGACGCCGAACTGCTCCACAAGGGCATGGCCGTCGACCTGACGACCACCGATGGCAAGAAGGCTCACGGCACCATCGCCGCACTCGGCGCCGACGCCACCCCCACCGCCGGCACCTCGCCGACGCACGGCGGTGCAGGAGGCGGTGACACCTCCGGCGGGGCAACGTCGCAGGACACCGGATCAGCGGCCGGCGGCGGTGACGGCGCCGCCGCGGCGGACCCGGCAGCCGGTGGTGCCGGATCGGCACCGGTCCAGCTGCGGATCTCGGTGACCGATCCCGGCCCGCTGGCCGGGGAGGCCGGCGCGGCGGTGAAGGTGACCATCAAGATCGGTGCCTCGGACGGCAAGGTCCTGACCGTGCCACTCGCCGCGATCCACACCTCGTCCGACGGGAAACCCCGCATCCAGATCCAGCACGGCAGCACCGTGTCCGACGTCGACGTCACCGTCGGGCTCTCCGCAGCAGGCCTCGTCGAGGTCAAGCCGGCCGGCGGCACCCTGAAACAGGGCGACATGGTGGTGGTGGGCAAGTGACCAGCCCGGACACCGCCACCGACCCGCCCACCCTCGCCATCCCGGCCGTCCCGCCCACCGCCGGCATCCCGGCCGTCCCGGCAGCCCGGGAGAGCACACCCCTGAACGAGAACGGCGGCAACGACCCGGACATCGTCATCGAACTCACCGACGTGACCCGGACCTTTGCCACCGAACCACCCGTCCACGCACTGCGCGGCGTGAACCTGACCGTACGACGCGGCGAACACCTCTCCATCGTCGGCCCCTCCGGCTCGGGAAAATCAACACTCCTCAACACCCTCGGCCTCCTGGACCGCCCCACCACCGGCACCTACCGACTCGACGGCGTGGAAACCACCGGACTCGGCGACCTCGAACGCACCGCCCTGCGCGGCAGCCGCATCGGATTCGTCTTCCAGGCCTTCCACCTCCTGCCCTACCGAACCGTCGACGAAAACGTCATGCTCGCCGAGGCCTACCGCAGACCCCGCCCCGGACGCGGACGCCCCACCCGCCTCCAACGCGCCCACCACGCACTGGAACGAGTAGGACTCGCACACCGCTCAGGCTTCAAACCCGACCGCCTCTCCGGCGGCGAACGCCAACGCGTCGCCATCGCCCGCGCACTCATCAGCGACCCCGCACTCCTGCTCTGCGACGAACCCACCGGCAACCTCGACAGCGAGAACACCCTCTCCGTCCTCGAACTCTTCGACGACCTCTGCACCCAGGGCATGACCCTCGTCATGATCACCCACGACGAAACAGTCAGCCGACGGGCCGGCCAGCGCGTCCGCATCACCGACGGCCGCCTCACCCAGGAGACCCAGTGAACCGCGCCCGACACACAGCGAGCGCGCAACCCGCCCCGACGACTGCGGCGACGGCGACAGCACCGGCCCCAGCACGCATCGAACGCCCCTGGATGGACCCCCGCGACCTGTGGACCGAAGCCCTCGCCGGTGTCCTGGCCCGCCCCGTCCGCTCCGCACTCACCACCCTCGGCACCATCCTGGGCATCACCACCCTCGTCATCACCATCGGCGTCGCCTCCACCGCCGGCAACCAGATAGTCGGCCGCTTCGACGCCCTCGCCGCAACCTCCATCAGCGTCAAAGTCCCACCCCCGCTCCCCGGCGACGACGACACCGGACCACTCGTCGACTGGACAGCAACCCAAGCCGTCCAACGACTCGCCGGAGTCACCTCCGTCGCCGCCCTCGCCGACTCCCCAGGCACCAACAGCGTCCAAGTACGCTCCAACGACATCAACACACCCGGCGACACCCCCGGCCAGACCCTCGCCGTCGTCGCCGCCTCACCCACCCTGCCCACCGCCGTACACGCCACCATGACCGCAGGCCGCTTCTACGACACCGGCGACCTCACCCGCCACAGCCAAGTCGCCGTCCTCGGCGACCAAGCCGCCCGACTCCTCGGCATCCACACCATCCAGAACGCCCCGGCCATCTTCCTCAAAGGCCAGGCCTACACCGTCATCGGCATCCTCAGCGGCATCAAACGCGAACAACGCCTCTCCACCGCCGTGATCCTCCCCCCCACCACCGCCGCCGACCGCCTCGGCCTCAAAAACGTCAACACCGTCCTCATCAACACCGCACTCGGCGCAGCCCGACAAGTAGCCCGCCAAGCACCCATCGCCCTCGCCCCCGGACACCAGGACGCCCTCACCGTCACCGCACCCCCCGACCTCACCAAAGCCCGCGACGGCGTCCAGAACGACGTCAACAGCCTCTTCCTCGTCCTGGGCCTCGTCTCCCTCATCGTCGGCGCCATCGGCATCGCCAACGTCACCCTCGTCACCGTCATGGAACGCGTCGGAGAAATCGGACTCCGCCGCGCCCTCGGCGCATCACGACGCCAGATCGCCGCCCAATTCCTCCTCGAATCCACCACCATCGGTCTCCTCGGCGGCATCATCGGCACAGCCCTCGGCATCGCCACCGTCGTCACCGTCGCCGTCGCCAAACAATGGACCCCCGTCCTCGACCTGCGCCTCGCCCTCGGCGCCCCACTCGCCGGAGCCCTCGTCGGCCTCCTCGCCGGCCTCTACCCCTCCCTCCGCGCCGCCCACATGGAACCCGTCGACGCACTCCGCGCGCCCTCATAGGGTCCGGCCGTTCTGCCCTGCTCCGCAGGAGTCCGATGCATCCCCCGGCTGGGGCCGGGGGGCGTCCACGGAGGCTTCGGGTGAGCCTGTCGGGCTACCGGCCGCGTCATGGGCCCGCCGCCGGGGAAGCGGGTGCGGGCATGAGATTCCTCGTACGCGACCGGATCCTCGGCATCGGTGACGACTACTGGATCGAGGACGACCACGGCGACAAGGGCTTCCTCGTCGACGGCAAGGCCCACGCGGCTGCGGGACACCTTCGAGCTGAACGACACCCAGGGCCGGGTCCTGATCGGCATCCACCAGAAGATGTTCTCCCTGCGGGAGATCATGGTGATCGAGCGGGGCGGGGAGCCATTAGCGAAGATCCGGCGCATACGGCTCTCCCTGCTGCGCAACCAGTCGAGGATCTTGCCGCTGACGTCGAGCTCCGTCCCGTCCACCAGGGACACTCGGTAGTGAGTCCCAGCCCCAGTTGTGGCTGCCACCGAGCGAGCACCCCGGCGGGATCCGGACGACCGAACTCTGACGTCAAGAGCACCGGCCAGCGACACGCCAGCACCGTGGCGAGGCGATACTGGAGCAAGATCATACGAGCGGCGAACGCGGCGTCGACCCGCTCAGCCTCTGAGCCGCGCAGGCGGGCCCGCAGGCGCTCAGGACGTCAGCGCCGGGATGCGTCGCAGCCAATCCCCAAGCCGGCACGCTCGACGGTCTGGCAGCTCCCATCAGGCGTCCATGCCGGCCAGGACCAGCGGCAGCCGGTCCGTCGCACCCTCGGCGAGGCGGACCGGAACGCCCCAGTCCTGCTGGTGGACATGGCAGGCCGGGTATTCGTTGGCCGGGTCGTCGTCGCAGCTCGCCGCCATCGCGGAGACGTGCAGGACACCCTCGGGGACCTCCGGGTTCAGCTCCAGGGTGCGGGACAGGTCCGTGTCCGCGCCCTCGCCCTCCAGCAGCAGCTCGGGCGGGGTGGACGACACCAGCAGCCGGGTGGACGGGCCGTAGCGCGTGTCCAGCTTCTGGCCCGCCGGAGCCTGGAAGATCACGTCCAGCCGCAGTCGCCCGGGGGCGACCTCCGTGGCCGCGCGCCCGGTGCGGTGGGCGACCGCCTCGACCCGTACGGCCTCCTCCGGCAGGCGCAGCCGGGTCAGCCGGTGCCGGGCCGACTCCACCACCACGATGTCGTCACCGTCGAGCACCGCGCCGCTGGGCTCTCGCAGATCGGTGGCGAGCGTGGTGACCTCGCCGGTCGACGGGTCGTAGCGGCGCAGGGCGTGGTTGTAGGTGTCGCTGACGGCGACCGAGCCGTCCGGGAGCGCGGTCACGCCCAACGGATGCTGGAGCAGCGCCTGCCCGGCGGCGCCGTCCCGGTGGCCGAAGTCGAACAGTCCGGTGCCGACGGCGGTGTGGACCTCGCCCTCGAGGTCCACCCAGCGCAGCGCGGAGGTCTCGGAGTCGGCGAGCCAGAGCCGCTCGGGCGTGGCCGCGAGCCCGGAGGGCTGCGCGAACCAGGCCTCGGCGCCCGGGCCGTCGACGAGCCCCTCGTTGGTCGTCCCGGCGGTGACCGAGACGGTGCCGTCGGCCGGGTCGTACGCCCACAGCTGGTGCACGCCCGCCATGGCGATCCACACCCTGCCGTTCCACCAGGCGACGTCCCACGGGGAGGACAGCTTCACCTCCCGGCCGGGACCGGAGGTGGCCTCGCCCTGCATCCACTGCTCCCCGGTGCCCGCGAGAGTCGTGGTCCGTCCCGTCTCCGGGTCGAAGCGGCGCAGAGCGTGGTTGACCGTGTCCGCGACCACGACGGTGCCGTCCGGCAGCAGCGCCAGGCCCTGCGGCTCCTGGAAGCGCGCCCGGTCCGCGGGACCGTCGGTCAGCCCCCGGCCACCCTGACCGATCCGCCGTACGACCGTCTCCCCGTCCGCCTCCAGCTCCACCAGCTGATGCCGGGTGGTGTCGCTGACCAGCAGGTTTCCGGACGGCAGCAGCAGGGCCTTGCCCGGGAAGCGCAGGGTCGAGGGCTCCGGCTCCGGCGGCACGTACGGGCCGTCCCCGCGCCGCAGGGTGCCCTTGGCCGCGTGCTCGGTCTCCAGCTCCTCCACCAGCCGCTCGATGGCGTGCGCATGCCCCTCGCCGGCGTGCTGCGCGACGATGTACCCCTCCGGGTCGATCACGACCAGGGTGGGCCAGGCTCGCACCGCGTACTGCTTCCAGGTGGCGAGCTCGGGGTCGTCCAGCACCGGATGCTCCACCCCGTACCGCTCCACGGCGTCGACGACCGCCTGGTGCTCCGCCTCGTGCACGAACTTCGGGGAGTGCACACCGATGATCACCACCGTGTCCCGGTGCTTCTCCTCGAGCTCTCTGAGCTCGTCCAGGACGTGCAGGCAGTTGATGCAGCAGAAGGTCCAGAAGTCCAGCAGGACGATGCGGCCGCGCAGGTCGGCGAGGGTGTACTGCTTGCCTCCCGTGTTCAGCCAGCCGCCCTTGCCGGTCAGCTCGGGGGCACGGACGCGGGCGCGGCGGCGGGTCGGGGCCGGGGACGATTCGCTCATGGATCAAGGGTGCCACTCGCCACCGACAACCGGACCGGCGCCCGCGCGCTCCGCCCGTCGGGCTACCGGCGGGGTTCCCGGCCGGTCGGCGGGGAAGCGGTGAGGGCATGAGATTCCTCGTACGCGACCGGATCCTCGGCATCGGTGACGACTACTGGATCGAGGACGACCACGGCTCCAAGGTCTTCCTCGTCGACGGCAAGGCCCACGCGGCTGCGCGACACCTTCGAGCTGAACGACACCCAGGGCCGGGTCCTGATCGACATCCACCAGAAGATGTTCTCGCTGCGGGACACGATGGTGATCGAGCGGGGCGGGGAGGCGCTGGCGAAGATCCGCCGCAAGCGGCTGTCGCTGCTGCGCAACCACTACCGCGTGTCCCTGGTGGACGGCACCGAGCTCGACGTCAGCGGCAAGATCCTCGACCGGGAGTTCGCCGTCGAGTACGACGGCGAACTGCTGGCGGTGATCTCCCGGCGGTGGCTGAGCGTCGTGGACACCTACGGCATCGACGTCGTACGGGAGGACGCCGACCCCACGCTGCTGATCGCGGTGGCGGTGTGCGTGATCCACCTGGCGGAGAAGGAACGGGAGGAGCGGCACGCGGAAGCCGGCGGGTAGCCGGTGCGCGGACCGGGCCCGCTCAGTGGCGCGGCGGCTCCAGACCCAGCACCCGGTCCTTCAGCGCCGGGAACTGCTCCCGGGTCGTCGCGACCTTCGCCGGGTCGAAGTCGACGGTGAGGATCTCCTCGCCGTGGCCGGCCTCGGCCAGCACCTCGCCCCAGGGGTCGACCACGATCGAGTGACCCGCCTGGGGAACCCCGGCGTGCGTCCCGGCCGTTCCACAGGCGAGCACGAACGCCTGGTCCTCCACCGCCCGCGCCCGGGCCAGCAGCGTCCAGTGCGCGCGCCGGCGCTCGGGCCAGCCCGCCGGGACCACCAGGGTCTCGGCCCCGGCGTCGACCAGGCCGCGGAACAGTTCGGGGAAACGGAGGTCGTAGCAGGTCGCCAGGCCCAGGGTGGTGTCCGGCAGGCGGACCGTCACCAGGTCCCGGCCCGCGCCCATCAGCACGGCCTCGCCCTTGTCGAAGCCGAAGCGGTGGACCTTGCGGTAGGCGGCAGCCAGGTCGCCGGCCGGAGTGAACACCAGGGAGGTGTTGTAGAGGGGGCCGTCGGGATCGCGCTCGGGGATCGAGCCCGCGTGCAGCCACACGCCCGCGTCGCTCGCCGCCTTGGCCATCGCCTCGTACGTCGGCCCTTCCAGCGGCTCGGCCTCGCGCCCGAACTCCTCGAAGGCGAAGGCTCCGGTGGTCCACAGCTCGGGCAGCACGACGAGGTCGGCGGCTGCGGCCTGACTCCTCACGAGCGAGGCCGCCCGTTCCCGTCGCGATTCGACCGATTCACCCTCATCCACGGCGATCTGGATCAGCGAGGCGCGCACACTACCACCGTCCTGGCATTCGAGTTGTCCACACGGGCCTACGATCGTCACACGAAAGCACTGCCGGGGTGCCCCACAGCAGCGTAACTTGGGGGTCCCCCGCTCGAAGCGGAGCGAGAGTCCGGGGGGTGCAAGCCGCCCGCCGACCGCCGCCGCATCCCACCGGCCATGCCGCCTGGGGGTACCTCCCAGGCGTCAAGCGCTGGGGGAGCCACAACTTGCCCGTGTACCGACCGCCGAGGGGTCCCGTTCCGTGAGTCTGCATCCCACCCTCCAGCCCTACGCCGACGCCTGGACCCACTCCGTCGAGGCGATATCCGAGCTGGTGCAGCCCCTCGTGGAGGGCGAGTGGAACCAGCGGACCCCCTGCCCGGGCTGGTCGATCCGCGACATGGTCTCGCACGTCATCGGCATGGACTGCGAGGCGCTCGGCGATCCGCGTCCCATCCACTCGCTGCCGCGCGACCTGTTCCACGTCACCAACGAGCACCAGCGCTACATGGAGATGCAGGTCGACGTCCGGCGCCACCACACGGCACCGGAGATGACCTCCGAACTTGAGTACACGATCATCCGCCGCAACCGCCAGCTGCGGAACGAGTCCCGCGACCCGGGCACCAAGGTGCGCGGCCCGCTCGGCACCGAGTTCACCCTCGAAGAGTCCATGCGCTACCGGGCGTTCGACATCTGGGTGCACGAACAGGACCTGCGCGCCGCCCTCGGGCGTCCCGGCAACCTGGACTCGCCCGGCGCGCTCATCGCCCGGGACTACCTGCTCGACGCCCTCCCCGACGTGGTCGCCCGGAAGGCCGACGCCCCGCGCAGCTCGGCGATCGTCCTCGACGTCCACGGGCCCGTGGAGTTCCTCCGCACGATCCGCGTCGACATCCAGGGCCGCGGCACCCTCGAGACGGCCCCCGCCCTGGGCCCGGCCGCGACCCTCACCCTGGACTGGGAGACCTACGTCCGTCTGGCCTGCGGCCGGGTGACCCCGGAGGCGGTGGCGGACCGTGTGAAGGCGGAGGGAGACGCAGACCTGGCGGAGGCGATCCTGCGCAACTTCACCGTGACGCAGTAGCACCAGGAGCACGTGGCTGCGGTCGGTCGCCTGCCGGCACGGCCGCGGGCAGTCGCGCCTCCCCAGTGCGTGCCGCCTGGGAGCATCCCCGGGCGGCACGGGCGGAGGCAGCGGCACCGGCGGGTCGCCCCGCCCGGCGGCGGCACACCGCACCGTCACGCGGGGACGTGCACCGCCTCCACACGACTGGCCACCAACCGCTCCCGTTCCCGCCGGGCCGCCTGCTTCCGCAACCGCAGGATCTGGCTCACGCCCACCGCCTGCAGCACGAACACGGCGGAGAAGGCGACCTCGTAGTCCTCCCCCGTCGCATCCAGCAGCACCCCGATCGCGAACAGCGTCGTCATCGAGGCCATGAAACCGCCCATGTTGGTGATCCCCGAGGCCGTCCCCTGACGTTCCGCCGGATTCGCCGGCCGCGCGAAGTCGAACCCGAGCATGGAGGCCGGCCCGCACGCGCCCAGCACCAGGCACAGCACCACCAGCAGCCACATCGGTGCGCGCACGCCGGGATACACCAGCGTGGCCGCCCACAGGGTCGCCGTCGCCGCCACCGTGCCGAGGGCCAGCGGGAGCCGTGCCGCGTGATGCCGGGCGACGATCTGGCCGTAGACGAGGCCGATGCCCATGTTCGACAGCACGACGAGGGTGAGCAGTTCCCCGGCCGTCGCCCGTGACAGCCCTTCGGCCTGCACCAGGAACGGCAGCCCCCACAGCAGCAGGAACACCATCGCCGGGAACTGGGTGGTGAAGTGCACCCACATGCCCAGCCGGGTGCCGGGCTCCCGCCACGCCGCGGCGATCTGCCGGCGCACATACGCGACACCCTGGTGCGGCAGCGGCTCGGGTTCGTGGCCCTCGGGGTGGTCCCTGAGGAAGAGGACCAGCAGCACCAGCACCAGGACGCCGGCCAGCGCGCTGCCCGCGAAGGCGGGGGTCCAGCCGAACCCGCGCAGCAGCCGGGTCAGCGCCAGCGTGGACACCAGGTTGCCCGCCATGCCGACCAGCCCGGCGAGCTGGGCGACCAGCGGCCCGCGGCGGACCGGGAACCACCGCGAGCCCAGCCGCAGCACGCTGATGAACGTCATCGCGTCGCCGCAGCCGAGCAGCGCACGGGAGGCGAGCGCGGTGCCGTACGACGCCGAGAACGCGAACCCCAGCTGGCCCGCCGTGAAGAGCACCACCCCCATGCCGAGCACCTTCTTGGTGCCGAGCCGGTCGACCAGCAGGCCGACCGGGATCTGCATGCCCGCGTAGACGAGCAGTTGGAGGATGGAGAAGGTGGACAGCGCGGAGGCGCTCACGTGGAAGCGTTCGGCGGCGTCGAGGCCGGCGACGCCCAGCGACGTACGGAAGATGACGGCGACGAAGTAGACGGTGACGCCGATGCCCCAGACGGCGACGGCACGCCGCCCGCCGGGCGGATCGCCGGGCAGTCCGACGACGCCGCGTGAACCCGCCGACGAACCGGACGAACCGGACGAGGAGTCGGGCGAGGAACCGGAAGGCGATCCGGACGAGGAACCGGGCCCGGAACTCATCGCACCTCCCCCCGCGCCAGGTGGGAGAACCAGCTGACGTGCCGGTGGACGAGACCGACGGCCGCCTCCGCGTCGCGGGCACGCAGCGCGTTCAGGATCTCCTCGTGCTCGGCGAGTGTCTTGGCGATGCGGTCGGGGTGGGAGTGCATGACGGCGACGCCCATGCGCAGTTGCCGGTCGCGCAGTTGGTCGTAGAGGCGGGAGAGGATCTCGTTGCCCCCGCTGCGGACGATCTCGGCGTGGAAGCAGCGGTCGGTGACGGCCGCGGCGGCGAAGTCCCCGGCGGCGGCCTGCTGCTTCTGCTTCGCCAGCAGTTCCTCCAGGCGCTCGATGAGTCCGGGCGGCGCGGGTACGGCCTTCCGGGCGGCGTGCTCCTCGACCAGTTGCCGGGTCTCGACGACGTCGGCGATCTCCTGCGCCGAGACCGGCAGGACGAGCGCCCCCTTCTTCGGGTAGAGCTTGAGCAGCCCCTCGACCTCCAGGCGCAGCAGCGCCTCGCGCACCGGAGTGCGGGAGACGCCGACGGCCTCGGCCAGCTCACCCTCGGTCAGCAGGGTTCCGCCTTCGTAGCGGCGCTCCAGGACGGCTTTCTTGACGTGTGTGTACACACGGTCGGCGGCGGGAGGCTGCTTCACGGCGAGGGTCATGCCCACAGCATAGATACAAGACGTACGCATGACCCGGCTCGTCCATCATGCGGACCGCCCACAAGTCCCCGGTAGGCCATGGGAAATTCACCCCGCCGACGGCGCAACCATCCACGTGTGCCGGAAGTCACACAGGTGCGGCCCCACTCTGTTGGGAACTCAACTCGACCGCACCCTCGGGGCATTCAACGTAATCGGGGTATCTCACTTGAAAACCGGCACTCAGGCCAGCCGCCTCCGCAGAGCCACCGCCGTCGCCTTGACCACCGGCGCGGTGCTCGTCACCGGAGCTCTCGCCGCGGCACCCGCACAGGCCGTCAGCGCGCCGTCGATCGTCGCCAAGGGCGGCTACGCGATGAACAACGCCAACGGCTCGACGCTGTTCACGAAGAAGGCGGACACACGGCTGTCCACCGGCTCCACCACCAAGATCATGACCGCGAAGGTCGTGCTCGCACAGCCGCACCTGAACCTCGACGCCAAGGTCACCATCCAGAAGGCGTACAGCGACTACGTCGTGAGGAACAACGCCTCCCAGGCGCACCTGATCGTGGGTGACAAGGTGACCGTCCGTCAGCTGCTGTACGGTCTGATGCTGCCGTCCGGCTGCGACGCCGCGTACGCGCTGGCCGACAAGTTCGGCTCCGGCTCGACGCGGGACGCGCGCGTGAAGAGCTTCATCGGCAAGATGAACGCCGCCGCGAAGAGCCTGAAGCTGAAGAACACCCACTTCGACTCCTTCGACGGCATCGGCAAGGGCAGCAACTACTCGACGCCGCGCGATCTGACGAAGATCGCGAGCAGTGCGATGAAGAACTCCACGTTCCGCACCATCGTGAAGACGAAGTCGTACACGGCCAAGACCGTCACCAGGACGGGCAGCACCCGCACGATGGCGAAGTGGACGAACACGAACACCCTGCTGGGCAGCTACAAGGGCGCCATCGGGGTGAAGACCGGCTCGGGCCCGCAGGCCAAGTACTGCCTGGTCTTCGCCGCGACGCGGGGCAGCAGGACCGTCGTCGGCACGGTCCTCGCCTCGTCCTCGGTCAACCAGCGCGCCACCGACGCCACGAAGATCCTCAACTACGGCTTCGCCCGCCTGGGCTGAGGCCGTCGTACGGCACGACCGAGCCGTGCACCCCGGGTGGGGTGCACGGCTCGTCGTCGTACGAGGCCCGGACGATCTCCCGGCTCAGGCCCAGGTGATCAACCGCTTGGGCTGCTCCAGGACGGCGGCCACGTCCGCCAGGACCTTGGAGCCGAGTTCTCCGTCGACCAGGCGGTGGTCGAAGCTCAGGGCCAGGGTGGTGACCTGGCGGGGCTTGACCTTGCCCTTGTGGACCCACGGCTGGAGCTTGATGGCCCCGACCGCGAGGATCGCCGACTCGCCCGGGTTGAGGATCGGCGTGCCCGTGTCGACGCCGAAGACGCCGACGTTGGTGATCGTCACCGTGCCGCCCTGCATGGCCGCCGGGGACGTCTTGCCCTCGCGCGCCGTCGAGACCAGCTCACCGAGTGCCTCGGCGAGCTGCGGGAGCGTCTTGGTGTGGGCGTCCTTGATGTTGGGGACGATCAGGCCACGCGGGGTGGCCGCGGCGATGCCCAGGTTCACGTAGTGCTTGAGCACGATCTCCTGGTTGGCCTCGTCCCAGGACGCGTTGATCTCCGGGTTGCGCTTGATGGCGACCAGCAGGGCCTTGGCGATCAGCAGGAGCGGGTTGACCCGCAGCCCCTGCATGTCCTTGTCCTGCTTGAGCTCCTCCACCAGCCTCATCGTGCGGGTCACGTCGACCGTCACGAACTCCGTGACGTGCGGCGCCGTGAACGCGGAGCCGACCATCGCGGCCGCCGTGGCCTTGCGGACGCCCTTGACCGGGACGCGGGTCTCGCGCGCGCCGTCGTAGGTCACCGCGGGGGCGGGAGCCGGGGCCGGAGCCGCCGGGGCGGGAGCCGTCACCGGTTCCGGCGCCTGCGGGGCGACCGTGGCCGCCACCGCCGCGTGGACGTCCTCGCGCGTGATGATGCCGTCCGGACCGGACGGGACCACCGTCGCCAGGTCCACGCCCAGGTCCTTCGCCAGCTTGCGCACCGGCGGCTTCGCCAGCGGGCGGTCCGCCCCCGCCGCGGGGGCCGGGGCGGTCGCGGCCGACGCGCTGTGGCCGTTCAGCTCCGACTGGAGTGCCGCCGTGGCCTGGGACACCGCCGGCTCCTGGCCCTTGCGGGGGCGGCGCTTGGTGGCCGACGTCGAGACGCCGTAGCCCACCAGGACCGGCTGGCGGCCCTGCGGCTCCGCCTCCTCCTGCGCCGGCTCGGCCGCGGGGGCCTGTGCGGGGACCTCGGCCGGGGCCGCGCCCGCCACCTCCACCGCGATGATGGACGTGCCCACGTCCACGGTGCTGCCCTCGGGGAAGTGCAGTTCACGCACCACGCCGTCGTAGGGGATCGGCAGTTCGACGGCCGCCTTGGCGGTCTCGACCTCGCAGACCACCTGGCCGTCGGTGACCGTGTCCCCCGGCTGGACGTACCACTTGAGGATCTCGGCCTCGGTCAGACCCTCGCCGACATCCGGCATCTTGAACTCGCGCACGGACGCTTCGGTCATCGTCGTCACGAACCTCTCCCTCAGTACGCCAGCGAGCGGTCGACGGCGTCGAGCACGCGATCCAGGTCCGGCAGATACGCCTCTTCCAGCCGCGCCGGCGGATACGGCGCGTGGTAGCCGCCGACCCGCAGGACGGGCGCCTCCAGGTGGTAGAAGCAGCGCTCGGTGATCCGGGCGGCGATCTCCGCGCCGGAGCCGAAGAAGACCGGGGCCTCGTGGACCACGACCAGGCGGCGGGTCTTCTCCACCGAGGCCTGGATGGAGTCGAAGTCGATCGGGGACACCGAGCGCAGGTCCAGGACCTCCAGCGACCTGCCCTCCTCGGCGGCCGCGGCGGCGACCTCGTGGCAGAGCTTGACCATCGGACCGTAGGCGGCCAGGGTCAGGTCCGTGCCCTCGCGGACGACCTGCGCCTTGTGCAGCGGGGCGGGAATCGCCTCGAGGTCGACCTCGCCCTTGTCCCAGTAGCGCCGCTTGGGCTCGAAGTAGATCACCGGGTCGTCGCTCTGGATGGCCTGCTGCATCATCCAGTACGCGTCCGACGCGTTGGAGGGGCTGACGATCTTCAGGCCCGCGACGTGGGCGAACAGCGCCTCGGGGGACTCCGAGTGGTGCTCCACCGCGCCGATGCCGCCGCCGTAGGGGATGCGGATCACGACCGGGAGCTTGACCTTGCCCAGGGAGCGGGCGTGCATCTTCGCCAACTGCGTCACGATCTGGTCGTACGCCGGGAAGACGAAGCCGTCGAACTGGATCTCGACCACGGGGCGGTAGCCGCGCAGGGCGAGGCCGATCGCCGTGCCGACGATGCCGGACTCGGCGAGCGGGGTGTCGATGACGCGGCTCTCGCCGAAGTCCTTCTGCAGGCCGTCCGTCACCCGGAACACGCCGCCCAGCTTGCCGACGTCCTCACCCATGATCACGACCTTGGGGTCGGCGTCCAGGGCGCGGCGCAGCGACTCGTTGATCGCCTTGGCCAGGGCCATCTTCTCCGCAGCCATGCTCAGACCCCCTCTACGTCCGCGAACGACGCCTGGTAGGCGGCGAACTGGGCGCGTTCCTCGTCGACGAGCGCATGCCCGTCCGCGTACACGTTCTCGAAGATGGCGAAGTGGTCCGGGTCCGGCATGGCGCGGACCGCTTCGCGTACTCGTCTGCCCAACGCCTCGCTCTCGGCCTCGAGTTCCGCGAAGAATCCCTCGTCCGCGTGGTTTGCGGACTCCAGGAAGCGGCGAAGGCGCAGGATCGGGTCCTTGGCCTCCCAGGCCAGGCGCTCCTCGTCGCCCCGGTAGCGGGTGGGGTCGTCGGAGGTGGTGTGGGCGCCCATGCGGTACGTGAACGCCTCGACCAGGGTCGGGCCCTCGCCGGCGCGGGCGCGCTCCAGCGCCCACTTGGTGACCGCGAGGCAGGCCAGTACGTCGTTGCCGTCGACGCGCACGCCCGGGAAGCCGAAGCCCTGCGCGCGCTGGTAGAGCGGCACGCGGGTCTGCTTCTCGGTGGGCTCGGAGATCGCCCACTGGTTGTTCTGGCAGAAGAACACGACCGGGGCGTTGTAGACCGCGGAGAAGGTGAAGGACTCCGCCACGTCGCCCTGGCTGGAGGCGCCGTCGCCGAAGTAGGCGATGACGGCGGAGTCCGCGCCGTCCTTGGCCACGCCCATCGCGTAGCCGGTGGCGTGCAGCGTCTGGGAGCCGATGACGATCGTGTACAGGTGGAAGTTGTTGCTGTTCGGATCCCAGCCGCCGTTGTTCACGCCGCGGAACATGCCGAGCAGGTTGGTGGGGTCGACCCCGCGGCACCAGGCGACGCCGTGCTCGCGGTAGGTCGGGAAGACGTAGTCGTCGTCGTTCAGGGCCCGGCCCGAGCCGATCTGGGCGGCCTCCTGGCCGAGCAGCGACGCCCACAGTCCCAGCTCGCCCTGGCGCTGCAGGGCGGTGGCCTCGGCGTCGAAGCGGCGGGTGAGCACCATGTCGCGGTACAGCCCGCGGAGCTCTTCGGAAGTGATGCCGGCGACGTACTTGTCGTACTCGGCGTTCTTGACGCGCTTCCCCTCGGGGGTCAGCAACTGAACGAGTTCGGGTCCGGCGTTCCGTTTCGCGTTCGCACCGGTGCTCTTTTTGGCGCCGGTGGCGCCGGCCTTGCTTCCGGCGCTGCGTCGCGGTGTGCGCGCGGCAGTGCTCTCCACGGTCACGTGTGCTCCTCCGTCGGTCCGGCCCCCGGGGTTGCCGGTAGGCCAGTGCGGCTCACCTGTAACCGACCACCGAGGCACGGGGTGGGTGCCACTCGGCCGGGAACAGGCGTGACAGGTGCCCCGGCGAGCGCCCTGCAACAGCCACGTTACCCAGTGCTCCACAATTCTGGGAAACCCCTCCTGACCTGCGTGTTTCATTGGATTTCCAAGTATTTTCGCTTGGACGTCCAAGTACTGGCGCGCGTCTCGGGGCAGCCGCTGGTCACAGCCGTGCAGGGGGCCGGAACACCGGCACGGTATCCCGGCCACCCCCACGTCGGGAAGGGCTGAAGAGTGGCCGGAACTGCTCTTGATGGATGACCCGTACCGGGGGCAGGCGAGCCGAATGCCGCACGCCGGAAGTGCTCACCACGGTGACCTCAAGTGACCGAAAGCGACTTTCGAAGACTGTCTGTGACAACGCCCAGCTCACAGCCTCGGCCGTTGCCCTAGCATCTGGCGCGTGCCGCGCCCATGTGTACCACCCTCTGCACCCCATGCGCCCCCTCTGAGCGCCCTACTGCGCCAGTACGCCGCCGGTTCCGCCCTCACCTGCGAACCCGTCGACCAGGGTCTGCTGAACCGCGGGTACCGGCTGTGCACCACCCGCGGCCGCTACTTCCTCAAGCACCACTTCGACCCCGACACCGCCGATCCGGCGGCGATCGCCCGGCAGCATCGCGCCACCCGGCGCCTGGCCGACCTGGGCGTCCCGGTGGCGCCCGCGCTGGCCGGCCGCGACGGACGCACGGTCGCCGTGATCGGCGGCCACGCCTACGCCCTGCACCCCTGGATCGACGGCCGGCACCGGCACGGCGGCCAGCTCACCACCGACCAGTGCACACGCCTCGGCACGCTCCTGGGTGCCGTGCACGCCTGTCTGGAGCGCGTGATGCCGCCCAAGGGGCGCACCCGCCCCGCCACGCACCCGCACCCCGTGGAGAGCGCCGACCCCGACGACACCCTCGCCCTGATCGACGACCTGCTCGGCCACGTCCGCCGCCACCGCCCCGCGGACGCCTTCGACGAACTGGCCCGGCACCGCCTCCTGGAGCGCCGCGCCCTGCTGGAGCGGCACGCCGATCGGCGCCCCCCGCCCGGCGGACCCGTCGGCTGGGTGCACGGCGACTTCCACCCTTTCAACGTGCTCTACAAGGGGCACGCCCCGGCCGCGATCGTCGACTGGGACCGGCTCGGTGTGCAGCCGCGCGCCGAGGAGGCCGTCCGCGCCGCAGCGATCTTCTTCGTCCGGCCGACCGGCACCCTGGACCTGCCGAAGATCAGGGCGTACGCGCGCGCCTACCGGCACACCGCCGGCGCCACGCCCTCGGAGCTCGTGGCGGCCGTGCACCGCGTGTGGTGGGAACGCCTGAACGACTTCTGGATGCTGCGCTGGCACTACGAGCGCGGCGACACCCGCGCCGACCCCCAGTTCCCGGCCGCTTCGGCACTCGCGGTGTGGTGGACCGAGGAGTACGACGCGGTGTGCGGGGCGTTCGCGGAGTGAACGGCACGGGCGGCACCACGAGTGGGGGCGGTCCGTACGGCACGCGCGCGTGGAGCCTCGACGGGGCTGCACGCGCGCGAGGGGTGCTGGGTGGTCAGCCGCCGGTGACCCCGGTGTTCGCCGCTCCGGCGGCCGTACCGCCGGCGTCGCCGCCCTCCGTGCCCCCGTTGTCGCTGCCGCTGCTGTCGCCACCGTCCGCACCGCCGTCGGCGTTGCCCCCGCTGGTGTCCGTAGGACTCGAAGGACCCGACGGGGTCGTCTGCGGGTTGGAGCTCGGCGTGTTCGACGGCTCGTCGGACGACTCGTCCGACGGCGTCGGCGACGGCGAGTGCTGCGGCTCCTGCGACGGCGTGAAGTCCCAGCCGGCGCCGCCGCCGGAGCTGTTGCCGCTGTCCGTCGAGTCGTCCGACGGACGGCCCTGCGACGACTCGCTCGGAGTGGAGCTGGGCCGGTCGTCCTCGGAGGACTGCGAGTTCGACGGCGACTTGGTGGTACCGGTGCCGCCACCGCCGCCGTCATCACCGGTCTTGTGCAGCGCCAGCGCCACGCCCACCGCGATGGCGATCACCGCGAGCACGGCCAGGATCCACAGCTTGCCGCGGCCGCTGCCTTGGTTGCCGTGGCCCTCGAACCCGCCGTCGTCGCCGTTGCCGTACCCGGCGGGCAGGATCGGCTGCGGGATCTGCGTGGTGCCGGGGCCGGTCTCGCCCGGGTGCGGCATCACCGTCGTACCGGCGAAGCCCGACGCCGGGGTGTGCCGGCCCTCGTGCAGCTCCACCGGGCCGGTGTTCCAGGTGCCGGTGTGGCCGCCCTGGTCGTACAGCATCTGCAGCGCGTACTGGACCAGTCCGCGCATCTCCTCGGCCGTCTGGAAGCGGTCGTCGGGCTCCTTGGCGAGCGAGCGCATGACCAGGCCGTCGAGTTCCGGCGGGCAGCCGGCCTCGGAGACCTGGGACGGCGCCACCGGCGCGTCCTGGACGTGCTGGTAGACCACGGATAGCGGGGTCTCGCCCATGAAGGGGGGCCGCAGGGCGAGCAGTTCGTACAGCAGGCAGCCCGTCGCGTACAGGTCGGAGCGGTGGTCGACGGCCTTGCCGAGGGCCTGCTCCGGGGAGAGGTACTGCGGGGTGCCCATGACCATGCCGGTCTGCGTCATCGTCGTGGACGCCCCGTGCAGCGCGCGGGCGATGCCGAAGTCCATCACCTTCACGGCGCCGTTGTCCGTGATGATCACGTTGGCGGGCTTGATGTCGCGGTGCACGATGCCGTGCTGGTGCGAATACGCCAGCGCCTCCAGAACCCCGGAGACGATGATCAGAGCCTGCTCGGGGCCCGGCGCCTCGGCGTTGAGCAGCAGGTCCCGGATGGTGCGGCCCTCGACCAGCTCCATCACGATGTACGGCACGGACTGGCCGCCCACCATGTCCTCGCCGGAGTCGTACACGGCGACGATCGCATGGTGGTTGAGGCCGGCCACGGACTGGGCCTCGCGCGTGAAACGGGCCTTGGAGACGGGGTCCTCGGCGAGGTCGGCGCGGAGCAGCTTGACCGCGACGGTACGGCCCAGGCGCACGTCCTCGGCGGCGAACACCTCGGCCATGCCGCCCCGGCCGAGCCTGCGGGTCAGCCGGTACCGGCCGTCGCCGACCAGGCCGCCGTTGCCCCATGTGTCAGGCGCGTCCGACATGCCGCCGCCGCCAGTCGCCTCGGGGTCGGACGGGCCCTGGGCGCGCTGCGTCTGTGCCATCAGTCCTCGCCGTCGTTTCTGCCCGCGGTGTGCGGTGTTGTCACGGGTCTCCGTCGGTCACGCTACAGGTTCGGCGCAAGCCGCCGGTCCAGGTTCGCGGTGCGGACCGGCCCGAGACCGGACCGGCCATGAAACCCCGTGCGCCCGCCGTCGTGCAAATTCCGTGTACCGGTCGTACATCCGCTGTAACGCTTCCGCGACGCTTCTTTCGCGTACGGTCACGGAACGGGCACCGAGCTTGACGTGTCAGTGCCCTCGGGCAGACTTGGCCGGGAATAACACATTCGATCAACGAGATCCGGACGAGGTCAGGTCCGGTCCCGGGACGGGTCGACGGACAGCCGATCGCGCGAGCACAGCAGCCGCTGCCCCGCGCGCGCCTATGGGGGACGCAGAAAATGAGCCAGGACGGCGCACAGGGCCGGTTCGCGGGGCGGGCACTGGCAGGCGGCCGCTACCAGCTGCGTGACTTGCTCGGTGAGGGCGGCATGGCCTCGGTGCACCTCGCCTACGACTCCGTGCTCGACCGGCAGGTCGCCATCAAGACGCTGCACACCGAACTCGGCCGGGAAGCGGCCTTCCGCGAGCGGTTCCGCCGCGAGGCCCAGGCAGTGGCGAAGCTCACCCACACGAACATCGTCTCGGTCTTCGACACCGGCGAGGACGACCTGGACGGCATGACGACGCCCTACATCGTCATGGAGTACGTCGAGGGCCGGCCGCTGGGCTCGGTGCTCGACCAGGACATCCGGCAGCAGGGCGCGATGCCCGCCGACAAGGCGCTGAAGGTCACCGCGGACGTACTGGCCGCCCTGGAGATCAGCCACGAGATGGGCCTGGTCCACCGGGACATCAAGCCGGGCAACGTGATGGTGACCAAGCGTGGCGTGGTCAAGGTGATGGACTTCGGCATCGCCCGCGCGATGCAGTCCGGTGTCACCTCCATGACCCAGACCGGCATGGTCGTCGGCACCCCGCAGTACCTCTCGCCGGAGCAGGCCCTGGGCCGGGGCGTGGACGCCCGCTCGGACCTGTACTCGGTCGGCATCATGCTGTTCCAGCTGGTCACCGGGCGGCTGCCGTTCGACGCGGACTCGCCGCTGGCCATCGCGTACGCGCATGTGCAGGAGGAGCCGGTGGCTCCTTCGTCGATCAACCGCTCCCTGCCGCCCGCGGTGGACGCGCTGGTCGCCCGCGCGCTGAAGAAGAACCCGAACGAGCGCTTCCCCAGTGCCGTGTCGATGCGCGACGAGTGCCTGCGCGTGGCGGCCTCCTTCCAGGCGGCCCCGCCCAGCATCGTGCCGAACGCCCGGACGTCGAGCGGCGCGGGCGTGGGCTCCGCGGTGTTCCCGCCGATCGACACGGCCCCACCGTCCGTGGGCGGCGTGCAGACGCCGTACCAGCCCGCTCCGGCCACGCCGAACCCGTACGGCACGCCGCCGCCCTCGATGCCCTCGCCCTCCTACGGCTACCCGCAGCAGGCCGCCCAGCCGGTGACCGGCTACCCCGCCCCCGGAGCCCCCTCGCCGTACGCCGTCCCGCAGCAGGCGGCGACACCGCCGCCGTACAGCATCTCGCCCCAGTCCCCGGGCACCAGCCCGGCGGGCGGTGGCAAGGGCAACAAGCCGGTGATCATGGGGTCGGTGGCCGTGGCGCTCATCGCTGTCGTGGGTCTGATCGCCACCCTGCTCATCAACAACGGCGACGACGACCCCAAGGGCGGCGGCGGCAGCGCCAGTGCGTCGGTGTCGAGCCATCCCTCGGGCTACCGCGGGCCGGACACCTCGAAGACGATCGAGAAGACCGAGTGCACCGAGCCGCAGGAGTCGTACAACGACGAGAAGAAGGTGAAGATGCCCAACTTCACCTTCAAGAACTGGGACTCGGTCCTCGTCTGCCTCCAGGCCGCCGGGTGGAACTACAAGAAGCGGCCGGTGGACGAGAACACGTACGGCGAGGACACCGTCATGCGGCAGTCGCCCGAGGCGGGTACGGACTTCGATCCGAACGACCCGCCGGACATCCAGTTCGACATCTCCACCGGAAATCCCGCCTGAGGCCGGGGCACCGATCGGTCCGCCGGCCGGCTGCGGCGGGCCGCCCGGCCGGACGGAAGATCGAAGGGCGTGGGTCGCGCGTGACGCGCTTCCCACGCCCTTGTGTCGTTCCGCCGTACGGCCGGACTACAGGTAGGGGCCGCCCGAACGGGTGCCCAGGTGGCCGTCCTCACCCTCGCGGCCGACCCCCGGCGGCAGGGCGCGGCGCATCTGCTCCAGCTGGGCACGGGCGGCCATCTGCTGGGCGAACAGCGTCGTCTGGATCCCGTGGAAGAGGCCTTCCAGCCAGCCCACCAACTGTGCCTGGGCGATCCGCAGCTCCGCGTCGCTGGGGGTCCCCTCGTCGGTGAACGGCAGGGAGAGCCGCTCCAGCTCCTCGACGAGCTCCGGAGCCAGGCCGTCCTCGAGCTCCTTCACCGAACTGGCGTGGATCTCCTTGAGCCGGGCCCGGCTGGCCTCGTCGAGAGGAGCGGCGCGCACCTCTTCCAGCAGCTGCTTGATCATGCTGCCGATCCGCATGACCTTCGCGGGCTGCTCCACCTGCTCCGTCACCGGGATCTCGCGGGCGTCTTCGTCACCGCCGCCGCCGAGCGCCATGCCGTCCTGGCCCACGACCAGGATCTGCGGATTCTCCGGCGACCGTTCGTTCCTCGGCATCTCCATGCCGCCCATTCTCTCGCACCCGTATGCCTCACCTGTTTGGTGCCCCCTGCGGAAGGTGATCCACCGTGTGCGCGTTGTCCGCCTTCCGCACGGGGTGGGGCGGTTTCTGCGGCGGGTGCAGGCGGAGCAGGCGGGCCGCGCAGTGCTCCAGCCAGCGGGACTCGGCCTCGGCATGGCAGATCAGCCGCTCCAGGACCAGCAGCCGAGCCACCTCTGCGGGGCGCTCGGGCCCGCGGGCCAGCAGCTCGGCCCGCTGCCGCACATGGTCCAGCAGCGCCTCGGAGACATGCCGGCGCTGCACGTCGACGATCTCGCGCACCTCGGTCTCGGGCGCCGCGTCCGCCAGGACCAGCTTGAGGACCAGTTCCTCGCGGAGTGGCCCCGCGAGGTCCACGGGACGCTCGTACCAGGACCGCAGCTCGCCGCGGCCCGCCCCGGTCAGCGCGTACGTCACCCGTCCGGCCCCGTCCACGCCGTCCCGGGCGACCAGACCCTCCCGCTCCAGAGAACCGAGGGCGGCGCGGATCCGGCCGAGGCTCGGGGGCCGAACGGCCCCCGTGTGCTCCACGAGGACGGCACGCAGCTGGGAACCGTGGCGAGGGCCGGTCTCCAGGAGCGCCAGCAGCCCGTGACGTAGCGACATATCCGGATGGTGCAGTCATTGCCGCACTTTCGACCTGGTGGGCCAATCCGGAGTGCCGGGTTGATCGATCGATGTGAGTGTTGTTCCACCGCATCACTGAGATCAGGTGAGGGGGTCCTACGTGACTCCATGGCTGTGCGCCGCGACGATACGCGCGACAGGACTCTTCATAGGGTTGGGGGCGGCCGTCCTGCCCGGCGGCCACGCCTCGGCGTGCGGCCCGCTGTCACCCTGGTCCAGGCCGTCCACCGCCCCCTCCGCCTCGGCTTTCGTGCCGGTCTCGGCCTCCGCCTCCACCCACGGCACCGCCTCCGCGCCTTCGGGGACCGCGTCGCCCCCGCACCACGGCGCCCCTTCCCGTCCGGCGGCCGGGCACCCGGCCCGGACCTCCCGGCCAGCGCATCGGCCCTCCGGCCCCTCCGTGCCGTCCCGGACGCCCCTCTCGCCGACCTCGGCCTTACCGACCTCGGCCTCCGCGTCTTCGGGCGCCGCGCCTTCGGGCGCCGCGCCTTCGGGCGCCGCGCCTTCGGGCGCCGCGTCCCCCGTGTCCTCGGTGTCCTCGGTGTCCTTCGTCGCCCTGCCCACCGTGTCCGGGCCCTCGGCCTCCTCTTCCTCCTCGCCCTCCGACGGACCGTCGCGGGCCGGAAGCCCGGCGGGTGCGGGCCGGGAGCGACCGGGCCGTCCGCGTCCGCCCGAGACGGAGGCGGAGGGTGATGACCCGACCGGGCCGGAGACGGCCGAGTCCGACTCACACGGTTCGGACACGGACGGCACGGACCCGGACGGCAGCGGGAGCCGGGACGCCGGCGGCATGAGCGGCATACCGACGACGGCCGCCCCCGCATCGTCCGAGGCGGCCGCTCAGCCGCCGTCCGGGTCCCCCGACGCGCCCGCCGCCCCGGCCGTCGCGGAGTCCGAGCCCGCGACCGCACCGGCACGGCGGCTCCTGCCCCTGGGCAGCGGGCTGGTGCTCATAGGCCTCGGCCTGGGGACGGCGTTCATCGCCCTTCGCCTGCCCAGGACCTAGAATTCGGTCCTTCCCGGCCGGACACCCCGGATCAGGGCGTCACCAGCAGCACCTTGCCGATGTGGCCGCTCTCCTCGACCACCCTGTGGGCCGCCGCGGCGTCGCTCATCGGCAGCTCCCGGTCGACGACCGGACGGACGTTGCCGTCGGCGAACAGCGGCCAGACATGTTCGCGTACGGCCGCGACGATCGCCGCCTTCTCTTCGAGCGGACGGGCGCGCAGCGAGGTCGCGGTGATCGCGGCCCGCTTGCTCATCAGGGAGCCGAGGTTCAGTTCCCCTTTGACGCCGCCCTGCATGCCGATGATCGCGAGCCGCCCGTTGACGGCCAGGGCCCGAACGTTTCGGTCCAGGTACTTGGCGCCCATGTTGTCCAGGACGACGTCGGCGCCCGCCCCGTCCGTGGCCCGTTCGATCTCCTCGACGAAGTCCTGCTCGCGGTAGTTGATGAGGATGTCGGCGCCCAGATCGGCGCAGTAGCCGAGCTTCTCCTTGGTGCCCGCCGTGACGGCAACCTTCGCTCCGACGGCCTTGGCGAGCTGGATCGCCATGGTGCCGATGCCGCTGGACCCGCCGTGCACGAGGAAGGTCTCGCCGGGACGGAGGTGGGCGATCATGAAGACGTTGGACCAGATGGTGCAGGTCACCTCCGGCAGCGCCGCGGCCTGCCTGAGGTCGACGCCCGCGGGCACGGGCAGCAACTGGCCGGCCGGGACGGCGACCTTCTCGGCATAGCCGCCGCCCGAGAGCAGCGCACACACCTGATCGCCGACCGCCCAGCCGGACACTCCCGGTCCGAGCGCGGCGATCCGGCCCGAGCACTCCAGGCCGGGGTAGCGGGAGGCACCGGGCGGCGGGTCGTAGTGCCCCTGCCGTTGCAGGAGGTCGGCGCGGTTGACGGCGCTGGCCACCACATCGACCAGCACCTCCCCCTCGCCGGGCACCGGATCCGGTACCTCGTCCCACACCAACGCCTCGGGTCCGCCGGGTTCGGGAATCGTGATCGCATGCATGGAGGCGACGCTACTCCGCCCCGGCCTCAGTCCTGCGGCAGCGGCTTGATGTCCGGTGTGATCCGAGTGGCCGGAGTGGCCCGGACGATGGTGATCAGACGGTCCGTCAACTGGAGCGTGCCGACGGAAGGGTCGTCGTAGCCCAGGACACGATGCCCACGTACGACGCTCACCACCAGGTCGTCGATCTCACGGGGATTCCTGCCCGCCTCGGCGCGTATGACGGGCCGTTCGACGATGTCCAAGCCGCTGCCCTGCTGGATGAGGTCCTCCATGACCATGCCGGCGGCCGGGCTGAGCACGGACAGCCCGAGCAGCCTGCCCGCGGCGCTCGCGCTGGTGATCACGGAATCGGCGCCCGACTGGCGCAGCAGCGGCGCGTTCTCCTCCTCGCGGACCGCGGCGACGATCTTCGCCCCCCGGTTGAGCTGCCGAGCCGTCAGCGCCACCAGCACGGCCGTGTCGTCCCGCTGGGTGGCGATGATGATCTGCCGTGCCCGCTGCACCTCCGCCCGCTTCAGCACCTCGCTGCGGGTCGCGTCCCCGACCACTCCCACGTAGCCGTCCGCCGTGGCCGCGTCGATCGCCTTGGCGCTGGGATCGACCACGACGACCTGCTGCTTCTTCAGACCCGTCGCACAGACGGTCTGGATCGCTGACCTGCCCTTCGTGCCGAAGCCGATGATGACGGTGTGATCGCGCAAGGCGGACCTCCAGCGACTGAGGCGCCACTCCTCACGGGTGCGTTCGGTGAGGACTTCGAGCGTGGTGCCGACGAGAATGATCAGGAACAGCACGCGGAGGGGCGTGATGACGAAGATGTTGGTGAGCCGGGCCCCGTCGCTGACCGGGGTGATGTCGCCGTACCCGGTGGTGGAGAGCGTCACCGTGGCGTAGTACGCCGCGTCGAGGAGGTCGAGGGACCCATCGGAGGTGTCGTTGTAACCGTCACGATCGGCATAGACGATGACGACCGTCACGACCAGCACCAGCAAGGCCATGGCGAGCCGCTTGCCCACCTGGCGGATCGGGCGTTCCACCTCTTTCTTCGGAAGTTCCACCCGATGGGTCACAAGATGTTCGTCTGCTTGGCGGGCGATCGCGTCATGGCCCGGAAGTTTCACGTGAAACACACCCCGATTCCGGCGGCGGCCCAGGGCAGATCGAGCAGTTCTGCCTCCTGGCCCGCACGGGTGCCACCCGGCGGCACGACGGCCAGCGCGTCGGCCGCCGCGACCCCGCGCAGCATCGCCGGGCCGTTGTAGTGCAGCGGGACCGCGTGGTCGCCGCGCAGCACGACGGGCACGAGCCGGGTGTCGTGGGGGTGCCCGTGCACCGGGTCCTTCAGCGGCAGCGTGTACGGCTCGAGGGCCGGACGTGCGGCCAGCGTGCGCAGCAGCGGCTCGGCGAGGGTGAGCAGGCCGGAGACGGCGGCGAGGGGGTTGCCGGGCAGGCCGACGAGGTGCTGGTTCTCCCGGGTGCGGGCCAGCAGCATCGGATGGCCGGGGCGAACCTGCACGCCGTCCACCAGCAGCTCGGCGCCGAGCCGGCTCAGCGTGGGGTGGACGTGGTCGACGGGGCCGGAGGCGGTTCCGCCGGTGGTGACGATCAGGTCGGCCTCGGATCCGCCGATCGCCTTGTGCAGCGCCTTGGCATCGTCGCCGATGCGGCGCACGGTGGCCGTCTCCGCGCCGAGGGCCCGTAGCCAGGGGGGCAGCATCGGGCCTAGGGCGTCCCGGATCCGGCCGTCGTGCGGCAGACCCGTGGTGAGCAGTTCGTCGCCGAGTACGAGTACGTCGACGCGGGGACGGGGGACGGCGGTGAGGGTGTCGTATCCGGCGGCCGCGGCGAGGCCCAGCACGGCGGGGGTGACCAGGGTCCCGACGGGCAGCAACTGGTCTCCGCTACGGCACTCCTGTGCACGTGGACGGATGTCCTGGCCATGGCTCATTTCGCGGGTGGCGTGCAGCCTGCCCTTGGCGTCCGTGCGGCCGTGCTCGCTGCGCAGCACGGCGGTGGTGTCCTGCGGGATGCGGGCACCGGTCGCGATCCGTACGGCCTCGCCGTCGGTCAGCGGCTCGGGCCGTGCGTGTCCGGCCAGGGCGCCTTCTTCGCGCACGTCCCAGGGGCCGGGGCCGGCGACCGCCCATCCGTCCATCGCGGAGGTGTCGAAGGAGGGCAGGTCGGTGAGGGCGGCCAGGGGCTCGGCCAGGACCAGGCCCAGGGCGGCGTCCAGGGGGACCGAGACGGGGCTGCGACGGGCCCCGCCACGGACGGCACGGGCCGCGGCTTCACGGGCCTGGGGCCACGGGGTGGCGCGGTGGTGGGCATCCGGGGAGTGCCCCGGTCTCAGGGACTGTCCGAGGCCGGGGGAGTGCGTGGTGCCGTGGCCGGGCGGAAACGATCCGTGGCCGGTGCCGTAGCCCTGGGGGGAGGTGGGCAGGCCGCCGTGGGCCGAGCCGATGCCGTTGCCTGGTTCCTTCACGAGAGCGAGGGCCTCCTCGACATCGAGTTCCTCGGCGTCCTCGCCGGCCCGCACGCCGCGCGCGGTCATCCCGCGTCCGGACGGGTGTCGGGGGTGGCGTCGGGGGCGACGTCGGGCCTGGCCCCGGCGGTGTCCTCGTCGACCCAGCGCAGGGCGAGTGCGGCGGCCTTGCGGGCGGCCTCCTCGACCGCTTCGGGCCCGCCCCTGCCCTGTGCCGCGGCGTAGCCGACGAGGAAGGTGGTCAGGGGTGCCGCGGGCCGGGCGACGCCATGAGCGGCGTCGCGGGCGAGATCGAGCAGCACGCCGGTGTCGACGTCCAGCTCGATGCCCAGTTCGTCCTTGACTGCGGAGATCCATTCATCCAACACGTGCCCATGCTCCCTGATGCGTGCCCTGGCGGTGGCGATGTCGTCCCAGGTGTCGCAGTCGAAGGACGCGACATGGTCGGGGACGCGGGTGAGGTCGAGTGCGGTGGTGAGCCGGCGCAGCGGCAGCCCGGTGAGAGTGCCGTGTTCCCGCGTGAGCGCCGCCAGTTCGCGGCGCAGCGCGTGAGCACGGTAGGCGGCCACGAGCGGCTGGTCGCGGCCGTCGGCATCGGTGAGCAGCGCGCCGTCCGCGCGGCAAGCGCGCAGGGCGTCCAGGAGCCGCCGCACGGTGGCCGGTGCGAGGAACGGCAGATCGGCGGAGAGGACGACGACGTGGTCCGCCGTGGTGTGGCACAGCCCGGCGTCGAGCGCGGCCAGCGGTCCCGCGCCCGGGGGTTCCTCGAGCGTCCACCGCACGGGCCGTGCGGTGGGTCGGGGGTCGGCGACGACCACGGTCGTGCGCGCCTCGGCGCAGGCGGCGAGAACGCGGTCGAGCAGGGACCGGCCTCCGACCCGAACGCCGGGCTTGTCCGCGCCGCCCAGCCGCCGGGCGGCCCCTCCGGCGAGCACGACGGCGTCGTGGGCGGCGGGCTCGTGAGCGAGGAGCTCGTGGGCGGGGCGCTCGAAGGCGGTCACCCCCTGAGTATGCGTCCCGCCCGCGATCACAGGGAACGCGGGCGGGGCTCGATTCTGTCCGGGGCTGGTCAGGACCCGTCCGGCGGACGGACCCCGGCCTCAGAGCGTGCGCAGCAGCACCGCCGGCTGCTCCACGCAGTCCGCCACGTAGCGCAGGAACCCGCCGGCCGTGCCGCCGTCGCACACCCGGTGGTCGAAGGTGAGCGAGAGCTGGACGACCTGCCGCACCGCCAGCTCGCCCTCGTGCACCCAGGGCTTGGGAACGATGCGGCCGACACCGAGCATGGCGGCCTCGGGATGGTTGATGATCGGTGTGGAGCCGTCGACGCCGAACACTCCGTAGTTGTTCAACGTGAAGGTGCCGCCGGTGAGTTCTCCGGGGGTGAGCGTGCCCGCGCGGGCCGCCTCGGTCAGCCGGGCGAACTCGGCGGTGAGCGACTCGACGTCGCGCGCGTGGGCGTCCCGGACGACCGGCACGACCAGACCCCGGTCGGTCTGCGCGGCGAACCCGAGGTGCACCCGGTCGAGCCGGACGACCTCGCGGGCCTCGACGTCGACGGAGGAGTTGAGCTCGGGGAAGCGGGCGAGCGCGGCCGTGCAGATGCGGGCGAGCAGCGCGAGGAGGGAGATCTTCGGTCCTCCGGCCGCGTTCATCGCGGACCGCGCGCGCATCAGTTCCGTCGCGTCGGCGTCGACCCAGCAGGTCGCGTCGGGGATCTCCCGGCGGCTCCGGGAGAGCTTGTCGGCGACGGCGCCGCGGACCCCCTTGAGGGGGATCCGGGTGCCGGCGGCGGCCGGGGTCTGTGCCGCGGACGGCGCGGACGCCGACACGGCGGGCGCCGTGAACGTGGCCGCCGGACCTGTCGGGACCGTCGGGGTCTTCGCCGTGGCGCCCGGTGCGGTCCCGGCCCTGAACGCGCCCTCGACGTCCGCGCGCAGGATCAGCCCGTCGGGCCCGGAGCCCGACAGCCGTCGCAGGTCCACGCCGTACTCCCGGGCCAGCCGGCGCACCAGCGGGGAGATCACGGGGACGGGGCCGTCGGCGGGCCGCTCGGCACGCTCGGCCACCGCCGGTCCGGCCACGGAGTGCGAGGCCGGGCCGGGGGACGGGGAGACCGTCGCCCCGTCCGGGCGCCGTGCGCTCGATCCGGGCCGGATCCTGCGGCGGCGCGCCGGCGGCGCCCCCGTGCCGTAGCCGACCAGGACGTTGCCGGAGCCACCGGTCTCGCCCTCGGCCGCCGGGTCGGACGCCTCCCCGACCGCGACCGTCAGCAGCGGGGCTCCCACGGGCAGTTCGGTGCCCTCCTCCCCGAAGCGGGCCGTGACCACGCCGCCGTAGGGGCAGGGCACCTCGACCATCGCCTTGGCCGTCTCGACCTCGACGACCGGCTGGTCGACGGCCACGATGTCGCCCACCTCGACCAGCCAGCGGACGATCTCGGCCTCGGTGAGCCCCTCCCCGAGGTCGGGGAGCTTGAACTCCAGCACCTGTGCCATCAGCTCTCGGCCTCCCACTGCAGACGCGCCACGGCGTCCAGGATCCGGTCGACGCCGGGCAGATGGTGCCGCTCCAGCATCGGCGGCGGGTAGGGGATGTCGAACCCGGCCACGCGCAGCACCGGCGCCTCCAGGTAGTGGAAGCAGCGCTCCGTGACCCGGGCGGCGATCTCCCCGCCCGGGCCGCCGAATCCGCCCGACTCGTGCACGACGACGGCGCGACCGGTGCGCCGTACCGACGCGCACACCGTCTCGTCGTCGAACGGCGTCAGCGAGCGCAGGTCGACGACCTCCAGCTCCCAGCCCTCGCCCCGGGCCGCCTCGGCGGCTTCGAGGCAGACGGGCACGGACGGGCCGTAGGTGATGAGCGTGGCGCTCCTGCCGGTGCGCCGCACCACCGCGCGGCCCATCGGCTCGACGGTCTGCGGCTCGTCCGGGTTCCAGGTGTCCTTCGACCAGTACAGCCGCTTGGGTTCGAGGAAGACGACGGGGTCGTCGGAGGCGATGGCCGCGCGCAGCAGCCCGTAGGCGTCGGCGACGGTCGCGGGCGTGACGACGTGCAGCCCCGGGGTCGCCATGTAGTACGCCTCGGAGGCGTCGCTGTGGTGCTCGACCCCGCCGATGCCGCCGCCGTACGGGATGCGGATCGTCAGGGGCAGGGGCATCTTGCCGCGCGTACGGTTGCGCATCTTCGCGACATGGCTGACCAGCTGTTCGAACGCCGGGTAGGCGAAGGCGTCGAACTGCATCTCGACGACCGGGCGCAGGCCGTACATCGCCATGCCGACGGCGGTGCCGAGGATGCCGGCCTCGGCCAGCGGGGTGTCGGTGCAGCGGTCCTCGCCGAACTCCTCGGCGAGTCCGTCGGTGACCCGGAAGACGCCGCCGAGGGTGCCGACGTCCTCGCCCATGACGTGCACGGCGGGGTCGGCGGCCATCGCGTCGCGCAACGCGCGCGTGAGGGCCTGGGCCATGGTGGCCGGCTTGAGGGCGACGGTGCTCATCGGGCGGTGTCCTCCTCGGCCTCCAGCTCGGCCCGCAACAGGGCCTGCTGCTCGCGCAGTTGCGGGGTCGGCTCGGCATAGACGTGGGCGAACAGGTCCATCGGGTCGAGCACCGGGTCCTGGTTCATGCGTTCGCGCAGCCCCGCGGCCATCGTCTCGGCCTCCTCGCGGACGGCCGCCTTCGCGTCCTCGTCGATCAGGCCGCGGCCGGTCAGCTCCCGCTCCAGCAGCTGGACCGGGTCGTGGCCGCGCCAGGCCTCGACCTCGGCGTCGCCGCGATAACGGGTGGCGTCATCGGCGTTGGTGTGGGCGTCGATGCGGTACGTCACGGCCTCCACCAGGGTGGGACCACCTCCCGCGCGCGCGTGCCGTACGGCTTCGGTGAGCACCTCGTGGACGGCTGCGGCGTCGTTGCCGTCGACCAGGCGGCCCGGCATGCCGTACCCGACGGCCTTGTGGGCCAGGGAGGGCGCCGCGGTCTGCTTGGCGAGCGGGACGGAGATGGCGAAGCCGTTGTTCTGCACCAGGAAGACGACCGGGGCCTGCCAGACGGCGGCGAAGTTCAGCGCCTCGTGGAAGTCGCCCTCGCTGGTGCCGCCGTCACCGACCATCGCCAGCGCCACCACGTCGTCGCCCTTGAGGCGGGCGGCGTGGGCGAGGCCGACGGCGTGCGGCAACTGGGTGGCGAGCGGCGTGGACAGCGGCGCGACGCGGTGCTCATAGGGGTCGTAGCCGGTGTGCCAGTCGCCGCGCAGCAGCGTGAGCGCCTCGACGGGGTCCACACCGCGTGCGACGACGGCGAGCGTGTCGCGGTAGCTGGGGAAGAGCCAGTCCTGCTCCTCGAGGGCGAGCGCGGCGGCGACCTCGCAGGCCTCCTGACCGGTGCTGGAGGGGTAGACGGCGAGCCGGCCCTGTTTGGTCAGGGCGGTGGCCTGTGCGTTGTAGCGGCGGCCGAGCACCACTTGCGCGTACAGACGGCGCAGCAGCTCCGGATCTGCCTTCCCGGCCGCGTCCGTCCCCAGGACGCGGTAGGGCTCCGCGTCGGGCAGCAGCGGCGCGGGGTCGGTACGGGGCTGCCAGGCGGGCGGCGGCGATGGCCGGTAGGCACCCCGCTGCTCCATGACCGTCATGACGGCACCTCCTCGTGGGAGCGGCTACGGAGGCGCGTCGGCTGTGACCCGCCCCACCTACCGATTGTTCGGTCGTCGGCACATTTTGGCTACAGGCGGCCCCAGGCTGTGGACAAACGGTTCTCCACGGCGTGGGATGGACGCAGTACGTCCATGGCGGAGAGGCGGGGGGACATGGCTCCTGAACAAATGGCCGAAAGCCCGGACGGCGCCGCCCTGCCGCCGCCCCGCCCGCTGGACTCCGTGGACCAGGACATCCTCCAGATGCTCCAGTCGGACGGCCGCGCCTCGATACGTTCGGTGGCCGAACACGTCCACGTCTCGCGCGCCAACGCCTACGCCCGCATCAACCGCCTCATCGAGGATGGTGTCATCCGCGGCTTCGGAGCGCGCGTCGACCATGAACGCGCCGGGCACGCCACGTCCGCCTACATCACGCTGAAGATCGTGCAGAACTCCTGGCGCACCGTGCGCGAGCAGCTTCGCCGACTTCCCGGCGCCTCCCACATCGCCCTGGTCGGCGGCGACTTCGACGTCCTGCTGCTGGTGCACACGCCGGACAACCGGGCGCTGCGCGAGCTGGTGCTGACCCGGCTCCAGGCGATCCCCGAAGTGCTCAGCACACGCACGCTGCTGGTGTTCGAGGAGGAGGACCTGGAACCGGAGCGGTGAGCGCGTGCCGGTCAGCCCTCCTTGCGCAGACCGCCGAAGACCAGCTGCACCACCGCGTCCGCCACTTCCCGCTCGCTCATGCCCCGGCCGTCCGGCCGGTACCACTCCACGATCGAGTTGATCATCCCGAAGACGAGGCGGGTCGCCAGCCGCACCTCCACGTCACCGCGCACGTCACCGTCGGCCGCCGCCGCCTTCAGCAGTTCGGCCACCCGGTGGTCGAACTCGCGCCGGCGCTCCAGCGCCCACCGCTCGGTCACGGTGTTGCCGCGCACCCGCAGCAGCAGTGTCACGTACGGCAGTTCGCCGATGAGCACCTCGACCATGCGGCGTACCACGTACTCGAGGCGTTCGGCGGCCCGCCCCGCGCGCGCGTGCTCCTCGTCGAGGATGCCGAAGAGCCCGTCCAGCGCCCGGCTGACGGCTCTGCGCAACAGTTCCTCCTTGCCGGCCACATGGTGATAGATGGACGACTTGGAGATGCCGGCGGCCTTGGACAGGTGCTCCATGGAGGTGCCGTCGTAACCGCGCTCGTTGAAGACCCGCACCGCCACGGACAGCAGCGTCTCGGGGGTGTACGTGTCGCGCCTGGCCGTGGTCATGCGATGCCCTCCCGCTTGTCGGAGGCGTAGGCGTGCCGGTACAGCGCCAGGGACGGGGCGTAACGTCCGGACGGATCACGCAGATGCAGGTCGTCCAGCAGCCCGTAGGCCCAGGTCCGGCCGAGACGGCGGTTCCACTCGAAGGGACCGAGGGGGTAGTTGACGCCCAGCCGCATCGCGGTGTCGATGTCCTCCTCGGTGGCCACGCCCTTGGCGACGGCGTCGTGCGCCAGGTCGACGATCCGGGCCACCGTCCGGGCCACGATCATTCCGGGGACGTCCCCGATGACGCTGACCTGCTTGCCGAGCGCCTGGAACAGGCCGGTGGACTCCGCGAGGGTCTGCGAGGAGGTGTCCTGGGAGGCCGACAGGGCGATGCGCGTGGCCCGCCGGTAGTCGAGCGCCAGGTCGAAGTAGACGACGTCGCGGAACTCCACCGAGGTCTGCCCGTCGGCGAGGACCAGTTGGCCGCCGCCCGGCAGCACCAGGCGGGTGCCGTTGTCCTCGTCCTCCTCACGGACCTGGATGCCCGCCTCACGGATCAGCGACAGCAACTCCGCCGCAGGTCCCAGATCGCCCTCCGCGACGACGTACGCGGGAGGCTGTGCCCGCTCGGCGGTGTGCGGCTCGGGGCGCTCGGCGCCGTCGCCGTAGTCGTACCAGCCGCGGCCGCTCTTGCGGCCGAGCCGGCCGGACTCGACCAGGCGACGCTGGGCGAGCGAGGGCGTGAAGCGCACGTCCTGGAAGAAGGACCGCCACACCGAGTGCGTCACGGACTCGTTGACGTCCTGGCCGATGAGGTCGGTCAGCTCGAAGGCGCCCATCTTGAACCCGCCGGACTCACGCAGGACCGCGTCGATGGTGGCGGGGTCGGCGGCCTGGGACTCCAGGACGGCGAAGGCCTCGGCGTAGAAGGGGCGCGCGATGCGGTTGACAATGAAGCCGGGGGTGTCGGCACAGGCGACCGGGGTCTTGCCCCAGGCGCGGGCCGTCTCGTACGCCTGCGTGGCCGAGGTGACGTCGGTGGCGAAGCCGGAGACCACCTCCACCAGCGGCATCAGCGGGGCCGGATTGAAGAAGTGCAGGCCCACGAAGCGGCCCGGGTTGCGCAGCGCCCCACCGATGGCCGTCACCGACAGGGACGAGGTGTTGGTGGCGAGCAGGCAGTCGTCGGCGACGACGTCTTCCAGTTCCTTCAGCAGCTCCTGCTTGACGTCCAGCCGCTCCAGGACGGCCTCGACGACCAGGGAGCAGTCCGCGAGCTCGGTCAGGCTCTCGGCGGGCTGCAACCGGGCCCGGGCCGCGTCCCGCTCGGCGCCGGTGAGCCGGTCCTTCTCGACGAGCCGGTCGAGCCTGGCTCCGATCGCGGTGGCCGCCTCCCGGGCCCGTCCGGGCACGGCGTCGTACAGGCGTACGAAATGGCCGGCGACCAGCGCGACCTGGGCTATGCCCTGGCCCATGGTGCCGGTGCCGACGACGGCCACGGGGCTGCTGAGGTCGAGTGCTGTCATGTGCGCGATCCTCCCGCACGGCGTTCTCCACAGATGCGGCGGACCCCGTCCGCCAGACTTTTCCACAGACGCGGCGGACCACTTGCCCCGACCGATCGTTCGGTTACTCTAACTCTGACCGGCTGTCCCTGCCCATGTTTCTGCCAGGTCATGAGCTCGACGAGGAGCTCTAGAGACGAGGAGTTGGTCCCGCATGGCCGCCGAACTGACCACGCCCGAGCTGATCGCCCGCCACCGGCCCACTCTCGACCAGGCGCTGGAAGCGATCCGCACGCGCGCGTACTGGTCGCCCCACCCCGAGCACCCCAAGGCCTACGGGGAGCACGGCAGCCTGGACGCAGCCGCCGGCAAGGCCGCCTTCGACGCCGTCCTGGGCACCCGCGTGGACCTCGGTCAGCCCGGCACCGACGACTGGGTGGGCGACGAGGTCTCGCCGTACGGCATCGAGCTGGGCGTGACGTATCCGCACGCCGACATCGACGTGCTGCTGCCCGCCATGAAGGCCGGCCAGGGCGCCTGGCGCGACGCGGGCGCCGAGACCCGCGCGGTGGTCTGCCTGGAGATCCTCAAGCGGATCAGCGACCGGACGCACGAGTTCGCGCACGCGGTCATGCACACCTCCGGCCAGGCCTTCATGATGGCGTTCCAGGCGGGCGGCCCGCACGCCCAGGACCGCGGTCTGGAAGCGGTGGCGTACGCGTACGCGGAACAGGTCCGCACGCCCGGGACCGCCGAGTGGACCAAGCCCCAGGGCAAGCGCGACCCGCTCGTCCTCACCAAGCACTTCACGCCGGTCCCGCGCGGTATCGCCCTGGTCATCGGCTGCAACACCTTCCCGACGTGGAACGGCTACCCGGGCCTGTTCGCCTCCCTGGCCACCGGCAACGCGGTCCTGGTCAAGCCCCACCCGCGCGCGGTCCTGCCGCTCGCGCTCACCGTCCGGATCGCCCGTGAGGTGCTGACCGAGGCGGGCTTCGACCCGAACCTGGTCGCGCTCGCCGCCGAACGCCAGGGGGAGGGCATCGCCAAGACACTGGCCACCCGCCCGGAGATCAGGATCATCGACTACACGGGCTCCACGGCTTTCGGCGACTGGCTGGAGGCCAACGCCCGCCAGGCGCAGGTCTACACCGAGAAGGCCGGCGTCAACACGGTCCTCGTGGAGTCCACCGACGACTACAAGGGGATGCTCTCCAACCTGGCCTTCTCGCTGTCCCTGTACAGCGGTCAGATGTGCACCACCCCGCAGAACCTGCTGATCCCCCGCGAGGGCATCCGCACCGACCAGGGCCCCAAGTCCTTCGACGAGGTGACGGCCGACCTCGCGAAGGCGGTCGACGCACTGCTCGGCGACGACGCCCGCGCGAACGCCCTGCTGGGCGCGATCGTCAACCCGGACGTCAAGGCCCGCCTGGAGGCCGCGGCATCCCTCGGAGAGGTCGCCCTCGCCTCCCGCGAGATCACCAACCCCGACTTCCCCGGAGCGGTCGTCCGCACGCCGGTCATCGTGAAGCTGGACGGCGCCAAGCCGGACGACGAGGCCGCCTACATGAGCGAGTGCTTCGGCCCCGTCTCCTTCGCCGTCGCCATGGACTCGGCCGCCGACGCGGTGGAGCTGCTGCGCCGCACGATCCGCGACAAGGGCGCCATGACGGTGGGCGCCCACACGACCGACGAGGAGGTCGAGCGGGCGGTGCGCGAGGTGTGCCTGGAAGAGGCCGCCCAGCTGTCGCTGAACCTGACCGGCGGGGTGTACGTCAACCAGACGGCCGCCTTCTCCGACTTCCACGGCTCGGGCGGCAACCCGGCGGCCAACGCGGCCCTGTGCGACGGCGCCTTCGTGGCCAACCGCTTCCGGGTCGTGGAGGTCCGGCGCGAGGCGTAGAGCGCGCGTTCCGGAAGCGGCGCCGGCCGCCCGTCAGGGTGAGAGTGCGCCCCCGGACGCGCTCCAGTGGTACAGCGTCATCGCGACACTGGTGGCGAGGTTGTAGCTGGAGACCTGGGGGCGCATCGGCAGGGCCACCAGATGGTCGGTGCGCTGCCGGAGCCCGGCGGACAGACCGCTGCGCTCGGAGCCGAAGGCGAGCACGGCGTCGTCGGGCAGCTTCAGTCCGCGGATGTCCTCGCCCTCCGGGTCGAGCGCGAACAACGGCCCGGTCGGGAGTTCGTCCGCGGACAGCCGTTCCACGACCGTCGCGAAGTGCAGCCCCGCCCCGCCGCGCACCACCGTCGGGTGCCAGGGGTCGAGGGTGCCGGTGGTGACCACCCCGGTCGCACCGAAACCGGCGGCCAGCCGGATCACCGCCCCCGCGTTGCCCAGGTTCCGCGGCTGGTCCAGGACGACGACCGGCGCGCCGCGGGGCGTGCGCGCCAGCGCCCGCAGGTTCGCCTCACGCGAGGGCCGCAGCGCGAGCGCGGCCACGGCGGTGGGATGCGGACGCGGCACCAGCGAGGCGTACGTGTCCCTCGGCACCTCGGCGAGCAGGGCGTCCAGGGTGTCTCGGACGTCCGGGGCCAGTTCCCCGGCAAGTGCGAGCGCCGCCGCGCGGTCGGCGGTGACGGCCACCGGCACCTCGGCCCCGAAGCGCACCGCGTGCTTGAGAGCGTGGAAGCCGTCGAGCAGCACGGTGGGCGTAGGCCCGTCGGCGAGCCGGCGCCAGGCGCGTACGGGGCCGAGTGCGGGGTCCGTCATGCCGGGAAGCCTACGCGCGCGGGCTCGCTGTCTTCGGGGGAGCGCGGCTGAACCGGAAATCGGCGGCCGCCACGGAGCAGCCGTCCACGCACGCGTGCCGCCCGGTCGCCGAGCCGGCGCAGGAACGACGTCGGCAGGAACACCGCGTCCGCGGCGATCATCGCCAGCGAGAAGAACGGCAGCCCCAGGACGACGGCGATCACGGCGTGCTCGGTCATCATGGCCACCAGCAGGACGTTCTTCACCCGCCGGTTGAACAGCGTGAAGGGGAAGGCGACCTGCACCATCACCGTCCCGTAGGTGACGATTGCCATGATCGTCCCGTTGGAGGACAGCAGATCGGCCAGGCCCGGCCAGGGTGAGAAGTAGTCCAGATGGAGCGGGTAGTACACCGCGGTGCCGTCCTGCCAGCGTGAGCCCTGGACCTTGTACCAGCCGGCCGTCGCGTAGATCAGGCACGCCTCGCTCATGATCACCAGCAGGGCGGCGTTGTGCAGCATGTTGGCGATCACGTCGAGCAGGATCCGCGGCTCCGCCGACCGCGCGCGCCGCGCGGCCGACCACCACAGGGCCTGCGCCGCCCACACCGCCCACAGCAGCGCGGGCACCAGCCACTCGCCCTGTGTCCTGCCCGCCAGCGTGACCGCGGCCAGGACCCCTCCCAGCACACCCCACAGCACCGGGCCCACCCGGTCCGGCGGCACCCGTTCCCCGCGCGCGCGTGCCGCACGCCCCCGCTCCGCCCGTCGCGCGTCCAGCGACCACACCTGCCCACAGCGGGTGAAGACCAGGTACAGCGACATCAGGTGCAGGACGTTGTCACCGCCGTCGCCCACGAAGACGCTGCGGTTCTGCAGCGCGAACACACCGAGCATGAACAGCACGGACATCGTGCGGGTACGCCAGCCCAGCAACAGCAGCAGGCTCGCCAGCACGGCCAGCGCGTAGACGGTCTCGAACCAGAACTGGCCCCTGAACCACAGCAGCGCGGTGAACGCGCCGTTCTCCTGCGTCAGACGCCGGCCCAGGTCCCAGCTCCACGGGCCGTCGGGGCCGTACAGCTCCTGGCGGTGCGGATACTCGCGCAACAGGAACAGTAGCCACGTCGCGGAGAAGCCGATGCGTATCACGGCCGTCTGGCAGGGGCCGTGGGCGGCCTCGGTGATCCGGCCGATCCCCCGGGACACGGTCAGGGCGAGCCGGTTCACCGCACACCTCCCCGGGCCTCGCCGGCCGGCACCGTCCACCACGGCAGCGTTCGGTAGGCGGGTTCGGACCTCGCCCTCTCGCCGCTCCACCCGGGCGGCGGCACGGCGGCGGTGCGGATGCGGACCTGGACCCGCTGGAGCGTGCCACCGGCGGCCGCCTGGTCGCGGTGCAGGCGCAGCACGACGATGCGGCGCAGGTACTCCTCGGACAGGGCGCCGCGCACGCCCACCGGCTGGTTGTCCTTGTCGTGCGTCCCGGCGTAGTAGTCGAAGGCGCGGCGCAACTGGTTCTGCTGCGTGTGGCTCGGCAGCGGGTTGTAGCGGATCGCCCGGCCGTCCTCCGCCGACAGGTCGTACCAGCCAGTGGTGGCGGTGCTGCCGTCCCCCGCATGCGTCTCGGCGCGCACCTGGACGGCGATGTTCTGCTGCAGCGGATTCGGCGCGAACAGTTTCCAGTTCTGCTCGAACTCCGGGTATATCCAGTCGTTGATGGCCTGGCCGTGCTGCTTCGTCACCGTGTTCGAGGGTGCGACGTGCAGGAACACCATGCCCAGGTGCACACAGGTGACCACCGCCACCACCGCGAGCGCCAGCGCGGCGCCCACCTGGTAGCGCGGCGAGAGCGCGGCGACACCGGAACGGACCCCGCCGAGGGGTTCGGCACGGTCCTGGGGCCCGCCGGCTCCCGGCTCCCCCTGCGGCCCCCGGGGCTCGTGCGTCGCGTGCGGACGGCCGGTCTCCCCGGTGCCGTAGGCCCAACCGGACCCGCCGGCCCCGGCGGACCAACCGGGCCCGGCGACTCGGGGGAGCTCGTCGCTCTCGCCGGTGCCGCCGGGCTCATGCGCCCCACTGGTCCCGCGGGTCCCAAGGAACTCGCGCGGATCGGCGGTCGGGTCCGGTCCGTGTCGCCCGCCCGGCCCGTGCGGAGCGTTGGAGCCCTCGTCGTGCGTGTCCATTCCGCCGCCCTGTTCCCGGTCCCGCTCCGTGCTCGCTGTCTCTTCCGGCCCTGTGGCCAGCCGTCACCCCTCCGCCCGGACGGAGGCAGGGCTCGCCGGGTCATGGCGCCCCCGCGCGCCGCTGGGAACGGTACTCAGAGCCGTCCACCGGGCACAGCCCCGGCCCGTGTGACCGCCCGGCGCGCAGGACGTTTGACACCGCTCTGTCGGTCTTCACCCGATTGGCGCCGGAGGCCGTGCACCCGAAGCCCGCACAACAGACCCTCACGGCGGGGGTGCGGCGTCCGGACCCGTCCGCGGCGGGTGCGGACGGTCCGCGCTCCGTCCACAGGGCGCGGACCGCTTTCCACAGCGGTTGACACTCCGCGGCGGCGAACCGCACCATGGAACCCACCGAACCGAACGATCGGTCGGTAGATGGCAGAGAAGTCGAGGTCAAGGGGGACCGCATGGCGACAGCAGCCGCGCACCTGACGGCCGGCACCCCGGCGCACGAGGCCCCGGACGGTGCCGCGGGAACGGACGCGAACCAGCGCGCCTTCGACGCCGCGGTGGCCGCCGACGAGCGCATCGAGCCGCGGGACTGGATGCCCGACGCCTACCGAGCGACGCTGGTCCGGCAGATCGCCCAGCACGCGCACTCCGAGATCATCGGCATGCAGCCGGAGGCCAACTGGATCACGCGCGCGCCGTCCCTGCGCCGCAAGGCCATCCTCATGGCCAAGGTCCAGGACGAGGCGGGCCACGGCCTGTACCTGTACAGCGCCGCCGAAACACTGGGCACCAGCCGCGAGGAGCTGCTCGACAAGCTGCACACGGGCCGCCAGAAGTACTCCTCGATCTTCAACTACCCGACGCTGACGTGGGCGGACGTGGGCGCGATCGGCTGGCTGGTGGACGGCGCCGCGATCACCAACCAGGTCCCCCTGTGCCGCTGCTCCTACGGCCCCTACGCCCGTGCCATGGTCCGGATCTGCAAGGAGGAGTCCTTCCACCAGCGCCAGGGGTACGAACTGCTGCTGGCCCTGAGCCGGGGCACACCCGAACAGCACGCGATGGCACAGGACGCGGTGAACCGCTGGTGGTGGCCGTCCCTGATGATGTTCGGCCCGCCGGACGACGCCTCCCAGCACTCCGCGCAGTCGATGGCCTGGAAGATCAAGCGTCATTCGAACGACGAGCTGCGCCAGCGTTTCGTCGACATCTGCGTCCCCCAGGCGGAGTCCCTCGGCCTCACTCTCCCCGACCCGGACCTGAAGTGGAACGAGGAGCGGGGGCACCACGACTTCGGCGCCATCGACTGGACCGAGTTCCAGGCCGTCCTCAAGGGCAACGGCCCGTGCAACGAGCAGCGTCTGACCCAGCGCCGCCGTGCGCACGACGAGGGGGCCTGGGTGCGGGAGGCGGCCGCGGCCCACGCCGCCCGGCACAGCGGCAGAGCCGGCGCGGCAGGCACGGCGGACACGACAGACGCGACAGACGCGACAGGCAGGACAGGAGCGAAGCAGGCATGACCAACACCGACTGGCCCCTGTGGGAGGTCTTCGTGCGCTCCCGGCGCGGGCTCTCCCACACCCACGCCGGCAGCCTGCACGCCCCCGACGCCGAGCTGGCCCTGCGCAACGCCCGCGACCTGTACACGCGGCGCGGTGAGGGCGTCTCCATCTGGGTGGTCCCCTCCGCCGCGATCACGGCCTCCTCGCCGGACGAGAAGGACCCGTTCTTCGAGCCGGCCGCCGACAAGCCCTACCGGCACCCGACCTTCTACGAGATCCCGGAAGGGGTGAAGCACCTGTGACGGCCACCGTCGCCACCACCGCCGCCCTGGCCCTGGGCGACGACGCCCTGGTGCTCTCCCACCGGCTGGGGGAGTGGGCGGGTCACGCGCCCGTCCTGGAGGAGGAGGTCGCCCTCGCCAACATCGCCCTCGACCTGCTGGGCCAGGCCCGGGTCCTGTTGTCGATGGTCGGCGACGAGGACGAACTGGCGTACCTGCGCGAGGAGCGCGCCTTCACCAACCTCCAGCTCGTCGAGCAGCCGAACGGCGACTTCGCGCACACCATCGCCCGCCAGCTGTACTTCTCCACCTACCAGCACCTGCTGTACGCGGCGCTGGCCGGCGGCGAGGGCGAGTTCGCCCCGCTCGCCGCCAAGGCGGTCCACGAGGTCGCCTACCACCGCGACCACGCCGAGCAGTGGACGCTGCGGCTCGGCGACGGCACGGACGTCAGCCACGAGCGGATGCAACGGGCCTGCGGGGCGCTGTGGCGGTTCACCGGCGAGATGTTCCAGCCGGTGGCAGGCCTGGACGTCGACTGGGCCGGCCTGGAGGCCGCCTGGCTGGAGTCCGTGGGTGACGTGCTGGAGCGGGCCACCCTGACACTGCCGGAAGGTCCGCGGGCCACGGCCTGGTCGGCGGGCGCCGGGCGACAGGGCGTGCACACCGAGCCGTTCGGGCGGATGCTCGCCGAGATGCAGCACCTGCACCGCAGCCACCCGGGGGCGTCATGGTGACCGCGACGACCACGCTGGAGGCGGAGCTGCTGCGGCTCGCGGGCTCCGTGCCCGACCCGGAGCTACCGGTGCTCACCCTCCGGGAGCTGGGCGTGGTCCGTGCGGTGCACCTGCACGGCGTGGACGCGGTCGAGGTCGAGCTGACCCCGACGTACACCGGCTGCCCGGCCGTCGAGGCGATGTCGCTCGACATAGAACGGGTGCTGCACGAGCACGGCATGCGGGAGGTCACCGTCCGCAAGGTGCTCTCGCCGGCCTGGTCGACGGACGACATCACCACCGAAGGACGGCGCAAACTGCGGGAGTTCGGCATCGCACCGCCGCGCGTACGGACCGCCTCGGGACCCGTCTCCGTGGAGCTCGGCCCCACCCGCACCCGCCCCCGTACGACCCCCGGGGCCGAGGACTCCTCCCCCACCACTCCCGCGCCCGCTCCCACCGCCGGCCCGTCTCTCGGTCCCGTCCGCTGTCCGCACTGCGGATCGGCGGACACCGAGCTGCTCAGCCGGTTCTCCTCCACCGCCTGCAAGGCGCTGCGCCGCTGCCTGGCCTGCCGGGAACCGTTCGACCACTTCAAGGAGGTGTGATGGCCCGGTTCCACCCACTGCGCGTGACGGCCGTCGACCGGCTCACCGACGACTCCGTGGCCCTCACCCTCGCGGTGCCACCGGAGCTGCGGGCGGAGTACCGGCACGCGCCGGGCCAGCACCTCGCCCTGCGGCGGGTTGCCGACGGGGCCGACATCCGCCGGACGTACTCGATCTGCTCGCCGGCCCCGGACCCCGACGGAGAGGGGCCGCGCACCCTGCGGGTCGGGGTGCGGCTGGTGGAGGGCGGGGTGTTCTCCGCCTACGCGCTGAAGGGGATCGCCGTCGGGGACGAGCTGGAGGTGATGACCCCGGCGGGCCGATTCACCCTGCATCCCGCACCCGGTCTGTACGCGGCGGTGGTCGGCGGCAGCGGCATCACGCCGGTGCTCTCCATGGCCGCCACCCTGCTGGCCCGCGAACCGTCGGCCCGCTTCTGCCTGATACGCGGCGACCGCACCACCGCCTCGACGATGTTCCTGGAAGAGGTCGCCGACCTGAAGGACCGCTACCCGGAGCGGTTTCAGCTGGTGACGGTGCTCTCGCGGGAGGAGCAGCAGGCCGGGTTGCCGACCGGGCGGCTCGACGAGGAGCGGCTCACCGGGCTGCTTCCCGCGCTGCTGCCGGTGTCCGAGGTGGCCGGGTGGTTCCTGTGCGGGCCGTACGGGCTGGTGCAGGGGGCCGAGCGGGCCCTGCGGGGACTCGGGGTCACCCGGGACCGGATCCACCAGGAGATATTCCACGTGGACGCCGGTACGGCCACCCGCCCGGCAGCCGGGGCGCCGGCGCACAGCACGGTCACCGTCCGGCTCGACGGCCGTGGCGGGACGTGGCCGGTCCAGGACGGGGAGACGCTGCTGGAGACGGTGCTGCGCAACCGTCCCGACGCGCCGTACGCCTGCAAGGGCGGCGTGTGCGGGACGTGCCGCGCCTTCCTGGTGGCGGGCGAGGTCCGCATGGACCGCAACTTCGCGCTGGAGCCGGAGGAGACGGAGGCCGGCTACGTGCTGGCGTGCCAGTCGCACCCGGCGACGGAGAAGGTGGAGCTGGACTTCGACCGCTGAGCCGGGCCCGGGTCACAGCACGTGACCCGGCGTCTGTTCACCGCGTGCTCACGGCATGTGGACCACGGAATGCAGGTCACAGCCTGCGGCTCACGGCATACGTCATAGCGTGCGGCTCACAGCACGTGCTCACGGCGTGCGGCTCACAGCACGTGGCCGGGCTTGCCCTCGTCGGTCACGACGGGGCGGCCCGCGGCGGCCCACACCTGCATTCCGCCGTCCACGTTCACCGCGTCGATGCCCTGCTGGACCAGGTACATCGTCACCTGCGCCGAACGGCCACCCGAGCGGCAGATCACATGGACCCGGCCGTCCTGCGGCGCCGCCTGTGTCAGCTCGCCGTAGCGGGCCACGAACTCGCTGATGGGGATGTGCAGGGCCGCCTCGGCATGACCCGCCTGCCACTCGTCGTCCTCGCGGACGTCCAGCAGGAAGTCGCCGTCCTTGAGGTCCTGGACCTCGACCGTGGGTACACCAGCTCCGAAATGCATGGTCCCGACGCTACCCGAAGCGCAACCGGTGGCGGACGGTCGCCGGCGGGTACGGGCCGCCACCGGACCCGGTCGAGCCGGGCTGCGGGTGCCGGGGCGTCAGGCCCCGGCCCGCAGCTCCGCCAGTTCCGACTCGCGTTTCGCCACGTCGTCGCGCAGCTGTGCGGCGATCTCGTCGAGAAGACCGTCGGGGTCGTCGGGGGCGAGCCGGAGCATCCCGGCGATCGCGCTGTCCTCCAGCTGCTTGGCGACGAGCGTGAGGATCTCCTTGCGCTCGGCGAGCCACTCCAGGCGGGCGTAGAGCTCCTCGCTGCGGCTGGGGCGCCGCTCGGCGGGTGCGGGGCCGGCGGCCCACTCCTCGGCCAGCCGACGCAGCTCGTCCTCGTCACCGCGGGCGTAGGCGATGTTGACCCGGGTGATGAACTCCTCGCGCCGCTTGCGCTCGCCGTCCTCCTGCGCCAGGTCGGGGTGGGCCTTGCGGGCCAGCTCCCGGTAGAGGCTGCGGGCCTCCTCGCTCGGGCGCACCCGCTGCGGGGGCCGCACCGGCTGGTCGGTGAGCATCGCGACGGCCTCCGGGAACAGGCCGTCTCCGTCCATCCAGCCGTGCAGCAGCTCCCCGACGCCGGGGATGGGCTGCAGGCGGGCCCGCGCCTCCTCGGCCCGGCGGACGTCCTCGGGGTCACCGGTGCGCTCGGCCCGGGCCTCGGCGATCTGCGCGTCCAGCTCGTCCAGGCGCGCGTAGAGCGGGCCGAGCCGCTGCTCGTGCAGCCGGGAGAAGTTCTCGACCTCCACCCGGAAGGTCTCCACCGCGATCTCGTACTCGATGAGCGCCTGCTCGGCGGCCCGCACGGCCCGTTCCAACCGCTCCTCGGGCCGCGCCGCGGCGCCCTGTGACCTCGCCCGATCAGCTCCGGCGACGTCACCCTGCTCAGGTTCCGGGGTCGTCACCCGACCAGCCTAGCGCCGCACCCACCGCGACCGGACCGCCGCCCGACATCACCCCCGCCGCCGACACCACCGAGATCACCCGCGGGCTGACACCGCCCGCACCACCGACACCGAGATCACCTACCGGCCGACACCACCCCCGCCACCGACACCACCAAGGTCAGCCACCGGACCGATCCCCCCGTCCGCACCGCCCGGCAGGCTCGCAGCGCCCCCAGCGGGCTACACCCCCGCCTCGGCCGCGATCCGGCCCGCCCGCACCGCCGCCACCAGGTCCGCGTGGTCCGCCTCGGTGCGGTCGGCGTAGGCGACGGCGAAGGCGGCCATGGCCTCGTCCAGCTCCTCGTTCTTGCCGCAGTAACCGGCGATCAGCCGGGGGTCGGCGCTGTGGGCGTGGGCGCGGGCCAGGAGCGCGCCGGTCATCCGGGCATAGTCGTCGATCTGGTCGGCGGGGAGGGCGGCCGGGTCGACGCTGCCCTTGCGGTTGCGGAACTGCCGCACCTGGAACGGCCGTCCCGCCACGGTCGTCCAGCCCAGCAGGATGTCGCTGACCACCTGCATCCGCTTCTGCCCGAACACCACCCGCCGGCCCTCGTGGTCCACCACCGGCGCGTCGAAACCGGCGGTCACCAGGTGCGGCTCCAGCGCCGACGGCCGGGCCTCCTTGACCTGGAGCACCAGCGGCTCACCGCGGTGGTCCAGGAGCAGCACGACGTACGACCGCGTGCCCACGCTGCCCGTACCGACCACCCGGAACGCGACGTCGTGCACGGCGTGCCGGGCCAGCAGCGGGAGCCGGTCCACCGGGAGCGAGCCCAGGTAGTGCTCCAGCGACGCCGCCACCAGCGCCGCCTCCGCGTCGCTCACCCGCCGCAGCACCGGTGGGGCGTCCACGAAGCGGCGCCCGCCGTCCCGCGTCCGCTCCGTCGACCGGGCGGCGAAACGGCCGCTGGTGTTGGCCCGCGCCTTCCGCGAGACCCGCTCCAGCGTGCCGAGCAGGTCGTGGGCGTCGGTGTGGGAGACCAGTTCCTCGTCGGCGATGGCGTTCCAGGCGTCCAGGACCGGAAGCTTGGCCAGCAGCCGCATGGTGCGCCGGTAGGCGCCCACCGCGTCCTGGGCGGCGGCACGGCAGCTGTCCTCCTCGCAGCCCGCCTCCCGGCCCGCGAGCACCAAGGAGGCGGCGAGCCGCTTCAGGTCCCACTCCCAGGGTCCGTGGACGGTCTCGTCGAAGTCGTTCAGGTCGATCACCAGGCCGCCGCGGGCGTCCGCGTACAGGCCGAAGTTGGCCGCGTGCGCGTCACCGCATATCTGGGCGCCGACGCCGGTCATGGGGGTGCGCGCGAGGTCGTACGCCATCAGGCCCGCCGAGCCGCGCAGGAACGCGAACGGTGTCGCCGCCATCCTGCCCACCCGGATCGGCGTCAGCTCGGGGATGCGGCCCCGGTTGGACTCCTCGACGGCCGTGAGGGCGTCCGGCCGGCCGGCGTCCGCCTCGAAGGCGACGTGCGCGGACCGCGGGACACGTGCTCGCAGCGCTTTGCCCTCCGCCTTGGGCGAGCCCTCGACGGGCCACCGGGCGAACCCGGGCACCACCGGCACCCGCCCCGCCCGTCCGACCCCGTCACCGGCCCCCGCGACGGCCGCCGCCGCCTCCGTGTCCCCCGGACCCCGTGCGCCTCCTACGCGCCTCGCGCGTCCTACGACCCCTTCGGCCGTGTCCGTCCCCACCGTGAGCTCGGTCATCCCGACCGTCCCTCCCCGTCCAGTTCACGTCGACGAGCCAGACCGTACAGCCGGGCCCGCCCCCGGTACACCGGGACGCCCGCCCCTCAGGGCGCCATGACGCCACGCAGGGGCCGGGTCGGTGTCTCCACGGCCGTCAGCGACGTGCCTACAGTCGTCCGGGATCGCAACGATCATCACGATCACCGCGCTCACCACCGCACACCGTCATGCCCGTCCCGTCCTTCTTCCCCCGTCCGAGGAGACCGGGGAGCCGCCATGACACCCACCCCACCCGAGACCACTCCGGCCCCGTCCCCCGACCGGACTCCTCCACCGGCCCGGCCCCCGTTCAGACCCCCCATCCCCCCGAACCCGTCTTAGGCCCCGGCCCCGGCCGCCCGATCAGCCGCAAGAGCCTGCTCGGAGCGGCCGTCGCCGACGGTGCCGACCTTCCGCTGCTCACCGGCACCGCGGCACTCGCCCGGGACTTCGCGGGCCGGGACCGGTCCTCGCCGTCCACACCCGCCTGCGAGGACGGCGACGGCCCCACCCACGACCGGATCGCGGGCCCCTACTTCAAACCGGGCTCCCCGCTGCGCACCGACCTGGTGACGCCGGGCACCGCGGGCGTCCCGCTGACCGTCGGCGGCTACGTCTTCGGGCGCGAGTGCACCCCGCTGCCGGGGTCCTCCGCGACTTCTGGCAGGCCGACGACGACGGCGCGTACGACGTGGCCGGGTACTCGCTGCTAGGGCACCGGTTCACGGACGCCACCGGGGCGTACACGCTGAGCACGGTCGGGCCGGGCCTCTATCCGGGCCGCACCCGGCACCTCCACGTCAAGGCCGGGCCCCCGGGCACCCCGCGCGTGAGCTTCGCCCCTGAGACCTTCCTCACAGGCACGAAGGCCGACCGGCACGTGCGCCCGGACACCGCCAGGCACACCCCGCAAGGCTCGGGCGACGCAAAAGCCCCGCAGGTCCGAGACCTGCGGGGCTTCCAGCTGTGCGCGAGGGGGGAGTTGAACCCCCACGCCCTTGCGGGCACTGGAACCTGAATCCAGCGCGTCTGCCTATTCCGCCACCCGCGCATTGGGTGTGTCCTCCGGCTCCGTTCCCTTCGTTTCGGGTCCGTCGCCTTCCGACACCCAGAACATTAGCACGCCGTCCGGGGTGGGTTCACATCCCTTTCCCCGGGGCAGACGCACCCGTACGCACCAGCACCGACGACGTCCGGCCGCCCCGCCCGGGCGTCCCCGCGAGGCCCGCTCTCGACGTCCCCCGACGTCCTCCGACACCCTGTTCACACAGCGATGTCCCGCGGAACGCCCGGCCGCGGGTCCCCGCACCCCGGAAGCCCCCCGCTCCGTATCAACCTGTGCCTGTTCACGTATCAACCTCGTACCGGTCCGGCCCGTCTCCCCAGGAGCCGGACAGGCCGCACCCTGAGGTGCGGGACACTGGTCTACGGCCGCCTCTACGATCCTGGGCAGACGTACACAGGGAGGTACGGACGTACAGGGAGTGTCGACAGCCGTCGACGGGGCCGACAGGGGGAACCAGCCGATTTACCGGCGCGTGGATACGATCAGTAAGCAGTACCAGGTAAGCAGTACGCCTCAGCACCACAGCAAGACCCGCAGCGACGGCCACGACGGAGGAGGTGCCCCATGGGAGTCCTGAAGAAGTTCGAGCAGCGCCTCGAAGGCCTGGTCAACGGCACCTTCGCCAAGGTCTTCAAGTCCGAGGTCCAGCCCGTGGAGATCGCGGGTGCGCTCCAGCGCGAGTGCGACAACAACGCGACCATCTGGAACCGCGACCGCACGGTCGTCCCCAACGACTTCATCGTGGAGCTCAGCGCGCCCGACTACGAGCGGCTGAGCCCCTACTCCGGTCAGCTCGGCGACGAGCTCGCCGGCATGGTGCGCGACTACGCCAAGCAGCAGCGCTACACCTTCATGGGACCGATCAAGGTCCACCTGGAGAAGGCGGACGACCTGGACACCGGCCTGTACCGGGTGCGCAGCCGTACGCTCGCCTCCTCCAGCAGCCAGCAGGCCCCGCAGAGTCCGCAGGGCCCCGCGCCGGCCGCACCCGGCCGCCCCGGCGCCCAGAGCGGCTACGGCTACCCGCCCGCGGCAGCGCCCCCCATGCCCTCCGCCCCGCCCCCGGGCTCGCGCCCCGGCGGGTACGGCTACCCGCAGCCCGCCGCGCACCGGGCCCCGCAGGGACCGTCCGCCGGCGGACGCACCCGCTACTGGATCGAGATCAACGGCAACCGCCACCAGATCTCCCGCCCGACGCTGGTGCTGGGCCGCAGCACCGACGCCGACGTGCGGATCGACGACCCCGGCGTCTCCCGCCGGCACTGCGAGATCCGGACCGGAACGCCCTCGACGATCCAGGATCTCGGGTCCACCAACGGCATCGTGGTGGACGGGCAGCACACCACCCGCGCTACGCTCCGCGACGGCTCGCGGATCGTCGTGGGCAGCACCACCGTTATCTATAGGCAAGCCGAAGGGTGAACCGGGGGCAATGTCAGAGCTGACCCTCACGGTCATGCGGCTGGGTTTCCTGGCCGTACTGTGGCTGTTCGTGATCGTGGCCGTGCAGGTCATCCGCAGCGACCTGTTCGGTACGCGCGTCACCCAGCGGGGGGCCCGCCGGGAGGCCGCCCGGCCGCAACAGGCCGCACGGCAGGCCGCGCCCCCGCAGCAGCGCGGTCAGCAGGGCGGCGGCCGGCAGCGCCGCAACGCCCCCGCCAAGCTCGTGGTGACCGAAGGCACCCTCACCGGCACCACCGTCGCGCTCCAGGGCCAGACCATCACGCTGGGCCGCGCGCACGACTCCACGATCGTGCTGGACGACGACTACGCCTCCAGCCGTCATGCCAGGATCTACCCGGACCGCGACGGCCAGTGGATCGTCGAGGACCTGGGATCCACCAACGGCACGTACCTGGACCGGTCCCGGCTGACGACCCCCACACCGATCCCGCTGGGCGCGCCGATCCGCATCGGCAAGACCGTCATCGAGCTGCGGAAGTAGTGCTACGTCATGAATGAGCGCGAGCGGAGCGAGCACGCAGCGGCGGCCGGCACCCCGGGCCCCGGCGCGCTCCCGACCGGAGGGTGGGCAGTGTGGCTCGACACGATCGGCTGTATCCGGAGCCGACGGGCGAGGTGCGCATGAGTCTGTCACTGCGCTTCGCCGCCGGATCACACAAAGGGATGATCCGCGAGGGCAACGAGGACTCCGGTTACGCCGGTCCGCGACTGCTCGCGATCGCCGACGGGATGGGTGGCCAGGCCGCCGGCGAGGTCGCCTCCTCCGAGGTGATCTCCACCATCGTCGCCCTCGACGACGACATCCCCGGCTCCGACATCCTCACCTCCCTCGCCGCGGCCGTGCAGCGCGCCAACGACCAGCTGCGCGCCATGGTCGAGGAGGATTCCCAGCTGGAGGGCATGGGGACCACGCTGACCGCACTGCTGTGGACCGGGCAGCGGCTCGGCCTCGTGCACGTCGGCGACTCGCGCGCCTATCTGCTGCGCGACGGCGTCCTGACCCAGATCACCCAGGACCACACCTGGGTGCAGCGCCTGGTCGACGAGGGACGCATCACCGAGGAGGAGGCCAGCACCCACCCGCAGCGCGCCCTGCTGATGCGCGCCCTGGGCAGCGGCGAGCACGTCGAGCCGGACCTGTCCATCCGCGAGGTCCGGGCCGGCGACCGCTACCTGATCTGCTCCGACGGCCTGTCCGGCGTGGTCTCCCACCAGACGATGGAGGAGACCCTCGCCAGCTACCAGGGCCCGCAGGAGACCGTGCAGGAACTGATCCAGCTCGCGCTGCGCGGTGGCGGCCCCGACAACATCACCGTCATCGTCGCCGACGTCCTCGACCTGGACACCGGCGACACCCTCGCCGCGCAGCTGTCCGACACCCCGGTCGTGGTCGGCGCGGTCGCGGAGAACCAGCACCACCTGCACGACAACGGCATCATGCAGACCCCGGCCGGCCGCGCCGCGGGCCTGGGCCGCCAGGTGCCCGGCCAGGGCGGCGGGGGCGAGTTCGGCCCGCCCGGGTCCGGCGACACCACCGGCTTCATCCCCGCGGGCGGCTTCGCCGGCTACGGCGACGACGACTTCGTCAAACCGCGCAGAGGACGCAGGTGGCTGAAGGGCACCCTGTACAGCGCGCTGGCGCTCGCCGTCATCGGCGGCGGCCTGTACGGGGGCTACCGCTGGACGCAGACCCAGTACTTCGTCGGCGTCAACGACGAGCACGTCGCGCTCTACCGGGGCATCAGCCAGGACCTGGCCTGGATGAAGCTGTCCAAGGTGGAGACCGACCACCCCGAGATCGAACTCAAGTACCTGCCGCCCTACCAGCAGAAGCAGGTCAAGGCGACGATCGCCGGCGACGGCGGTCTCCACGACGCCCAGAAGAAGATCGACGAGCTGTCGGTGCAGGCCTCAGCGTGCCGCAAGGAGGCCGAGCGCCGCGCCGCGGAGTCCCAGAACAACGCCAAGGAGCCGCAGGGCGAGACCGGAAGCACCACCGGCACCGACGGCACCACGGGAACCACCGCCGCCTCCTTCACGTCCAAGGCGACACCGACGCCGCATTCGTCCACGTCACCGTCCCCGTCCAAGTCCGCGACCGCGCCCACTTCCAACCCCGGCCCCACTCTCTCGGAGGAAGAGCAGAAGGTCGTCTCGCAGTGCGGTAAGCAGTAGGCAAGCCGTGAGAGGCCCCGTCACACGATGAGCAGTACTACCAACCCGCCGACGCACCACACGTCCACGATCGGCGCCATCGGCGCGCCGAGCCGGCGCAACACCGAGCTGGCCCTGCTGATCTTCGCGGTCGTCATCCCGGTCTTCGCCTACGCCAACGTGGGCCTGGCCATCGACAACCAGGTGCCCTCCGGCCTGCTGAGCTACGGCCTGGGCCTCGGCCTGCTGGCCGGCGTCGCCCATCTCGTCGTACGCAAGTTCGCCCCCTACGCGGACCCGCTGCTGCTCCCGCTGGCCACCCTGCTGAACGGGCTCGGTCTGGTCGTCATCTGGCGGCTGGACCAGTCCAAGCTGCTGCAGGCCATCGACCAGGCCGGCGACAAGGCACCCAACCAGCTGATGTACACGGCGATGGGCATCGCGCTGTTCGTCGTGGCGCTGATCTTCCTGAAGGACCACCGGGTTCTGCAGCGCTACACCTACATCTCGATGGTCGTCGCGCTGGTCCTGCTGCTGCTGCCCCTGGTCCCCGGTCTCGGCCTGCCCGTCTACGGCGCCAAGATCTGGATCCACGTCGGCAGCTTCTCCATCCAGCCGGGCGAGTTCGCCAAGATCGTCCTCGCGGTCTTCTTCGCCGGCTACCTGATGGTCAAGCGGGACGCGCTCGCCCTGGCCAGCCGCCGCTTCATGGGCCTGTACCTGCCACGCGGGCGCGACCTCGGCCCGATTCTGGTCGTCTGGGTCATCTCGATCCTCATCCTGGTCTTCGAGACGGACCTCGGCACCTCCCTGCTGTTCTTCGGCATGTTCGTGATCATGCTGTACGTCGCCACCGAGCGGACCAGCTGGATCGTCTTCGGTCTGCTGATGTCCGCGGCCGGCGCCGTCGGCGTGGCCAGCTTCGAGCCGCACGTCCACCAGCGCGTGCAGGCCTGGCTGGACCCCATGAACGAGTACAAGCTGAGCCGTTCGGGCGCACCCGGCGTGCACTCCGAGCAGCTCCAGCAGGCCCTGTGGGCGTTCGGCTCCGGCGGCACCCTCGGCTCCGGCCTCGGCCAGGGCCACTCCGACCTCATCCGGTTCGCCGCCAACTCCGACTTCATCCTCGCCACCTTCGGCGAGGAGCTGGGCCTGGCCGGCATCATGGCCATCCTGCTGATCTACGGCCTGATCGTGGAGCGCGGCGTGCGCACCGCGCTGGCCGCCCGCGACCCGTTCGGCAAGCTGCTCGCCATCGGCCTGTCCGGCGCCTTCGCGCTCCAGGTCTTCGTCGTCTCCGGCGGTGTGATGGGCCTCATCCCGCTGACCGGTATGACCATGCCGTTCCTCGCGTACGGCGGCTCCTCCGTCATCGCCAACTGGGCCCTCATCGGAGTACTGATCCGGATCAGCGACACGGCCCGCCGGCCGGCGCCCGCCCCCGCCTCCAACCCCGACGCCGAGATGACCCAGGTGGTCCGCCCGTGAACAAGCCCCTGCGCCGGATCGCGATCTTCTGCGGCCTCCTCGTCCTCACGCTGCTCATCCGCGACAACTGGCTCCAGTACGTCAAGGCCGACGGCCTGAAGAACGACGAGAACAACCGCCGCGTCACCATCGCCCGCTACTCCACCCCGCGCGGCGACATCATCGTCGGCGGCTCCCCGATCACCGGGTCGACCGAGACCAAGAGCAACGGGCTCAACGACCTGAAGTACAAGCGCACGTACAAGAACGGCCCCATGTGGGCACCCGTCACCGGTTTCGCCTCGCAGTCCTTCGGTGCCACCCAGCTGGAGAACATCGACGACGGCATCCTCACCGGCAACGACGACCGGCTGTTCTTCCGCAACACCCTGGACATGATCACGGGCAAGCCCAAGCAGGGCGGCAACGTGGTCACCACGCTGAACGCGGCGGCCCAGAAGGCGGCGTACAACGGCCTCAAGGGTCACGGCAAGGGCGCCGTCGTCGCCCTGGAGCCGTCCACCGGCAAGATCCTCGCACTGGCCTCCTACCCGTCGTACGACCCCTCCTCGTTCGCCGGCACCTCCGCGGCGGATGGCAAGGCCTGGAACAAGCTCCAGAAGAAGAACGATCCCAGCGACCCGACGCTGAACCGGGCGCTGCGCGAGACCTATCCGCCGGGCTCCACCTTCAAGGTGGTCACCGCGGCCGCCGCGCTGGAGAACAACCTGTACACGTCCGCCGACGAGAAGACCGACTCGCCGGACCCCTGGACCATGCCGGGCACCACCACCCAGCTGCCCAACGAGGGCCACATCCCCTGCAAGGACGCCACCATGCGCGTCGCGCTGCGGTACTCCTGCAACACCGTCTTCGGCAAGATCGGCTCCACCCTCGGCAACGACAAGATGCTCGACGAGGCGGAGAAGTTCGGCTTCAACGAGGAGCAGTTCACCCCGGTCCGCGCCAACGCCTCGGTGTTCTCCGACGACATGAACCCCTCGCAGACCGCGCTGTCCTCGATCGGCCAGTACAACACCGCCGCGACCCCGCTCCAGATGGCCATGGTCGCCTCCGCGGTCGCCAACGACGGCAAGCTGATGAAGCCGTACATGGTCGACAAGCTCCAGTCGCCCACCCTGGACACCCTGGAGCAGACCCAGCCGGAGGAGCTGAGCCGGCCGCTGTCCTCGAAGAACGCCCAGATCCTCCAGTCGATGATGGAGACGGTCGTCAAGGAGGGCACGGGCCAGAACGCCCAGATCGGCAACGGCGTCACCGTGGGCGGCAAGACCGGTACCGCCCAGCACGGCGTCAACAACGCCGGCAAGCCGTACGCCTGGTTCATCTCCTACGCCAAGACCAGCGACGGCAGCTCGCCGGTCGCGGTGGCCGTGGTGGTCGAGGACGACAACGCCAACCGCGACGACATCTCCGGCGGCGGCCTCGCCGCGCCCATCGCCAAGAGCGTGATGGAGGCGGTCATCAACTCCAAGAAGTGACCCTGCTCACGCCCCCTTCACATCGGTGCACGTTGACATACCGGTCCTGTATCGGGTTACGGGCTTGGCCAGGTCATACAAAGCGAGCCGGGTACGGTAGGCCCGGACGGCAGCTCCGGCGGCACATGTGGTGCCGGTCGGGTCCGACGGAGAGGGCTGGTAGGTAGCTATGGAAGAGCCGCGTCGCCTCGGCGGCCGGTACGAGCTGGGCCAGGTGCTCGGCCGTGGTGGCATGGCGGAGGTGTACCTCGCGCATGACACCCGCCTGGGCCGCACCGTGGCGGTGAAGACGCTGCGCGCCGACCTGGCGCGCGACCCTTCCTTCCAGGCCCGGTTCCGCCGGGAGGCCCAGTCGGCCGCCTCGCTCAACCATCCCGCGATCGTCGCGGTCTACGACACGGGCGAGGACTACATCGACGGGGTCTCGATCCCGTACATCGTCATGGAGTACGTCGACGGCTCCACCCTCCGTGAACTGCTGCACAGCGGCCGCAAACTGCTGCCCGAGCGGGCCATGGAGATGACCGTCGGCATCCTCCAGGGCCTGGAGTACGCCCACCGCAACGGCATCGTCCACCGCGACATCAAGCCGGCCAACGTCATGCTGACCCGCAACGGCCAGGTCAAGGTCATGGACTTCGGCATCGCCCGCGCCATGGGCGACTCCGGCATGACGATGACGCAGACGGCCGCGGTCATCGGCACCGCCCAGTACCTCTCCCCGGAGCAGGCCAAGGGCGAGCAGGTCGACGCGCGGTCGGACCTGTACTCGACGGGTTGCCTGCTGTACGAACTGTTGACGGTGCGCCCGCCGTTCGTGGGCGACTCCCCGGTCGCGGTGGCCTACCAGCACGTGCGGGAGGAACCCCAGCCGCCCAGCGTCTTCGACCCGGAGATCACGCCCGAGATGGACGCGATCGTGCTGCGGGCGCTGGTCAAGGACCCCGACTACCGCTACCAGTCGGCCGACGAGATGCGCGCCGACATCGAGGCCTGTCTCGACGGCCAGCCGGTCGCGGCCACGGCCGCCATGGGCGCGGTCGGCTACGGCGGCTACCCGGACGACCAGCCGACCACGGCCCTGCGCCCCGACGCGGGCGCGCCCGCCACCACGATGCTGCCGCCGATGAACCCGGACGACGGCGGCTACGGCTACGACGAGCGCCCCGACCGCCGCCGCCAGCCGAAGAAGTCCCACACCTCGACGATCCTCCTGGTCGTCGCCGGTGTCCTGGTGCTCCTGGGCGCCATCCTGATCGGCAAGTGGGTCTTCAGCGGTCACAACGCGAACAACGACACCCTCCCGGCACCGAACTTCGTCGGCCACACGTACGACGACGCGAAGCAGATGGCCGAGAACTCCGATCTGGAACTGGCGCCGCCCACCCGCAAGCCCTGCGAGCAGCAGCCGAAGGGCAGCGTCTGCGAGCAGGACCCGAAGGCAGGCACGGAGGTCAAGAAGGGCGAGACCATCAACGTGGTGGTGTCGACCGGAGCGCCGAAGGTCCAGGTGCCCGGCGTGATCGGCCTCACCCTCGACGACGCCAAGGCCAAGCTGGAAGGTGACGACTACAAGTTCAAGGTCGAGACCAAGTTCAGGGAGTCGTCGGAGGCCGCGAACACCGTCCTGGAACAGAACCCGGTGAACGGCAAGGACGTGCAGAAGGGATCGACGATCACCCTGATCGTCGCCAAGGCCGCGGAGAAGGTCACGGTCCCGGACGTCACGAACCAGACCTGCGAGGCCGCCAAGCAGCAGATGCAAGCCAGCAACCTCAAGGGCGAGTGCACCGAGGTGGACAACACCGACCCCGCCAAGGCGGGCAAGGTCATCCAGACCTCACCGGCCGCGAACTCCCCGGTCGACAAGGGCTCCACGGTGTCGATCCAGATCGGCAAGCAGGTCCAGCAGCAGCAGACCCAGGTACCGGGCGTGACGGGCCAGACGGTGGCGCAGGCCACGCAGATCCTGAACGGGGCCGGCTTCACCAATGTCAGGGTCAGGGGCAGCAACGACCCCAACGCCCTCGTCATCGACCAGGACCCCAAGCCGAACCAGCCGGTCGGCAACCCGGGCGCCACGCAGATCACCCTGACCGCCTTCGGAGGCGGCAACAACCAGGGAGGCAACAACGGCGGCAACGACGGCCTGTTCCCCTGACCGTCCGGCGTCCCGGCCCTGACGAACGGAGCCCCCGGCACCCTTCCGGTGCCGGGGGCTCCGTCGCGTCCGGCCCCGCCGTTCGAACACCCACGGAGGGCTGACTCCCCCTGGCCGAGGGGTCTGTCAGCCCCGCAGCTCCTTGGGCGGCGTCCGCTCGCTGTCCACCTTGTCCACACGGACCAACTCGCCCCACACCACGTACCGGTACCGGCTGGTGTACACCGGAGTGCAGGTCGTCAGGGTGATGTAGTGGCCGGGTTTGGTCACGCCCGACTCCTTCGGGATGGGGGTGAGGACCTTGATGTTGAACTTCGAGGTCTCGGGCAGGATGTCGTAGACCTTGTAGACGTACCACTTGTCCCGGGTCTCGAAGACGATCGGGTCGCCCTTCTCGATCTTGTCGATGTTGTGGAACTTCGCGCCGTGCCCGTCCCGGTGGGCGGCGAGGGAGAAGTTGCCCGTCTTGCCGGTCGTCGGCAGGGTCGCCTTGACCGGGTCGACGTAGTAGCCGGCCACGCCGTCGTTCAGGATGTCCGTCGACGTGCCCTTCTTCACCAGGACCTCGCCGTTGTGCATGGCCGGCACGTGCAGGAAGCCGATGCCGTCCTTGGTGTCCAGCGCGCCGGGGCCGCCGGGCGCGGAGTGCGCCCACTGGTCGCGGATCCTGTGGCCCTGCCGGTCGGCCTTGCGGTCCGCTATCACATTGGTCCACCACAGCGAGTAGACGACGAACAGGCCGAGCACCAGACCCGCCGTGATGAGGAGTTCACCGAAGACGCTGACGGCCAGGGCCGGCCGGCCACCGCCCCGCCGGCGTGAGCGCGGCGCCGGGCCGTCGTCGGTGTGCTCTGCCGTGTCGTCCGTGGTCGCTGCCACTGTTCATCCGCCCTTTAACTGACGAGCGCATCCGGCTTGCCCTTGCTGCGCGGCCGTTCCTCGACCATCTTGCCCCAGACGATCAACCGGTACTTGCTGGTGAACTCCGGTGTGCAGGTGGTGAGTGTGATGTAGCGGCCCGGCTCGGTGAACCCCGAGCCCTTGGGGACCGGATCCAGGACACTGATGTTGGCCGGTGACGTCACCGGCAGCATCGACGTCATCTTGTACACGAAATAGGCGTCCTGCGTCTCCACGACGATCGGATCGCCCGGCTTGAGCCGGTTGATGTACCGGAACGGCTCGCCATGGGTGTTGCGGTGACCGGCGAGCCCGAAGTTGCCCGTCTTCGCCTCGGGCATCGCCGTGTTGAGGTCGCCCTGGCCGTAGTGCCCGACCATGCCCTTGTCCAGCACCTTCGTCTTGCTGGTGCCCTCCGCGATCGGCACCACCACGTCCAGCTTCGGGATGTGCAGGATGGCGAAGCCCTGCCCCGGCTCGAAGACCCCCGGGCTGCGCTTGCCGCTGGCCCAGTCGTCCTGCAGCTGATGCGTCTCGTTGCCGGCCTGCGCGTGGGCCCGGACGTTCGTCCACCACAGCTGATAGGTGACGAACAGGAGCATCAGCACACCGGTGGTGATGAACACCTCGCCGACGATCCGGCTGGCGATCACACCCGGGCCCGGCCGGCGCGCTCGCGCGAGCCGCCGCGCCTCCACCCGGCTCAGGGGAACGGCCGGCTGCTCCCCGGGCGCCCCGTCGCCTCCGGGCGAGGTACGGCCGGAGGCATGCGCGCCGGTCCCATGACGCCCTCCACGCGCCTGACGCCCGCGACGGCCCCTGGCGGCCTTCCTGCGGGCCGCGCGGCCCCCCTGGGGGCCTTCGGGCGTCAGGGCCGGTCCGGGCGCCGAGGGCGGGCTCGAGGTCGGTCCGCCGGCCGCCGCGGTGTCCCGCGTCCCTCCCGAGGCCCTCGGCGGCGGCTCGGGCACCCGCAGCCCCAGCGTCTCATCGGTGAGGGCACCCCCGTACGGCGCCGCCGAGCCAGGCGTGTCGTAGGGCACCGAGGCGTACGGATCCGCGGGGGCCTCGTAGCCCTCGGAGGATCCGTACCAGTCGGCACCGGACTCGCGCTCGGGGCGCAGCGCGGTCACGCCGTGGCCCTGCCCACCACCGGGGCGAGCCCCGCAGATCTCGCCACGGCACCCTGGTCGCCGCACTCCGCCAGCCAGTTGGCCAGCATCCGGTGGCCGTGCTCGGTGAGCACCGACTCGGGATGGAACTGCACGCCTTCCACGGGAAGTTCCCGGTGACGCAGACCCATGATGATGCCGTCGTGCGTGCGGGCGGTGACCTCCAGCTCGTCGGGCACGGTCTGCGGCATGGCGGCCAGCGAGTGGTAGCGGGTCGCCGTGAACGGAGAGGGCAGCCCGGCGAAGACGCCCCTGCCCTCGTGCTCCACCAGCGACGTCTTGCCGTGCAGCAGCTCGGGCGCCCGGTCCACCACGCCGCCGTACGCCACCTGCATGGACTGCATGCCCAGACACACGCCGAAGACGGGGACACCGGTCGCCGCGCAGTGCCGCACCATGTCCACGCACACCCCGGCGTGCTCGGGCGTGCCCGGACCCGGCGAGAGCAGCACGCCGTCGAAGCCGTCCTGGGCGTGCGCCGTGGACACCTCGTCGTTGCGCAGCACCTCGCACTCGGCGCCGAGCTGGTACAGATACTGGACGAGGTTGAAGACGAAACTGTCGTAGTTGTCGACGACGAGGATCCGCGCACTCACTGGTTGTTCACCGTCACATCGTTGAAGGGCAGCAGCGGTTCGGCCCACGGGAAGACGTACTGGAACAGGACGTAGACCACGGCCAGGACCAGGACCAGTGAGATCAGCGCCCTCACCAAGGCGTTCCCCGGCAGATGCCGCCAGATCCAGCCGTACATGCCGTCCCTTCCGTCTCACACGGCACCAGACTCACGCCGTACGCCGCCACTCACGCCGTACGCCAACAGACTAACGGCGCGGCGCCCCCGGTTTCCCGGCCTCGCGCAACCGCGCCCGGCGGCTACTTCACCGGCTGCGCGTAGTGCAGGTCCACAGTGCCCGAGTAGCCCGGCAGGGACACCGTCCCGTCCTCGGTGACCTTCCAGCCGAGGCCGTAGACGTTGACGTACACCATGTAGTTCTGGATCGCCGGGGAGTCCGCGAGCGCCTGCTGGAGCTTCTCCGGGTCGCCGACCGCCGTGATCTTGTACGGCGGGGAGTAGACGCGGCCCTGGAGGATCAGGGTGTTGCCCACGCAGCGCACGGCGCTGGTGGAGATGAGCCGCTGGTCCATGACCTTGATGCCCCGGGCGCCGCCGTGCCACAGCGCGTTGACCACGGCCTGCAGGTCCTGCTGGTGGATCACCAGGTAGTCGGGCTGCGGCTCGGGGTAGCCGGGGAGCTTGGCGGTGGCGTTCGGCGGGGCGTCGTCGAGGGTGACCGTGATCGCCTTCCCCTTGACCGGCCGCGTTCCCGCGCTGTCCTCCAGACCCGTCAGTTTCTCGTCCTGCGCCCTGGTGCTGCCGTCGTCGCTCTCGGCGAGGGACTCGACGTCGTGGCGCAGGGCCGCGTTGGACTCGTCCAGCTCCTTGTTCTTGCGGCTGCGTTCCTGGATGAGGTCCGACAGCTTCAGCAGTGAGGCGTCCGTCCGGATATTGGTGCCCTTGGCCGTGTTGAAGCTGGTGAAGAAGATCAGCCCGGCGAGGGCGAACACACCCACGGTGAGGATCCGCACGGGCCGGAAACGGGGCGTGCGGGCCGGACTGGATCCGGTCCCCGGAGAGTCGGCAGAATTGCTCAACGTACCCTTATCTCCTTCGGCGCCGCGGAAGGACTACGCTAACGGACGCCCGGGGGAGCGCGGGGTTCCCCCAGCAGTCCCTCGTACCGCCCCGGAGCCAGCCCAGTTCCCCTGCGCGGCCACGCAGCGCATCGACAGGAGAGACCCTCGTGCCGAAGTCACGTATCCGCAAGAAGGCCGACTACACGCCGCCGCCCGCGAAGCAGGCGACCGCCCTGAAGCTGGAGAGCCGCGGCTGGGTGGCCCCCGTGATGCTGGCCATGTTCGTCATCGGCCTGGCCTGGATCGTCGTCTTCTACGTGACCGACGGCTCGCTGCCCATCGACGCGCTGGACAACTGGAACATCGTGGTCGGCTTCGGCTTCATCGCGGCCGGATTCGGCGTCTCCACGCAGTGGAAGTAGCGGCCGGCCGCAGGTGAACCGGGCGGAGCCGGCTCTGCCCACGACCTCTCCGCCGAGTTATCCACAGCCTGTAGAAATCCCTGGGGAAAGAAACGACCATCTGTGGATAACCAGTCCCCCGTTGACACCGGTACGACTGTCGCACCACCTCCCCGCCAAGCCCCTGGCCCCCTTCCTGACCTGCACAAATACAGGTGAGCGACAGGGGGCACAGTTGTTCTCGCACACTGTGCACAAGATTCGGCACACACTGTGGACAACAGTGGACAACGCAGCGGAGACAAGGGGAGACCGCCCGGTCCGGGCCCGGTCTCAGGCGAGCTGGGCGGTTCTGGCGAGGACCATGACGACGATGACCGCCAGCACCAGTGCGCACGTCCCGTACTGCACCAGGGCCCGCCGCTCGCGCGGGGCGTGGACCATCGCGTAGCCGACGATCACACCGGCGACCAGGCCGCCGATGTGCGCCTGCCAGGAGATGTGGAACCCGGGGCTGAAGGTGAAGATCAGGTTGATCACCAGCAGCGCGATGATCGGGCGCAGGTCGTAGTTGAGCCGCCTCATCAGGACGGCGATGGCGCCGAACAGGCCGAAGATGGCGCCGGAGGCGCCGAGCGTGGCCGTGGTGGGAGAGGCCAGCAGATAGGCCAGGGCGCTGCCCGCCAGTCCGGAGACGAAGTAGACCGCGAGGTAGCGGGCGCGGCCGAGGGCGGCTTCGAGGGGGCCGCCGAGCCACCACAGGCTGAGCATGTTGAAGCCGATGTGCCAGTACTCCTGGTGCGTGAACATCGACGTCACCAGGCGGTACCACTGACCTCCCGCGACACCTTCGGTGGGCGTGAGGGGGGCCGGTGGCCAGGCTCCGAAGAGGACCAGGTCGTCGAGCAGCGAGGACCGCACCTGTACGGCGATGAACACCGCGATGTTGATCCCGATGAGGATCTTGGTGAGCAGCCGCGGGTCGGCCGTCACGGTGCCTCCCGCGACCGTGCGCGGCCGGGACGTCCGGGGCGGGTGGCCGGTGCCGGACCCGCTGCGGACGCAGTCCGGGCACTGGAAGCCCACGGAGGCGTCGACCATGCACTCCGGGCAGATCGGCCGCTCGCAGCGGGTGCAGCGGATGCCGGTCTCGCGGTCGGGGTGCCGGTAGCAGGTGGGCACGTCGCTGCGCGCCTCCGACCGGCCGCCTGGCGCCTGTTCCATGAGATCCCCTCGTGTTCGCTGTGGACGGTGCACGACGCGCCGTGGCAACGCACCGCCCCGCTCATCCTTACGGACGAGCGGGGCGATTGGTTCCCTTCCGGAGCCGCCGGGCCCGGCCCGGCCGAAGTCCTTGCGCGGGTCATGCGGCTCCTCGCGGGACTAGGCTCCGCGGGACTCGACCACGACCGACTCGATGACCACGTCGTTGAGCGGGCGGTCGTTGCGGTTGGTCTTCGTGGTCGCGATGGCGTCCACGACCTTCTGGCTGGCCGGGTCGGTGACCTCGCCGAAGATGGTGTGCTTCCGGGTCAGCCAGGCCGTCGGGGCGACGGTGACGAAGAACTGGGAGCCGTTGGTACCGGGGCCGGCGTTGGCCATCGCCAGCAGGTAGGGCTTGTTGAAGGCGAGGTCCGGGTGGAACTCGTCCTCGAAGGTGTAGCCGGGGCCGCCGGTGCCGTTGCCCAGCGGGTCACCGCCCTGGATCATGAAACCGCTGATCACCCGGTGGAAGACCGTGCCGTCGTACAGCTTCGCCGTGGACTTCTCGCCGGTGGCGGGGTGTGTCCACTCGCGCTCGCCCTTGGCGAGCTCCACGAAGTTGCGGACCGTCTTGGGGGCATGGTCCGGCAGGAGCCGGATCTCGATGTCGCCGTGGTTGGTCTTCAGGGTGGCGTAGAGCTGCTCAGCCACGATCTGCCTTCCGTTGTCTCTTCTTGACCCTCCGATCCTCGCACGGCGTGGGCCGGGCGTCGTCCGACGCCCGCGTCCGGGCGGACATCCGCCGGAATCGGTTGCGGAAATCGGGGTCAGTCCTCTCGGGTCGGGAGCGCCGCGCGGCGATCCGTGGCATTGTCATCGGCAAGCTCCCGTTGCTCCGTATTCATCCGCTATCGCCCTTCCACCGTCTTCGCGTGACGGTGACCCGGATGCCCGCGCGCACATGCTCACGGGCCCGTTGGCAGGCATGATCCGTAAATGGGTGGAAAGTCGAATTACCGTACGCCACCGAGGAGGAGGAACCCGTGACCCGCATCGACAGCGTGCGCGCCGCGACCGGCTCGGCGAAGGACAGCGTGCTGCACGCCGCGGAAGTGGTGGCGCCCTACGCCGACACGGCCAGGGAAAGGGCCGCGCACTATGCGCACGAGGCACGCGTACGGCTGGCGCCGAAGGTCTCCCTGGCCGCCGACCAGGCCCGTGTGCAGTATGGCGCCCATGTCGCCCCGCGGCTGGGCCAGGCCCGCACGCAGGCCATGACGTATGTCCCGCCGAAGCTCGATCAGGCCGCCCAGGAAGCCGCCTGCCGCACGCGCAAGGCCGCGCGGCAGGCCGCCGAGTATTCCAGGCCGCGGATTGAGCAGGCGGTGGCGGTGTCCCGGCCGCGCATCGAGCAGGCGATGGCCGCGGCCGGGCCGGTCGCGGACGAGGCCGCCGCGCGGGGTGCCGCCGCACTGGTCGCGCTGCGCGGCCAGGTTCCGGCCCAGAAGATCCAGAAGCTCGCCCGCAGGCGGACCCGGATGGCGCGGGCCGGTCGCATCGCCCGGATGGTCGCGCTGGCGGGCATGGTCGCGGGCGGCGCGTTCGCCGCCTGGAAGTGGTGGGACAAGCAGGCCAATCCCGACTGGCTGGTGGAGCCGCCGGCCGCCACCGAGGTACCCGAGTCCGGCCGGCTGTCCTCGGTGGACGGCAGCGGTCAGTCGGTCCTGGACCCCGAGGTCGAGGCCAAGGAGGCCGAGGAGGGCGCGGCGGACCGCGACGACCAGGGCTGACGGCGCGCCTCGCACGCTGTCCGGGCCGCCCGCGTACACCCGGTACGCGGGCGGCCCGCCGTTGTCCGCGCGTACGGGTGTACGCGTGACGGTCCGCGGCCTCCCTCGTCGTGGGCGGGACCCGGCGCGGATGCGGGGCGGTGCCGGCGTCCCGAGCGGCAGCCGTCCACGCCACTTGACCTGCGAAAAGCCCACCCGCCCTACGTTTCCGCAGGTCAGGTGGGCTGTGCCGGGGTGGAGCCTAGGGGAGTCGAACCCCTGACATCTGCCATGCAAAGACAGCGCTCTACCAACTGAGCTAAGGCCCCGAGGGGAAGCATCCGCCCGGACGAACCGTCCGCCGGTCGGTGCCGCAGACCAGAGTACCGGGTCACCCCCCGGATCTCGCAAAAGGATTGGGGGTCCCCGTCGCCGACCACTCTCCGTAAGATGCTCCGCGTGGTTCGCTACAGCGAACCACGGTAGTCGGGGAAGCGATGGGGAGACGCAATGGACGCCGCACAGCAGGAAGCCACCGCGAGAGCGCGGGAGCTGCAGCGGAACTGGTACGGGGAGCCGTTGGGGGCGCTGTTCCGCAAGCTCATAGACGACCTGGGGCTCAACCAGGCGCGTCTGGCGGGGGTACTGGGGCTGTCGGCGCCCATGCTGTCGCAGCTGATGAGCGGCCAGCGCGCGAAGATCGGCAATCCGGCGGTCGTCCAGCGCGTGCAACTGCTCCAGGAACTCGCGGGCCAGGTGGCCGACGGCAGCGTCAGCGCGGCCGAGGCGACCGAGCGCATGGATGAGATCAAGAGGTCGCAGGGGGGCTCGGTGCTCAGCAACGTCACACAGACGGCCGGCAGTTCGGGAGCGCCGACGGTCAAGCGCGTGGTCCGCGAGATCCAGTCGCTGCTCCGCTCGGTCGCCGCCGCCGGCGACATCATCGAGGCGGCGGACAGCCTCGCTCCCACCCACCCCGAACTGGCGGAGTTCCTGCGGGTCTACGGCGCCGGCCGCACCTCCGACGCGGTCGCCCACTACCAGACCCACCAGAACTGAGGCCGCGAAAGGCGTCGCGGCGCGTCCCGTGGGGGAGGCAAGGGGGGTGACCGCAGGGGGAGGAGCGACGTACAGCCATGGGTGAGGTCTTCGCCGGCCGGTACGAGCTGGCCGATCCGATCGGTCGCGGCGGGACCGGCGCGGTCTGGCGGGTCTGGGACCACCGGCGCCGCAGGTATGTCGCCGCGAAGGTGCTGCGGCAGCGCGACGCGCACTCCCTGCTGCGCTTCGTGCGGGAGCAGGCGCTGCGGATCGACCACCCCCATGTGCTCGCCCCGGCCAGCTGGGCCGCCGACGACGACAAGGTCCTGTTCACCATGGACCTGGTGGCCGGCGGCTCGCTGGTCCATCTGGTCGGTGACTACGGCCCGCTGCCCGCGTGGTTCGTCTGCACCCTCCTGGACCAGTTGCTGTCGGGGCTCGCCGCCGTGCACGAGGAAGGGGTCGTGCACCGCGACATCAAGCCCGCCAACGTGCTCCTGGAAGCCACCGGCACGGGACGTCCCCGACTGCGGCTGTCCGACTTCGGCATCGCCATGCGGCTGGGCGAGCCCCGGCTGACGGAGGTCGATCTCGTGGTGGGGACGCCCGGTTATCTCGCCCCCGAGCAGATGATGGGCGCCGAACCGGACTTCCCCGCCGACCTGTTCGCCACCGGTCTGGTCGCCCTCTATCTGCTGCAGGGCGCCAAGCCGGACGCCAAGGCGCTCGTGGAGCACTTCACGGAGCATGGAACTCCGAGTGCGCCCAGGGGCGTTCCCGAGCCGTTGTGGCAGGTCGTGGCGGCCCTGCTGCAACCGGACCCGCTGGCCCGGTTCCGTACGGCCACGGGGGCGCGCAAGGCCCTGGCCGCGGCCGCCGAGCTGTTGCCGGAGCCGGGCCCGGACGAGGAGCAGATCGAGGTCTTCGACCAACTCGGCCCCCTGCCACCGGGATTCGGGCCGGACGGCCCGGAGCGGTCCCGGGGTCCCGGCGTCACCGAGGAGACCGGGACAGGCGTGACACCCGTCCGTGCGCCGGCGCCCGGCGAGGACACCGACGGTTTCCTCCTCCCCCCGCCGGAACGCCCCCAGGACCCCGCCTCCGCCGCTTTGGCCACCCCCTCCACTGCTCCCACCGCCCCTGTCGTCCCCACGGCCTCGTACACCGCCGAGGACCCGCGCCTCCCCTCCCCGGCGGTTCCTCGCCCGCCGACTCCCCCTCCGGTCGTCCCCCCTCCGGCCGAACCCGCCGCGGCTCAGGCGGTCATACCGCACCGCGCCGTACACCCGCGCCGTCCCGGGCCGCCCGCCAAGGTGGCGCTCCCGCTTCTGCTCCTCGCGCTGGTCTGCTACGCCGTGGGGTTCTGGGCACTGGCCCGGATCTGAGGGCCGGCGCGGAGCCGTCGCGCTACCAGGCCCCCGCGCGGCGCCGGGCGGCCAGCGTCCACACCCCGAGGACCAGCAGCAGGACCGTCCCCGCACCGATGCCGCCCACGGCGAGCGCGCGCAGCGCCGCGGAGCCGCCGCCGGCACCGGCCCCGGTCGCCGCCTGCCGGTCCCCGGCCGTGACCTCGAACAGGTTCCGCGGCTCGGACCGGCCCGCGTACCCCGGCCCCGACCGTGCCGCACCGTCCACCCGCACCCGCAGGGTCAGGCCGTAAGGGCCCTCGCCGAAGGTGTCGGCGGTCTGGGCGGCGAGGTGCACGACCAGGTAGTAGGAGCCCGCGAACCGCATGGCCTTCACCTGGTCGGCGAATCCGTAGCGGTTGGCGTAGGCGACGGGCGGCAGGGGTGCGAGCGCGGCGGAGGCGGGCTGGCCGCTGTAACCGGCGTACGCGTCCTCGACATAGCCCCGGACCGGGTTGTACAGCGACAGCGTCAGCGCGCCGTCGGCGTAGCCGCTGCCCCCGCCGGCACCGGCCAGCTCGGCGAGGGCGCTCAGTTGCTGCCCCCAGTCCACCGGCACCCGGTAGAAGATTGTCTGACCGGGTCTGATCCGGGCCTGCCAGACCCCTTGACCGACCGTCGCGGCCCGGGCGAAGCCGGAGCCGCCCGCCCGGTGCACCGCCCGGCCCCCGGCCGGCTCCGGCGAGGCCGAGTCCCATGTCCGCGGCGCCCTCGTCGCACCGGAGCGTTCGAGGGCCGGCTCCGTCACGACGGCCAGTTCCAGAGGCCAGGCGTCCGACGAGGAGCCCGTGGCGGCGATGCGCTCGACGAGGACGTAGTACGCGCCGGCGCCCTGGCACAGCGCATGGCCGGGGGAGGCTTCGCGCGCCCCCCAAGCGGCGATCGGGTGCGCGCTGCGGCCCGTGCCGAAGCGGGTGGCCTGATAGGAGCAGGCGCTGCCCCGGGCATCGCGCACGGAGACGCGCAGGCCGTCCGTGGCCGAGACGGTGGTGCCCGCGCCGGGGACGGCGGTGGCGGAGACGTAGGCGGTGGAGGTGGCGTCGAGGTCGAGGCGGTAATAGAGCCTGCCGTTCGCCGGCAGGGAGCTCGCGTAGACACGGCCCGGCTCCAGGCTCTGCGCGCCCGAGGTCGTCGTCGCCCCTGTGACCGCCTCGGCCCCGTCGGCGAAGCCGTATCCGCCCGGTGTCCCGTCCGCGACGGCGCTCGTCGCCGGCAGGGCCGCCACCACCAGGCCCAGCACGGCCGCGACGACGCCGAGGCGTGCGACGCCGACGGTCCACCCTGCGGGACCATGCCGCCCCGTCACAGGCCCCGGTCCAGCCATGGGCCGTCTCATGCCGCGCCCCCTCGCGTTCGCCGCCGCTTCGGACGTCGCCCATCCTGCCCCGCGGGGTGTTGCGCCATCCGGGGGTTCCGTACGAGCGTCCGAAACATCCGCCTCAGGAGGTGACCGCTACCTCGGCGGCCGCGCCCTCGCAACACGAAACCCCGACCGCAACGGCGGTCGGGGCCTGCTCAGTATCGAGTATCGGTGCTCACGAACCCGTGGGCACGGAGTCAGTCGCCTCCGTCCACAGATCCTGCTCGGCGCGATCCGCCTGGATCTGGCGGTACACGAGGAGCCCGCCGATGGCGGCCAGTGCGACCAGGAGAAGCTTCTTCACCGCGCGACCTCGTCTTTCCTTGACGTAGGGGACCTCTGGCGCCCGACTATACACACCGGTCGATACCGATCGGTGACCTGCACGTGCCCTCGGCCCTCCGCACTTTCTCGCCTTTCATGCGTCCATCCGAGTGGTGTTCATCCGAAGAGCGACGCGCCACGAGCGTCGGTCCACCACTTCTCGGGGCTCATACACATCATGAGCAAAGTACGCAAATCGCCCAACCCGAAAGTGAGGGGCCATGGACCAGCACAAGGTCGTCAAGCTGTGGACCGCCATCGTCACCGCCTTCCTCGCGCTCTGCACGGCGCTCGGACTCATCACCACGACGGCCGGGGCGGCAAGCGCCGCGCCGCAGTCGGACAAGGCATCCAAGAGCACCAGCACCCGGCTGCGAGCTCTACCGGAACAGGCGACGTCCTCCCCATGGCCCAGGACCCATCTTCGGGCCCTGCCCCCCACGATGAAGCAGCGGATCCGGGCCGAGGCCCACGGAAAGTCCCCCAGCTGCCGGCACCGCCCGCTGGGTGACACTCCCTCCCTGGCCACCGATCCGCAGTGCGCCCCCGCCGACCCACCGGCCCGCCCCACCATTCCCCTCCAGCGCTGACAGCGCCAGCCCGGCACCACCGGGCACCACCAACCCGCACCCATGACGTAACGGCGAACTGCGTACAGCATCTCCGGAACCGAAACCCACGAAGATCCCCCGGTCGCTCCCGCCCGGGGATCTTCGCGTATCCCCGCCCGCTGGAAGTAGAACGGCACCACGTCAGGACCGACGAGAGTGTCATGAGTGACCTGGACGGTCTGCACGGCGGACAGGTCGGCCGGTATGCCCAGCGAGCGTGCCACCGCCGAAATCCGCCGGGCCGGCTCGATGTGCGGCTCGGTCAGCCCGTAGTAGTCGTCCGTCACCGTGATCAGCCGTACGGTCACGCCCTCGTGTCTCAGGTCGATGTCCGGGCGGCCGTCTCCCACGCCCGGCAACTCGCTGATCGCCTGCACGAGCCCGGCGCCGACGGCGAGCGACCCGGTCGGGTAGTGGCCGCACGCCCTCTCGCCCACCACCCGCCAGTCCTCCAGGCCGGGCGTCTAGTGGAACTGCCGCGGCCTGATGCGCTCGTGCTCGCCCTCTGCAAAGCTCATGCGCTCAACGTAGCGTCCAGGTCCGACAACTCTTGTCGACCGTCCGGAACCTGGGAACCACACCCGTGGATGCCGAAGACTCCCGACCATGGTCGAGGCGTGCTTCGCCGCTCCGCAGCCCCCGCCCTACTCCTCCGGGTCCCACGCGCGGAGCAGGTCGAACAAACCTGCGTCTCCCTCGATCCGCAAGGAGTCCGCCGGGACACGGTCGTACACGAAGAGAACCAGCTCACCGGCCGAGCCGCGAACGACGACGCCGGCCGCGTTCGGTCCCTCGTCGGCAGCGGCGACCGCTGCCGCGCCGGGCGCGGGGATCCGGGCGAAGCGCGCGCCGGCGCCGTCGACCGTGAGGCGCCAGGAGCGGCCCTCGGTGGCGTGGAAGTCGAAGGCGGTGGGCTTGTGCGGCCAGGCACTCGTCGTTGCGACGCAGGTGGACAGGAACTCCTCGACACCGTCGAGTGCCACCTCGTCCGGCAGCGGCTCCGGGCCCCCTGCGGTGACCTGGGCGTCGTAGGTGTGCACCGTGATCTGCTGGAGCTGGTGCCGGGCGACGGCGCCACAGGTCTGCGGCGACTGGGACGCACCCCACCACGTCCAGCACCCGCGATCCGGGCTGGCCTCGCGCAACGCGTCCAGCAGTTGCTCCGTGGACTCCGCCAGCCAGGCCAGCAGGGCCTCGCGCTCCCGAGGCGCAGCCGAGGCGCCCTCCGCCGCGGACTTGGCCGAAGCAGGCCCCGCGGCGACGGTGGCGGCCCAGGCGCGGCGCCCCTCGCCGATGTGCTCTGCCAGATCGAACAGCGTCCACTCGGGGCAGGTCGGCACCTGTACGTCGAGGCTGGGCGCGGAGGCGACCGCGGCGCGGAAGGCGCTCGACCGTTCGTCGATCAGTCGCAACAGAACGGGGAACGCGAGTGTCGTCGTCACAAGGAGTCTCTATCACCGTGTTCCGACCAACGGACAGTGATTTTCACAGCCGAGGCGGCAAGCGCGCGGCACGGACCGGGCCCCCTCAGGAACCACTCAAAAATAGCCGATGGATGTCAGAAGACCCCCGATCCGTCTGGACCGGGGGTCTTCTCGCTGGTGGGGCTAACAGGATTTGAACCTGTGGCCTCATCCTTATCAGGTCGAGAACAGTCCCCCGGGAGGTGGAGGGATCCAAGCCTGGCGACGGTCTATCGACCGCTGGGGGCCGCTCTCGTCCGTTGGCGTTCGCCGAGGTTGGTGTCAGATGCTGGTGTCAGGCACACCGACGGGCTTGACACGCGGCTGTGGAAGACGCCTTGCGATCACCTGCACGACAATGAGAACGATCACTGCGACGATCAGCCACGTTGCCTGGCGAAGAACAGCAGTCATCGTGTCACCGTTGATCACGCACGCCATGACTACGGCGAAGGGGATCATGATTTTCTTGCGGCTGTCAGTCCCACGTGCGACAGTTTCAAGCAGGTGGGTGTCGAGCACCGACAGTCCACCAAGGCCCGGGATGGGCATACGTCCTCCTTGGTTGTCAGAAGGGCGCGCCCGGATCCTCTTCCCAAAGGCGGGCGCGCCCTTCGGTGTTGGTACTCCAACGGTATGACACGCACGTGACAGTAGGTGCCCGTCGCCTCGAAGTCTCCGTCTTGTACACGGCACCGTGGACGCGATGAACTAGGGCTAACTCAGGCCAACTTGGGTCGACACTCCTCAGCCCACTGACCTGCAAGGACGCATTCCCATACCACACACCACTGACAGACATACACTGAAACGCGAGGTGACACGACTCGTGTCAAGTCGCATTGCCCCGCTTTATTACAGATTCGTCAGTGACCAAGCTCATATAAGACATAGCCGATCGCTTCCTCGACGGCACCAACCCACCACTCTCCCCAGCTTCCATCCCGTCCGCCGTCGACCCACACGCATGTGGAGCGGGCGTGGTTCAGGGCGTCCAGGTGGAGCGCGCCACTGTACGAACGACCTGGACGCCCTGGGCCGCGTCTGCTCGGCTCTGCCTGGGTCGATGGTGGACGGGATGGAAGCCCCCGCGCACGCCAATACGGACCCGCAGTCGGCAACGGCGCCCCCTCCATCCCGGTGCCGGCCGATCCCCCGCCGGAGGCTCTGTTCTGACCGTGGCGGCGCTATGCCGTGATCGACTCATGGCTTCCGGCCCTATCCAAACGTGGGCGCGCGTCGGCGCAGCGCGGGCGGAGCGGGCCGAAGGCAGGAGCGGCGCCCGGAGCGGAGCCGGGAAGCGCGCCCGGCGGAGCGGAGCGCAGCCGGGGCTTGATGAGGTAGAGAAACCTGTAACAGCTCAGGCATGCATGGGCTCGGGGCTGGGCGTCTCGTCGGCGAATCCGTGATCGGCAAGCCGTGTGCGGCGTTGGGCAAGCCATCCTGAGACGCGCGGGCCACCGTTGACGGCAGTGCCTTCGAGGACGGTCCTCACATGCTGGAAGCCCTGGTCAAGGTAGTACCGCTGAAGCCGCTCGTTCGTGGTCCACGCGTCGAGCCGTAGCCACTGCGCCGCTGCTCGGTATGCCCGGTCGCCGGCCCAGTCCAAGAGTCTGCCGCCGAGGTCCTGCCCCGCGTAGTCGCGAGAGACAGTCAACTTGTTGATGAACATCGAGGGCTCGGCAAGTTCTTCATCCGACCACAACCCCTCCTCTGCCTCCGAGGTGAGTGTGATCGTGCCGGCAGTCCGCCCCCCATCCCTCAGCATGAACACGGTTCCGCTTTCGATGGTGGCCAAGAGACGATCTGCCGGGTAGGGCCGACTCCACTGATCACTGCCCAGCTTGCTGATCCAGGACGCAGCCTCGGCGCGAAAGGCCAACAATTGTTCGAGGTCGGCCGGGGTGGCGCTGGTGATTCTCACTTGGCTTCGGTCTCATTCCGGGCGGACAGGTCGCCGATCTCGTAGTTCATGCGGTTCAGGTCGCCTCGGAAGGTCGTGATCGTGCAGCGGACAGGGCGTTGCACGGTGTAGCCCGTGCGTGTCCAGAGCAGGACGGGCACCCCAGGGCCGATCTCCAAGAGGCGCGCCTCTTCAGGGGTCGGCATGCGAGTGGCGATCTCATCGGCGTATCCGACTTGCTCGATGCCGAGGCTGGCCAGGTAGCGCGTGGTCCCCTCGTCTATGTCGCCGGGCTCGGCGATGCGCGGTGCCTCCCGGATCAGCCAATCCGGGTAGTGCGTCGCCTGCGTCGACCACGGCACGTCATCGACGAAACGATGACAGAACCGCAGTACGGAACGCGATCCCGGCTCCACCTTCAACCGCTGGGCGATGTACTCGGGCGTGGTCGTCAGCTCGACCCGGAAGGTCTGGTGCGGGCGCCGGCCTGCGTTCGTGACATCGGTCGAGTAGGCGTCGCCGTTTTGCGGCAAGTCCAGGTTCTCGAAGCGGGAGGCGTTCAGCTCGAAGACTTCGTGCTTGCGTACCTCGTACCCCAGGCCCTGGCTCGACGTGATGAGCCCCTGGCTGACGAGCAAGCTCAACCCTGATCGGACGGTGTTTCGCGACGCGTCGAAGCGGGTCGCCAACTCGGCCTCCGAGGGGAGTCGGGAACCTGGCCCGTAGGTGCCGTTGTCGATCTCGCGACGCAACGCGTCGGCCACCTGTCGGTACTTGGGCTGCTTGCTCATGTGTCCATCATGACGCACTCGCTCAACTTGTAGGTACAGGTACGCGCAAAGTGCTTGACGTCTCACTCGGGGTGCTGCAATCTCTAGGCATCAGCTTGTTCCTACAAGTTGAGCAAGAGGTCCAAGGGGCCTAACTCCAACCTGTTTGGGAGAAGCAATGCCGTCGTTCAAGATCGACCTTTCGACCGCTGTGGTGTTCGTGGCGACCGCCCCGACGCCGAAGCTGGCGAACGCCAAGACGGGTGAGCGTGCGATGGACCGGGAGACCGGGGCGCCGCTGTCGACGGTGGGCCTGCTGGTCTCGGATGAGGGGGAGGGCAACCTCTACCAGGTCACCATCCCGGAGACGGGCTACCAGGAGGGTCTGGCGCCGGGGATGCCGGTCAAGGTCGTCGGTCTCAAGGCGCGGGACTGGGAGAACGAGTTCAACGGGCAGAAGCGGCACGGCATCTCGTTCCGCGCGGTCGCGATCACCCCGGCGGCCTGACCATGACCGATCTGTCCATGGTGCTGGAAGCCGCGGGAGCCCTTGCAGGGGCCGGTGGTCTCGGCTACGCGAAGGTTCGCGCGCCGCGCGTGTACTGGTCTCTGGTCGGACTGCCGGTCACCTGGGGCCGGTTCACCCTCTCCTACCGCTCGACGATGGACGTGTGCGGGCTGACGGTGCAGCCGTCGCGTCTGCGGGCGTTCATCACGCGGAACGTGACCCGGCGTGAGGTGCTGCCGGTCCCTCCGAAGGTGCGCCGGGTTCGGGGCACGTCGACGGGGCTGCGGGTGACGCTGCGGCTTCCCGCCGGCCTGGAGCCTGCCGACCTGGTGGCCGCCTCGGAGCGGCTGCGGCACGCCTGGGGTGTGCACTCGGTGACCGTCGCCGAGACCAAGCCGGGGTACGTCGAGCTGCGCATGACCGGCTATGACGTGCTCCGCCGGGTCCGGATGCCCCGCCGGGTACGGCTGCAGGGCCTGGCCGTGCCGGTGGCGCTGCGGGAGGACGGGACCGCGTTCGTCCGCGACTACCGCAAGGTCCCCATGGCGCTGACGCTCGGGGCGAACAACTCGGGCAAGTCCGTCTATCAGCGCAACCTGATCAAGGGCCTGGCGCGGCTGCCCGTGGCGCTGGTCGGGATCGACTGCAAGCGCGGTGTCGAGCAGTCGGCGTACGCGCCTCGGCTGTCGGCCCTGGCCACCACCCCGGACGACGCGGCCTCCCTGCTGGATGTGCTGGTCTCCGAGATGGAAGACCGGTTCGACCTGCTGAGCCTGCATGGGGTCTCGGACGTGTGGGAGCTGCCCGAGAAGTTACGGCCGGTGCCGGTCGTCGTCCTGGTGGACGAGGTGGCGGAACTGTTCCTGATCTCCTCCCGGAAGGATGAGGAGCGGCGGGAGCGGATCGTCACGGCCTTGATTCGGCTGGCGCAGATGGCCCGCGCGGTCGGCATCCATCTGGAGATCTGCGGGCAGCGGTTCGGCTCCGAGCTGGGCAAGGGCGCGACCATGCTCCGCGCGCAGCTCACCGGCCGTGTGGTGCACCGGGTCAACGACAAGCAGACCGCGGAAATGGGTCTCACGGACGTGGCTCCGGATGCGGTCGTGGCGGCCTCCTTGATCCCGGCGGAGCGTCCCGGCACCGCGGTCGCGGCGGACTCCTCCGGAGGCTGGGCGAAGATCCGCACCCCGCACACCTCCCGCGATGAGGTCGTGGCTGTGTGCCGGGAGTTCGCCCACCTGGTCCCGGACCTGCCCGTACTTGATCCTTACCGGCCGCACGTGCCCACCGACGCCCCGGAGTCGGGTCCGTCGCTGGTCAAGCCGGTGCCGGTCACGGAGTAGGGAGTGATCGCTGTGAGTCGCTCGATCCACCCTGATGCCGTCCTGATCCAAGCCGTGATCGCTGGTGCCCTGTCGTTCGCGCACCTGCACGATCTGGCGGCGGCGGCCGGGCAGTCCGGATGGAAGGCGTGGGCCTACCCGGTCTCGGTCGACCTGCTGTTGGTCGCCGCCTGGCGTCGGCTGCGCACCGGCCGGGACCGGTCTTCCTGGACCTGGTTCGCCATCGCCCTCGCGGCTTCACTCGGTGCCAACGTCGCCACCGCGGGCCTGCTCGACCTGCACCACGTGCCCGCCTGGCTGCGCATCCTCGTCGCGGGCTGGCCCGCCCTGGCCTTCCTCGGCGGAACTCTCCTCGTCCACGCCCCGGCTCCTGCCCAGGTCGCCTCGGCACCGGAGCCGGACGGACCGGCGGCGCCGGAAGTCGAGATGCACCGCACCGACACACCCGAGCCTGCCCCGGCTCCGGTCCCGGCTGCGGCGCCGGAACTGACCCCGGCACCGGCCAAGCCACCCGCCAGCAGCCCGGCCGTTCCGCCGGTTCCGCCGGCCCTGCTCGACCACGCCCGCTCGATCGCCGACGCCCACCGCAACTCGACGGGTGAGCCGATCACTGCCGAAGCGCTGACCGCCCGGCTCGGCCTGCCCGCCCCGACCTGCCAAGCGATCGCCGCGCAACTCCAACTCGCCTGATCTGGAAGGGAGGTTCACCCCGTGCGCCCGAACCGCTTCTTCAACGTGATCCGCATCGGGCCGGTCAAGGTCGGCACCTACAACAACGGCCGTGGCCAGACCCGGCACACCGCCGCCTGCACCGCCCCCGGCTGCGGCTTCTCCACCGACCACCGCGACCGCTCGGCCGCCGAACTGGCCGCCCGCACCCACCGCTGCACCGCCTGACGACAGGAGACGATCCCGTGTTCACCCCGAAGTACCCGCCCCCGGACACCGCCCGCACCACGTCGGCGCCCGCGCCCTCGGTCGACCAAGCCCCGGCCCCCGCGTCGGCCCCGGTCCCGGCCGTCCCCGCGGCGAACCGGCCGATGGTTCAGCTCACGCCGGGCAGCGCGCTCGCCCTCGCGGCCGGCGGCGGCGCCGTCGTCCTCGTCGTCGGCGCGGTCCTGGTCTCCCTGCTCCTGGCCGTCGCCATCACCGGCGTCTCGGTCGCCGTCGTCGCGGTCGTCCTGCGGCTGCTCATCAAGGACCTGCACAAGCACTGAACGGCCCCCGGAGCGGCCTCGGTCGCCAAACTTCCGCCACTCCGGGGCGCCTGGACCCCATTCCAGATCCAACGGACCCGAAAGGGAGACCTCATCATGCCCCAGCACGCCCCGAGCCCGCGCGTCTGCCGCGACTGCGACGGCTTCGCCACCGTCGCCATCACCACCGGCACCCGCCACCCGGACGGCACCCGCGCCACCCTCCGCGTCGACTGCCCCACCTGCAAGGGCACCGGCCACACCCTCCCCGCCGCCCTCGTCCGCGCCGGGAGGTGACGACATGAGGACCCTCACCACCTCCGCACACCTGGAGCCGGACACCACCACCCGCGTGAACGTGTTCGACGCGACGCACGACGGCGAGTGCTTCGTCAGCCTCCGCATCGGCGGCGAACTGGTCGACATCGCGCTCATCGCCCGGCCGGGCACCGCCGATGCCCTGCGCGCCCTCGCCCGTGCCGCTGAGGAAGCCGCCTCGGCCCTCGACCAGATCACCGACCTTGCCGCGGACGGTGACGCGTGACCGACACCGCCACCATGGCGGGCCTGGACCCGGCCACCCTCGCCGACGTGCTGAGGCTGGCCGGGTCGGACGGCTTCGACCGCATCCAAGAACAGATCCGCCGCACCGGAGGCTGCTCCGACCCGATCCGCCTACAGGGCTCCACCGTCACCCGCGACGCCGCGACAGGGCACGTCCTGCACTCGTACTCGACCGACACCGAGCCGGGCGGCGTGCTGCGGGTGGCGTGCGGCAACCGGCGGGCCTCCCGCTGCCCTGCCTGCGCCTGGACCTACGCCGGGGACACCTACCACCTCATCCGCGCCGGCCTCGTCGGCGACCCGGCCAAGGGCACCCCGGACACCATCCGGGATCACCCGCGGGTCTTCGCCACGCTCACCGCGCCGTCGTTCGGCCCGGTCCACAACCGGCCCGGCAACCGGCCCTGCCGCTGCGGCACCCACCACCCCGAAGACGCCCCCGAGCTGGGCGCCCCACTCGACCCCGAGACGTACGACTACGCCGGGGCGGTGCTGTGGAACAACCACGCCTCCGAGCTGTGGCGCTACTTCACGATCTACCTGCGCCGAGAGATCGCCAGGCGGGCCGGGCTCACTCAGAAGGCCGCCCGCGAACAGTCGCGGGTCTCCTTCGGCAAGGTCGCCGAGTACCAAAAGCGCGGGGCCGTCCATTTCCACGCCGTGATCCGCTTCGATGGACCCGAAGGACCCGACACCCCGCCGCCGGCTTGGGCCACCCTCGACCTGCTCACCGACGCTATCCATGCCGCCGCTGCCCGCGTCGCCGTCGACGTGCCCCCGGCCGGTGACCAACCGGCCCGCACCCTGCGCTGGGGCACCCAGCTCGACGTACGGCCGATCCGCGCCTTCGGCGGCGGCCAGGAGATCACTGAACAGGCCGTGGCCTCCTACGTGGCCAAGTACGCCACCAAAGCCGCCGAGACCACCGGCACCGTGGACCGCCGCATCGGCAACAAGGAAGCCCTGGCCCTGCTCGGCGTGCCCGACCACCCGGCCCGGCTCATCGCCGCGTGCCTCGACCTGCACGCGCTCTACCCGGACCGCAAGTTACGGGACTGGGCTCACATGCTCGGCTTCCGCGGCCACTTCTCCACCAAGTCCCGCCGCTACTCCACCACCCTCGGCGCGCTGCGCCAGGTCCGCGCCGACTACCGCGCCGCCCAGCAACGCGAAGCGCTCGGCCTGCCCGACCCGGACGACGAGGAAGCAACCACGCTCACCCTCGCCCACTGGGTCTACGCCGGCCACGGCCACACCCCCGGCGAATCCTGGCTCGCCGCCACTGTCCGCCGGGACATCGAACTGAACCGCCAAACCGCCCGCGAAGAGCTGCCCGCTCAACTCGCCCTGGAAGGAGCCGCCGCATGACCACCGCCACCGCCGAACTCCTGACCGTGCCGGAAGTCATGGCGCGGCTCAAGGTCGGCCGGACCAAGGTCTACGACCTCATCCGTACCCACCGTCTGGCTTCGATCAAGGTCGACGGATGCCGCCGTATCCCCGCGGACTCGGTCGGGGACTTCATCCGCCGGCAGATCGAAAGGGGTGCCTGATGGCGAAGAGGCGGCCCAACGGCGGCGGCACGATCTCCAAGCGTGTGGACGGCCGCTACATGGGACGCGCGTATGTCACGGACACTGACGGCAACCGCGTCCGCAAGACCGTCTACGGCGCCACGTGGGACGAAGCCAACGAAAAGCTCGGCAAGCTCCAGGACCAGGAGCGCAACGGCGTCCCGGTGCCGTCCCGCTCCTGGACGGTCGGCGAGTGGCTGACCTACTGGCTTGAGCACATCGTGGAGCCGGAGCGCGAGCACAACACCTACGTCAAGTACGAGTCCAAGGTCCGGCTGTACCTGCTGCCGCACCTGGGCAAGAAGCCCTTGGTGAAGCTCACGCCTGCCCAGCTCCGCACGTTCATGGCGGCGTTGAAGCGTGAGAAGGTCGGCGCGGCGACTCGCTTCGAGGTGCTCCGCGTCCTCCGGAACGCGCTCAACCGGGCCATCCGTGAGGAGCTGCTGACCCGCAACGTCGCGCTCCTGGTCGACATGCCCAAGGTCGCTAAAGACAAGGGCAAGGCGTGGAGCGCGCCGGAGGCCATTACGTTCCTTCGCTTAGCCCGCGCCCACCGCCTCTACGCGGCCTGCGTGCTTGTCCTTGTGCTGGGGCTCCGCCGGAGTGAGGTCCTGGGCCTGCGCTGGCAGGACATCGACTTCGAGGCGGGCCAGTTCACCCCGGTCAAGCAGGTGCAGCGGGTCAAGGGCGCCGGCCTGGTCCTCAAGGACCTCAAGACCGAGTCCTCACAGGCCGTGCTCCCTCTGCCGGAGTTCTGCGCCCGCGCGCTGGAAGAACGGCGGGAGCTGCAAGAGCTGGAACGGAAGATTGCTGGTGAGCACTGGTCGCAGGAGCCGGACCATGACCTGATCTTCTCCTCGGGGCATGGCGGGATGATCGACCCGATGGGCTTCTCCCGCACCTTCGATCGTCTCGTCAAGCGCGCTGGCGTCCGCCGCATCACGGTCCGGCTCGCCCGGCACACCTGCGGCACGCTGCTCGCCTTCCTGAAGGTGCACCCCAAGGTGGCACAGGCGATCCTCCGGCACAGCCAGATCAGCATGACCATGGACGTCTACACGCACGTGGTCGGCGACAGTGAGCGGGAAGCCGTCGCGATGCTCGCCGAGCTCCTGGAGGACCCACTCATCGGCTGATCGGCGCTGTTGGTGTCAATCGTGGGTGTCAAAAGACCCCCGGCCCATTCGGACCGGGGGTCTTCTCGCTGGTGGGGCTAACAGGATTTGAACCTGTGGCCTCATCCTTATCAGGGATGCGCTCTAACCAACTGAGCTATAGCCCCGCCGCGCTCTGCGGTGTATCCCGCGCGCTGACTCCTGAAGATTAGCGCACGAGGCGGGCAGTCCCAAAATCGGTTGTCGGGGGACCGTCGCGGACACGCGGAGCGCTGTCACTCGTCCTCGGCCAGCGTCAGCTCGATGCCGCCGACGAAGCCCGCGGAGAGGTTGTAGATGAACGCCCCGAGGGTCGCCAGGGCGGTCGCCAGGACGACGTCGATGACCGCGATGATCGACGTGAACATCAGGACGTGCGGCAGCGACAGGAAGGACTGCAGGTCGAAGCCGTTCGAGTCGTTCGAGCCGGTCGCCTCCGAGATGGTCCCGCCGACCGTCGAGAAGACGCCCATGGCGTTCATGACCATCCACAGCACCGCGGCCGCCACGATCGTGCAGATGCCCAGCGCGATGGAGAGCAGGAAGCTGACCTTCATCACCGACCACGGGTCGGCCTTGGCCACGCGCAGCCGGGCCTTGCGGGTGCGCGGCATCGTCCGGGCGCCCGTGCGCGGGCGGCGCACCGAGGCGGACCCGGCCGCGCCGGGCGCGGCGCCCGCGGCCGGCGGGTAGGCCTGCGGCGGGTGGTACGGCCCCGCCTGCTGCTGCGGCTGCCGCTCGCCCGGCAGCGGGGAGGCCGCGCCGTGGCTTGGCAGGCCGGCCTGCGCCTGCGGGCTCTGCGGGCCTCGGGTGTCCGTCACCGTTCCCCCCTGGGATCCGTGAGTATGGGGTGCGTGCGCGTCGGCCGCGGGCGGCTTGATCGCTTGCAGGTTGGTCGTGTGCGAATCCGTCGCACGCGCGGCGGAGCCACGGCCGCCGCCGCCCGTCTCCGTACCAGTGGAGGTACCGGCCGATCCGGCGCCCGTGGCTCCGCTCACGATGACTCACTCCTCGTGCCTACTCGGCCGAGGGCGCCTCACCCTCGTCCGTGCCGATGCTCGCGGCACCCTCGGCGGTCTCGTCCACGGCCACGTCGCCGTCGACCTCCTCCGCCTCGCGTCCCGCCTCGGCGTTGCGTGCGATACCGACCACGGCATCGCGCTTGCCCAGGTTGATCAGCTGGACGCCCATGGTGTCACGGCCCGTCTCCCTGACCTCATTGACCCGCGTACGAATCACACCGCCCGAGAGCGTGATGGCGAGGATCTCGTCGGTCTCCTCGACCACCAGCGCGCCGACCAGCGAACCACGGTCCTCCACGATCTTGGCGGCCTTGATGCCGAGGCCGCCGCGACCCTGGACGCGGTACTCGTCGACGGCGGTCCGCTTCGCGTACCCGCCGTCCGTGGCAGTGAACACGAACGTACCGGGTCGAACAACATTCATCGAGAGCAGCTCGTCGCCCTCGCGGAAGCTCATGCCCTTCACACCCGAGGTGGCGCGGCCCATGGGACGCAGAGTGTCGTCCGATGCGGTGAACCTGATCGATTGCGCCTTCTTGCTGATCAGCAGCAGGTCGTCCTCGGCCGAGACGAGTTCGGCACCGATCAGTTCGTCATCGGTTCCGTCCTCCCGCTCACGCAGGTTGATCGCGATGACACCACCGGAACGCGGAGAATCGTAATCCTTCAGAGGCGTCTTCTTGACCAGGCCGCCCTTGGTGGCCAGCACCAGGTACGGAGCCGCCTCGTAGTCGCGGATCGCGAGGATCTCGGCGATCGCCTCGTCCGGCTGGAAGGCCAGCAGGTTCGCCACGTGCTGGCCGCGCGCGTCCCGGCCGGCGTCGGGCAGCTCGTAGGCCTTCGCCCGGTACACCCGGCCCTTGTTCGTGAAGAACAGCAGCCAGTGGTGCGTGGTGGAGACGAAGAAGTGGTCGACGATGTCGTCCTCCTTCAGCTTCGTCCCGCGCACGCCCTTGCCGCCGCGCTTCTGGGCGCGGTAGTCGTCGGTCTTGGTCCGCTTGATGTAGCCGCCGCGGGTGACCGTGACGACGATGTCCTCCTCGGCGATCAGATCCTCGATGGACATGTCGCCCTCGTACGGGATCAGCTTGGTCTGGCGGTCGTCGCCGTACTTCTCGACGATCGCGGCCAGCTCGGAGCTGACGATCCCGCGCTGGCGGACCGGGGAGGCCAGGATCTCGTTGTACTCGTTGATCTTCGACTGGAGCTCGTCGTGCTCCTGGACGATCTTCTGCCGCTCCAGGGCGGCCAGCCGCCGCAGCTGCATCTCGAGAATGGCGTTGGCCTGGATCTCGTCGATCTCCAGCAGGCCCATCAGGCCGCCACGTGCGACCTCGACGGTCTCGCTGCGCCGGATCAGCGCGATGACCTCGTCGATCGCGTCCAGGGCCTTGAGCAGACCGCGCAGGATGTGCGCCCGCTCCTCCGCCTTGCGCAGCCGGAAGCGCGTACGGCGGACGACGACCTCGATCTGGTGCGTCACCCAGTGCCGGATGAACGCGTCCAGCGACAGCGTGCGCGGCACACCGTCCACCAGCGCCAGCATGTTGGCACCGAAGTTCGTCTGCAGGTCCGTGTGCTTGTACAGGTTGTTCAGCACGACCTTGGCGACCGCGTCCCGCTTCAGCACGATCACCAGACGCTGGCCCGTGCGGGAGCTCGTCTCGTCACGGACGTCCGCGATGCCGCCGACCTTGCCGTCCTTCACCAGGTCGGCGATCTTCTGCGCCAGGTTGTCCGGGTTGACCTGGTACGGCAGCTCGGTGACCACCAGGCACTGACGGTTCTGGATCTCCTCGACCTCGACCACCGCGCGCATCGTGATGGAGCCACGGCCCGTGCGGTACGCCTCCTCGATGCCCTTGCGGCCCACCACCAGGGCGCCGGTCGGGAAGTCCGGGCCCTTGATCCGCTCGATCAGCGCGTCCAGCAGTTCCTCGTGCGAGGCGTCCGGGTTCTCCAGGCACCACTGGGCGCCCGCCGCGACCTCCCGCAGATTGTGCGGGGGGATGTTGGTCGCCATGCCGACCGCGATGCCGGCCGAGCCGTTGATCAGCAGGTTCGGGAAACGGGAGGGCAGGACGGTCGGCTCCTGGGAGCGGCCGTCGTAGTTGTCCGTGAAGTCGACGGTCTCCTCGTCGATGTCGCGGACCATCTCCATCGACAGCGGCGCCATCTTGCACTCGGTGTAGCGCATGGCCGCCGCCGGGTCGTTGCCCGGCGAGCCGAAGTTGCCGTTGGAGTCCACCAGCGGCATCCGCATCGACCACGGCTGCGCGAGACGGACCAGCGCGTCGTAGATCGAGGAGTCGCCGTGCGGGTGGTAGTTGCCCATGACGTCGCCGACGACGCGGGCGCACTTGTAGAAGCCGCGCTCGGGGCGGTAGCCGCCGTCGTACATCGCGTACAGCACACGGCGGTGGACGGGCTTGAGGCCGTCCCGGACGTCCGGCAGCGCGCGCGAGACGATGACGGACATCGCGTAGTCGAGGTACGAGCGCTGCATCTCCGTCTCGAGCCCGACGGGCTCGACACGCAGGCCGGTCTCGCCGCCTTCTTCAGGCGTGACAGGGGTGTTCTCGTCGGCCATTGCTGGTGAGGTTCCTTCCTGGTGCGGTCAGCTGAGACCGACTCAGATGTCGAGGAAGCGGACGTCCTTGGCGTTGCGCTGGATGAACTGGCGGCGGGCCTCGACGTCCTCGCCCATCAGGACCGAGAACAGGTCGTCGGCCTGGGCGGCGTCGTCGAGGGTGACCTGGCCGAGGACCCGGTGCTCCTGGTCCATCGTCGTCACGCGCAACTCCTCGGCGTTCATCTCGCCGAGGCCCTTGAAGCGCTGGATGGAGTCCTCGCGCACCCGCTTGCCGCGCTGCCGGCCCATCTCGATCAGGGCGTCGCGCTCGCGGTCGGAGTAGGCGTAGTCGATGTCGTCCTTGCCCCACTTGATCTTGTAGAGCGGGGGGCGGGACAGGAAGACGTGACCCGCCTCGACCAGCGGCCGCATGAAGCGGAACAGGAAGGTCAGCAGCAGGGTGTTGATGTGCTGGCCGTCGACGTCGGCGTCCGCCATCAGGATGATCTTGTGATAGCGGAGCTTCTCGATGTCGAAGTCCTCGTGCACACCCGTGCCGAACGCGGAGATCAGTGCCTGGATCTCCTGGTTCTGCAGGATCTTGTCGATGCGCGCCTTCTCGACGTTCAGGATCTTGCCGCGGATCGGGAGGATCGCCTGGTACTCCGGGTTCCGGCCGGACTTGGCCGAGCCGCCGGCGGAGTCACCCTCGACGATGAAGATCTCGCACTTGGTCGGGTCGTTCGACTGGCAGTCGGAGAGCTTGCCCGGCAGGGACGCCGACTCCAGCAGACCCTTACGGCGGGTCAGGTCACGGGCCTTGCGGGCCGCCACACGCGCGGTGGCCGCCTGGATGGCCTTGCGGACGATGTCCGCCGCCTCGTTCGGATTGCGGTCCAGCCAGTCGGTGAGGTGCTCGTAGACCGCCTTCTGCACGAAGGTCTTCGCCTCCGTGTTGCCCAGCTTCGTCTTGGTCTGGCCCTCGAACTGCGGCTCGCTCAGCTTCACCGAGATGATCGCCGTCAGACCCTCGCGGATGTCGTCACCCGTGAGGTTGTCGTCCTTCTCCCGCAGCAGCTTCTTGTCGCGCGCGTACTTGTTGATCAGCGAGGTCAGCGCGGCGCGGAAACCCTCCTCGTGCGTACCGCCCTCGTGCGTGTGGATGATGTTGGCGAAGGAGTACACGCCCTCGCTGTAACCGTTGTTCCACTGCATCGCGACCTCGAGGGACAGGCTCTTGTCCCTGTCCTCGGCCTCGAGGTCGATGACGCTGGGGTGCACCACGTCTCCCTTGCGGGAGTTGAGGTACTTCACGAAGTCGACGATGCCGCCCTCGTAGTGGTACGTGACCGTCTTGACCTCGGCCTTCTGGTCCGCACCCGCCTCGTCCGCACCGGAGGTGGCCTTCGCCGACTCACGCTCGTCGGTGAGCCTGATCGTCAGACCCTTGTTCAGGAACGCCATCTCCTGGAAGCGCCGCGAAAGCGTCTCGAAGGAGTACTCGGTGGTCTCGAAGATGTCCGGGTCGGCCCAGAACGTCACCGAGGTGCCGGTCTCGTCCGTCGCCTCGTGCTGGGCGAGCGGAGCGGTCGGAACACCCAGCTTGTAGTCCTGCGTCCAGCGGTGCCCGTCGGTCCTGATCTCCACGGAGACCCTGCTCGACAGAGCGTTCACCACGGAGACACCGACACCGTGCAGACCACCGGAGACCGCGTAGCCACCGCCGCCGAACTTGCCGCCCGCGTGCAGCACGGTCAGCACGACCTCGACGGCCGGCTTGCCCTCGGAGGGCACGATGCCCACCGGGATGCCACGGCCGTTGTCGACGACGCGGACACCGCCGTCGGCCAGGATCGTCACATCGATGGTGTCCGCGTGCCCGGCCAGCGCCTCGTCGACGGAGTTGTCGACCACCTCGTACACGAGGTGGTGCAGGCCGCGCTCACCGGTCGAACCGATGTACATGCCGGGTCGCTTGCGGACCGCGTCCAGGCCCTCGAGGACGGTGATGGCGCTGGCGTCGTACGAGGCCGTCACCTCACCGTTCGATGAGGTCGAAGAGGCGGCCGGGACAGCGCCGGCGTCGGTGGACGGGATGTTCTCGTTGGGGTTGCCGGAATCGGCCACGAAGCGCCCTTTCTGGCACAGCACGAGCCGGGCTCCAGGGGTGCCGGAGCGGCTGCGGCATGTTGCGTTGGTAAGCCTTGATCAGCGTTGCTCAGCTTTTCCCGGACGGTCCCCACGTTCGGGGCGGGATTGGCTCCCAGTCTACCGGTAGCGCCGACAGTGATGGGGGTTTGCCGGTACCTGAGTCCGCATGTGGCGCCCTGAACCGGTCTTGGCCGGGTCCCGATATACGGAAGGGGTCTCCGAGAGGCTCACAGCGGCACTCAGCGCTTCCAGCCGTCAACCCTTCGCTACTCCAGGGTCAGGTAGCCGTTCGCAAGAGCGTGCGGTTGCGCGCCGGACCACGGCCGGACGCCCCCCGACCGGCCTCCACGAAGCATTTTTGTGAAGTCCGTCACCCGAAGGTGTCGCGGGGCCCCAGACTGCCGGGCGCGCGCAGCGGACCGTACCGACGGGCGCCCCCGCCGGGGCCGTGCACCTTGATCAGCCGGACCGCGCCATGGCCCAGGTCCTCGTTGAGACGGGCGACCAGCGTCGGGGCCAGCAGACGCAGATTGGTCGCCCACGCCGTCGAGTCGCAGCGCACGCTCAGCACCCGCTCGTCCTCGTCGTAGCCCTCCGGCTCACAGTGCTTGGCCACGTCCGCACCGACGATCTGCGGCCAGCGCCCCATCACACCGCCCACGGCGGCCGGAGTCTCCCAGCCACGCTCGGTGATCAGCCGGTTGATCGCCGCGCCCAGCGCCATCGGATCGCGGCCGTCGGCACGCGCGCCCGAACGCAGCCCGCCGCGCCGCCCCTGCCGCTTCTGCTGCGCCACATCGCCCCGCGCGCGTGCCGCCTCCTTCGCCGCACGCAGCGCCACCCGCGCCAGGTCGACACCGGACGTCTCCGCCGTCTTCCGGGCGTCCGCCGCGGACGCCTTCCGGGGCGAGTCCTCCGGGGGCGCATCCCGGCGCGCCGGGTCGTGCTCGCCGCTCGTACGCCCACCGCTCATACCCGCTCCACCGCCCCTTCCGACACGGAGAACCGCGTACCCGCCAGCACATCCGGCACGTCGTCGTCCACCGCCGCGGTCACCAGAACCTGCTCACCGGGCGCGACCATCTCGGCCAGACGCTCACGGCGACGCGAGTCCAGCTCGGCGAACACATCGTCGAGGATCAGCACCGGCTCATTGCCCTCGGCGCGCAGCAGGTCGTACGACGCCAGCCGCAGCGCCAGCGCGCAGGACCACGACTCGCCGTGGGAGGCGTAACCCTTGGCGGGCAACTGCCCCAGCTTGAGCACCAGATCGTCCCGGTGCGGACCCACCAGGGTGACGCCCCGCTCGATCTCCTGCTTGCGGGCCTCCGCGAGCGCGGCCATCAGCTGGTCGAACAGCGCCTCCCGCGTGTGCGCCTCGCCGGGCGCCGACGGCTTGTACTCCAGCGCGACCGGGCCGCCCCCGGGTGCCAGCTGCTCGTAGGCCTTGTCGGCCAGCGGCTGCATCGCGGCGAGCAGATCGAGGCGCTGCGCGAGCAACTCCGCACCCGCGCGCGCCAAGTGCTGGTCCCACACGTCCAGCGTCGACAGGTCCATGGAGCGGCCGCCGTGCCGACGGGCCAGCGCGGCCGACTTCAGCAGCGTGTTGCGCTGCTTGAGCACCCGCTCGTAGTCCGAACGCACGCCCGCCATGCGCGGGGAGCGGGCCGTGATCAGCTCGTCCAGGAAGCGGCGCCGCTCACCCGGGTCGCCCTTGACCAGCGCCAGATCCTCCGGCGCGAACAGCACGGTCCGTACGATGCCCAGCACGTCACGCGGTCTGACCTGGGACGACCTGTTGATGCGGGCGCGGTTGGCCTTGCCCGGGTTCAGCTCCAGCTCGACCAGCTGCTGCCGCTCACCCTGTCTGACCTGGGCGCGGATCACCGCCCGGGCGGCCCCCATACGCACCAGCGGGACATCGGAGGCGACCCGGTGACTGCCCAGGGTGGCCAGGTACCCGATCGCCTCGACGAGATTGGTCTTGCCCTGGCCGTTGGGGCCGACGAAGGCGGTGACGCCCGGGTCGAGCGGAACCTCGGCCCGGGCGTACGAGCGGAAGTCGGCCAGCGACAGATGCGTGACGTGCATGGTCGTTCGCCGGCCTCCCCCAGCGTTGCGGACCCCCGGACGGTGCCGGGCGGTCCTGGGGCCCGTGAGCCCCTGTGGACTACTTCTTCTCTACGGCGTGGCCGCCGAACTGGTTGCGCAGCGCGGCGATCATCTTCATCTGCGGCGAGTCCTCCTGGCGGGAGGCGAACCGCGCGAACAGCGAGGCCGTGATCGCGGGCAGCGGCACGGCGTTGTCGATGGCGGCCTCCACGGTCCA
>NZ_JBSFRB010000013.1:0-161106 GCF_053589015.1 Streptomyces sp. NPDC003393 | reverse complement strand
GCCTACTGACCCCAGACACCCCAACAACACCCCCACACCCCCAAGGCCGGCACCGACAGCAACACCCACTGCCGACACCGGCCTTCGGCACACCCTCGCCGAACTCCGGACGGCCCACGAGATTCATGCGGTATCGGGTGTTGGGGTACCGTCGGGGCCCGGGGCCGTGTGGTGTCCGGCGATGCGCGGTCGGGCAGGCCTGCTGACGGGCGCTTGGGTGAGGCGTGCGCCTTGGGGATCGACGTAGCGGCGTGCCGCGTTGATGAACCGCAGCCGCGCGGCTTCCATGCGGTCCCTGGCCTCGTCCCAGACGTCTTCATCAGAGACGGTTTGCCGGATGAACTGGTCGCTGCATTCCCAGAACACCTCGTCGACGCGTGCCGCGGCCTCGACCACAGCGGGACTGCCGACGAGCCAGATGGTTCCCAGGGCGACGTTCCAGGGCACCCAGTCCACAGGATCACCGTGTTTCCAGGCCCGGAGCAGAGCGAGCTGGACACGGGTGGACTCGGCGACGATCGCCGAGCAGGCGGCGATCTGCTTGTCACGTGCCCAGTGCATCCGGTCGCTGCGGCTGCTGAGCACCGCACCTGCCACCACGCCGATCAGCGCGGCGGCCACTCCCCCCACGGTGGTGACGGTGGTCGCCAAGTCCAGTGACATCCAACTCCCCCTCGTCGGCTGCCGTATGAAAGGACTCTGCCCGCCGTACTTGTCTGAGTATGCGCAGGAGTCGGCACAACAGCGCCGTTTCGGTCACTCCGGGGAAATACGCGCCTCGAGGGCCACGCGTTTCCGCATCGCAGTCAGCAGGTCGCTTGGGCCTCGACCGACCACGGTGCGGGAAGCGGCAATGACCACGTCGGACGGGTTCAGCAAGGGAGTGCGCGGTGCCCGCGGGTGGGTCAGGCTGTGGCGGTGCACGGCAGGGGACGGAATGACACCGCCCCGGTATGCGGCCGGATGACGGTCCACGACATGAGAGATCGCGCAGCCGGCGAGGGCCGGAGGCCGGCGCGGTGGGGTACCACGGCCCCGATACAGGTGTGCCGTGCACACGGTCGCGTGCACGGCACACCGGCGCTCCTGACGGCGGAGCGTGCCGCCTACTTGAAGCGGACCACCTGCGGGTCGTGGTCGCTCGTCTGGTCCGAGAACTCGGAGTTGATGTGCACCACCTGGTAGTGGGGCTTCTTGACGGCGGGTGAGACCAGGATGTGGTCCAGCGTCTGGGAGTTGCCGTCGTAGACGTAGCTGTAGCGCTCGTTCACCGGCAGCGTGTTGATCAGGTCGGTGAGGACACCGCCGGAGGTGAGCTCGGCCAGCGGCTTGGAGAACTGGTAGTCGTTCAGGTCACCGAGGACGACGACCTTGGCCTTCCGGTCCTTGGCGAGCAGGCTCGACACGAAGGTGTTGACCTCCTTCGCCTGGGCCGTGCGCTGGGTCTCGGAGCCGAGCGTCGGCGGCTGGAAGGCGCCGTGCACCGGCTGGTCGCCACCCTTGGAGTTGAAGTGGTTCCCGACGACGAAGACCTGCTTGCCGCGGAAACGGAACTCGCCGACCAGCGGCTTGCGGCTGCTCGTCCAGGCGTCCGACGTCGGGTCGATCCGCCCCGGGGAGACCGAGAGCCGTACGCCCTTCTTGCCGTCACGGACGGCTTCGACGGCCGTGGTGGAGTCACCGCCCGGCCGGTCCACGAAGGTGACCCGCTGCGGGTTGAAGAGGAAGACGTTGCGGATGTTGCCGCCGGGCTCGCCGCCGTCGGAGTCGTTGACCGGGTCGATGGCGCGCCAGTCGTACGTCGGGCCGCCGGCTGCCTTGATGGCGTCGATGAACCGGGAGACGGTCGCGCCGGACGTGACCGTGCCGTCGTCCTTGGGGCCGTTGTCGTCCTGGATCTCCTCCAGGCTGACGATGTCCGGGGTCGCCAGGTTGGTGACGACGCCCTCGGCCAGCCGGTCGAACTTGCTCTGCGGGTCGGTCGGGTCGAGGTTCTCGACGTTGTAGGTGGCCACGGACAGTTCGTTGGACTTGCCCTTGCTCGCCACCTGCGGCGTGAGTCCGCCCGGCTCGATCGTGCCGAGCGCGGTCGCCTGGATGTTGTAGCCGCCGTAGTTGGAGTAGTCGACGGGGCCCCTGGTGGTGCCGGCGAGGGTGTCGCCCACGTCGGCCTTGAGCTGGTCGCCGGTCAGCGAGGTCACCAGCAGCCGCCCGGAGTTGGGATCGTCGTAGCCGGTGACGACGGTGCCGCCGCGCGGAGTCGGGTTCTGGGCGGGCTTGGTGGTGATCCACGTCTCGTTGTAGGCGTTGGTGGCACCGACCACGCGGGAGTCGCCGATCTGCACGAGCATGCCCTCGTGGGCCTCCAGCCAGTCCAGCGCGTAGGCGTCTGGCCGCAGTTCCAGGGACTCGATGCTTCCGCCCTGTGCCTGCGGGGCGTAGGCGTCCGGCAGCGTCGAGGAGTCGATCACCTCGGCGGCAGGCACCGCGTTGCCCGTCGAGAGCACGGCGGCCGTGGGGCCGGTCAGTTCGGTGACGGACTGCGCGCCACCGCTCTTGCCACCGGGGTAGTACTCGCTCACCTTGCCCGAGACGAGCACGGAGTCCCCGACCTTGACCAGAGGCGTGGCGGAGCCCGTGAAGACGAACAGGCCCTCGCTGGTGGCCGGGTCGCCGTCCGCTTCGGGGTCCTGGATCCAGTAGCCCTTCGAGCCGGTGCTGCGCACACCCGTCACCACACCGGGCACATTGGTGACGGCCTTGCCGTTCTGCGGGGAGATCCGGCCGGTGCCCTGGATGTCGTGGATGCGCAGACTACCGGGGGTCGAGGTGGACGTGGGGGTGGGCGAGGGTGACGGGTCGCCGGAGCCGCCGCCCTCGGTGTTGTGGGGGCTCGGTGCGGCGCCCGTGAGGTCGGCCGCGTTGTCGTCGGTGTCGGTGAGCTTCGTGTCGCGCGAGACGGAGGTGGTGTTGCCGGCTCCCGTGGCGGGGGATCCCTCACGGACCACGGCGGTACCGAAGCCGACCAGGTCCTTGACGGTGCCGTCCGCCACGCAGTCGGCGGCGGTCAGGCAGGTCAGCGGAGTCGTCGAGTGGACCAGTGCCACGGTGCCGTTGGCCGCCGACATGGAGATCGTGCCGGAGGCGTCGGGCGTCGGCAGCGCCGTGTCGCCGCCGGATCCCTTGGCCTCCTGGACCAGGTAGGTACCGCCCGCGGGGATGGCGCCGGTGAGCGGCGTGACCTGCCACTTGCTGTTCGCGGTGGGCGATCCGGACAGGTACTGCACGGACCAGCCCTCGAGGTCGAAGGGGGCGGTGGCGCCATTGCCCAGTTCGACGAAGTCGTTCGTGTACGAGGCACCGGAGTTGCCGCCTCCGCCGTACACCTCGGAGATGACGGCGTCCGCGGAGGGCTCGGCCTGCGCGGTGAAGGGAAGCGCGACGAGCGACCCGGTGAGGCCGACGGGCAGCGCGACGAGGAGGGCCTTGGCACCTCGGCCGCGCAGGGCCGGGGGTATGCGTGTCACGTGAGACTCTTTCTCGCGGGAGCAGTTGTGTCAGAGGCGCGGCGGAGATATGGGGGGGTGCGACGGTTCAAGTCGGCGTCAAGATACGCGCGTAGACCACGTCGTACAAGGAGTTCTGCCTGATCGGTGGCAGACGTTCGCCGGCCGTTCACCGACACGCGCCGATCGCGCGCCGCTTGGACCCGTGGTCAGGAGCGGTGCCGCAGAGCCGCGTTCCGGGCTCGGGCCCCGTACTCCGTACTCCGTACTCCGTGACGGATCGTCCGCCGCTCGCGGCGTTTCCGTTCTCGCCAGGAGCGCGCCGTCCGCGCCAACCGGCGTCGGCCACGCCCGTCGCCCAGCGATGTGGTGGTCGCCGAGGACTTGGTGGCGTTGCCTGCGCCGGGCTCGTCGCTCCCGGCGCAGGCACGGTCCCCCACCGGTTCAGCAGCCGGTGTCGGCGATGACGAAGTATCCCGGGGAGGTCTCCTTCAACGTGTGGACGACGGCGACGTTGTACAGGCCCATGTTCTGGTTCGAGCCGTTGGCGAAGGTGTAGCCGAGGCTCTGGTGGGCGCGTCCGGCGCGCACCTGGTTGTAGTTGTTGTCGGTGTAGCACTTGGGCGCGGAGCCGGTCGTCGTCGCCGTGACCGGTGCGGACGACGCGCCGACGGCGCCGGAGGAGTCGACCGCGGCGACGGTGTAGCTGTAGGACGTCGCGGCGGACAGGCCGCCGTCGGTGTACATCGTGCCCGTCGCGGAGCCGACCTTCGTCCCGTTGCGGTAGACGTTGTACGAGGCGGCACCGCTGACGGGGTTCCAGGTCAGCGACGCGCCGGTGTCGGTGGTGCCGGTCACCGCAAGTCCGGACGGGGCGGGCAGGGAACCCGTTCCGCCCTGGCCGCCGCTGCCGTCCAGGCCCCAGAACTTGGCGGTGTGGTAGCTGGAGCAGATGTAGTTCAGGTAGTAGGTCCCGGTGCTGCCGCACTGGTCGGCGCCCGAGCCGGGGTTCACCGCGAGGCCGTGGGCCATGCCGGAGACCGAGAACAGGGCGACGGCGGGCGCGCCGGTGCTGTCGTTGTAGATGCTCTCCGTGGTCCCGCCGGTCAGGTTGCGGGTGCTGGAGGCCGTCTGCCCGGTGCCCCAGACGTCGGTCCACTGGTCGCGCAGCTCGGTGCCGTTGACGGGAGCGACGGTGGTGTCGGAGGTGCCCTGCCAGATCGCGACCCGCGGCCAGGGACCGGTGTAGCCGGGGTAGGAGTTGCGGACCTTGTCGCCCCACTGCTTCGGGGTGAGGTTCTGGCTGCCGTACTGGCAGCCGGACGCGGCGATCTGCGTGGGGGCGCACTGCGCGGGAAGACCGGAGTCGACGGCACCGCCTGCGAAGACGTCCGGGTAGTCGGCGAGCAGGTCGGCGGTCATGCCGCCGCCGGCGGACAGGCCGGTGACGAAGATCCGGCCGCGGTCCGAGCCGTACTGCGCCACGGCGGTGTCGATCATCTGGATGATCGAGGCCGCCTCGCCCTTGCCCCGGGTGTCCTTGGTCGAGTCGAACCAGCTGAAGCAGGAAAGGACGTTGTTGGCCGAACCGGTCTGCGGGTAGACGACTGCGAAGCCCCACTGATCGGCGAACTTCTGCCAGCCGGAGTGCGCGTGGTAGTCGCTCGCCGACTGGGTGCAGCCGTGCAGGGCCACGACCAGCGGCGCGTTCGCCGGAAGATCGGCCGGCGCGTACTCGTACATCGTCAGATTGCCGGGGTTCGAGCCGAAGTCGGTGACCTGCTGGAGGGTGCCGGCGGCCGCGGCGGCCGGGGCGAGAGGGACGACTGCCGTCAGACCCGCGGCGAAGGCGCCCAGTGCCGCGGCCAGAGCGGTGCGCCGGAAGAATCCGCGCCAGATGGATTTCAGCATGCGTGCGGCTCCTGTGAGTGTGGGGAGAGAACGAGGGCGGGCGTGGCGCGTCGCCCGGCGGTGCAGCGTCTCCGGGCCGCCCCGTGCCCGTCCCTCCGGCCGGGCGCGGCACGGGGCCCGCGCCCGGCGCGTTGTCCTGCCGGCTTGCTGGAAGCGGACCGTACGACCGGCCGGCTGGACCGGGACATGTGAAGGGCATCCAGGAACGCGGCGGCCGGCGTGGCTCGCACGCCCATGGTGTCGACGGTGACGCTGTGCCATGCGACGGGCCGGGCCGGGTGGTCGACTTCCGCGAATCGGGTGTTTCGGGTGCGCTGGGTCACCGGGAGCAGCCGTCGACCGCCCGGACATGGTGATGCAACCCATTTGATGTTGCCGAAATGTGTTGGCGGCCCATGTGTCTCACGTCATGGTTCCTACCTACCGTGTTCGGCCATGGACAGCACCAAGAGCTCCGCCGAGGGCTCGCTCCAGCATCCCGAGCCCGGTGGCACCACCGCGCCCGGTCTGGCCTCGACCCGATTCCTCACCGGGCGCAAAGCCCTGGTCACCGGTGCGGCCAGCGGGATCGGCCGGGCCTGCGCAGAGGGCCTCGCCGCGGCCGGCGCCCAGGTCTACGTGGTGGACCGGGCGGCCGAGCCCGCGAAGGAGGTGGCCGAGGCCATCGGCGGGATCGCCGTCGTGGCCGACCTCGCCGAGGCCGGCGCCGTGGAGGCGTTGCCGGACGACGCCGACATCGTGGTCAACAACGCGGGTCTGCAGCACGTCGCGCCCGTGCACGAGTTCCCTCCGGAGCGCTTCACGCTGATCCAGCGTGTGATGGTCGAGGCGCCGTTCCGGATCCTGCGGCGCACCCTGCCTCACATGTACGCGCAGTCATGGGGCCGCGTCGTCAACATCTCCTCGGTGCACGGTCTGCGGGCCAGCGCCTACAAGTCGGCGTACGTCGCGGCGAAGCACGCTCTGGAGGGCCTGAGCAAGGTGGTGGCCCTGGAGGGCGCCGCGTACGGCGTGACCAGCAACTGCATCAGTCCCGGCTATGTCCGCACACCGCTGGTGGAGGAGCAGATCGCCGACCAGGCGCTCGCGCACGGCATCCCGGCGACCGACGTGATGGCCCAGGTCTTCCTGGAACGCACCGCGATCAAGCGCCTGATCGAGCCGGCCGAGGTCGCCGAGGCGGCCCTGTGGCTGTGCTCCGGTCACACCGGTTACATCACCGGCAGTTCCATCCCGCTCGACGGCGGCTGGACGGCCCACTGACGGCAGTCACCCACTCCTCGTCCCACCCGCTGCCGGCACCGCCGGCGCACCCCACCAACGACCTCCCCCGGCCCCTCCCCTACGTCCCCCGGTGTCGGCCGGTGCGGTGGTTCCGCTCCCCTCTCGATCCGAAACGGTGACAACCATGCCCAGCGCTCACAACGCCGTGAACGACACAGGCGCCTCCGGAAGACCGGCCGGCCTGCGCAAGATAGTCGCGGCCAGTCTCATCGGCACCACCATCGAGTGGTACGACTACTTCCTCTACGGTTCGGCCGCCGCCCTGGTCTTCGGCCGCGTGTTCTTCCCCGAGTCGGACCCGCTCACCGGCACCCTGCTGTCCTTCCTCACCTACGCGATCGGCTTCGCCGCCCGCCCGATCGGCGCCGTGGTCTTCGGCCACTACGGCGACCGTCTCGGCCGCAAGAAGCTCCTGGTGATCAGCCTGCTGATGATGGGCCTGTCGACCGCCCTGATCGGCTGTGTCCCCGGCTACGACACGATCGGCGTCGCGGCTCCGCTGCTGCTGACCACCCTGCGCCTGATCCAGGGCTTCGCCCTCGGCGGCGAGTGGGGCGGCGCGGTACTGCTGGTGTCCGAACACGGCGATGCGAAGCGGCGCGGCTTCTGGGCGTCCTGGCCGCAGGGCGGCGCGCCGGCCGGCAACCTGATCGCCGTCGGGGTGCTCTCCCTGATGACGACCCTGCTCAGCGACGACGCGTTCGACTCCTGGGGCTGGCGGGTGCCGTTCCTGCTCTCCGCGGTGCTGGTCATGATCGGTCTGTGGATCCGGCTGTCCGTCGACGAGTCCCCGTTGTTCAAGGAGGCGCTGGCCAAGGCCGAGCGGCGCAAGGCGGAACAGCGGGCCGAACAGCCGCCGTTCGTCGAGGTCGTGCGCCACCACTGGCGGGACATCCTGGTCGCGATGGGCGCGCGCATGGCCGAGAACATCTCCTACTACGTGATCACCGCCTTCGTCCTCACCTACTGCGTCGAGCATCTGGGGCTCGCCAAGCAGACGGCGCTGAACGCGGTGCTGATCGGCTCGGCCGTGCAGTTCTGTCTGATCCCGCTGTTCGGCGCACTCTCCGACCGGGTGGGGCGCAAGCCGGTGTACCTGGTGGGAGCGGTCGGCGTCGGCCTGTGGTCGTGGGCCTTCTTCGGCCTGCTGGACACCAAGTCCTTCCCCGCCCTCGTCCTGGCCGTCACCGTCGGACTGATCTTCCACAGCGCCATGTACGCGCCCCAGGCAGCGTTCTTCTCGGAACTGTTCGCCACCCGGATGCGCTACACCGGTGCCTCCATCGGCGCACAGCTCTCCTCCGTGGCGGCCGGCGCCCCGGCCCCGCTGATCGCCACCGCGCTGCTCGGCTCGTACGGCAACTCCGCCCCGATCTCGGTGTACGTCGGCATCGCGGCGCTGATCACCGTGATCGCTGTCGTCGCCGCCCGCGAGACCCGCGGCCGGGACCTGGCCACGATCGAGCCGGACGACTCCGCCGCACGCACGGCCGCGGACCGGCGGACGGCCGCGTCCGCCTGACGGCGCCGCGCCGCTCACCGGCCGAGGAGGGTCGGAGTCCTGCCCCCTCGGGAGGACCCCGACTCTCCTCGGCCGTTCACCCACTTCGGACTCCCCCGCCCACCGACGACGCAACGGTTGCCCGCCCATGTCGCACAAGCACCCCTCCGCCACCCCTCATCTGCGCCGGCTGCTGGAACTCCTCGCCGCCGGCGCCCCCTCCGAGGACCTCGGCGCCGTCGCCGCCGACGCGCGCCGCGCCGGCGCCACCGTCCAGGATCTCGCGGAGATCGAACAGGCCACCGAAGCGGCACTGCGGGTGCAGAGCACACTGCGGCAGCACCGGCGCCGGGAGGCGGAGCTGACCGCGCTCTTCGACACCGCGGGCGACCTGGCGGCCCTGCGCGACCTCGACGCCGTGCTGCGCTCCATCGTCCGGCGGGCCAGGATGCTGCTGGGCACCGACACGGCCTACCTCACGCTGCCCGACGAGGAAGCGGGAGACACCTACATGCGAGTGACCGACGGCTCGGTGTCGGACCTGTTCCAGAACCTGCGCCTCCAGCTGGGCGAGGGTCTGGGCGGCCTGGTCGCACAGACCGCGCGCCCCTACGCCTCCCCGGACTACCGCACCGACGACCGCTTCCTGCACACCGGCAGCATCGACGCCGGAGTCCTCGACGAGGGCCTGGTCGCGATTCTCGGCGTGCCGCTGCTGCTGGGCTCCGGAAGCGGCGGCCAGGTCATCGGAGCGCTGTTCGCCGCGGACCGTACGCCACGCACCTTCGCCCCGGACGAGGTCGCTCTGCTGTGTTCGCTGGCCGACCACGCCGCCATCGCCATCGACACCGCCAAGGCCATGGCCGACGCACGGATCGCGCTGGCCGAACTGGCCGAGGCCAACGCCGTGATCCGGGAGCATTCCGCCGCCATGCAGCGCGCCGAGGAGTCACATGACCGGCTCACCGATCTGGTGCTGCGCGGCGGTGACGTCGCCGACGTGGCCACCGCCGTGGCCGGTCTGCTGAAGGGGCAGGTCGCGGTCCATGACAGCTCCGGACGGCCGCTCACCGCGATCGGCGGGCACGACGGCGCGTTCGCCGCGGACCCCGAGGACACCGGCAGCGCCGAGGAGGCGGCAGCGCTGGTCTCGGCGGCGAAGGACTCGCACGCGGCAGCCCACGCGGTCTTCCGTGACGGGCGCTGGGTCTGCGCGGTGCTGGCCGGGCAGGAACTGCTGGGCTGTCTGGTCCTGTACGGGCGGCCCGATCTGGACGGCCCCGACCGGCGCCTGTTCGAGCGGAGCGGCGTCGTCACGTCCCTGCTGCTCCTGCTGAGGCGTTCGGTCGCGGAGACCGAGAACCGGGTCCGCGGTGACCTGATCACCGATCTGCTCACCGCTCCCGACCGCGACCCCGCCGGTCTGGTGGCCCGCGGCCGGCGCCTCGGCATCGACCTCGACCGGCCTCACATGCTGCTCCTCGCGCACACCGACGACGCGGCCCGGCAGCGGCTCGCCGACGCGGCCGTGCAGTACCTGTTCGGCTGCGGCGGTGTCAGTGCGGAACACGACGGCTCCGTCGTGCTGCTGCTCCCGTGCGACGGCACCGGTCCGGGCGAGGCGGCCGGCGTCGCCGCCGGGCAACTCGGCCGGCTGACCGGCGTACCGGTCACGGTGGCCGGCGCCGGACCGGCGGCCGGGCCGCGGGACATCGCCGACGCGCACACCGAGGGCCTGCGCTGTCTGCGGGCCCTGCACATCCTCGGCCGCCACGGGCAAGGCGCGAGCGCTGCCGAACTCGGCTTTCTGGGCGTGCTGTTGGGCGACAACCACGATGTGGGCGGTTTCGTCACCTCCGTCCTGGGCCCACTGCTGGAGTACGACGCCCAGCGCGGCACCCAACTGGTCCGCACCCTGCGCGCCTACTTCGGCTGCGGAGGGAGCCTGACCCGGGCGAAGGAGGAACTGCACGTCCATGTGAACACCGTCGTGCAGCGGCTCGACCGCATCCAGGCGTTGCTCGGCCCCGGCTGGAACACCCCCGAGCAGGCCCTGGAACTCCAACTCGCCCTCCGTCTGCACCTGCTGTCGGGCGCCGGCGCGTGATGCCCGGCCCGCACGCGCGCAACGCCCCACCCACGCCGACCACCGGCCACGCTAGGGCATCGCGCCGTTGCGGCGCTCGACGGATGGTGCCCGACGGGAACCGGCGTGGTCACCGCGACGGCGCACCGCCCTCCGCTTCCCGCCACGCCGGCCGGCCGGCCGACCGGCACACAGAACTCCTCGTACGCCGGGGTCACCGCCCTCCGCAGGACCGCCGTCATCTCCCTCCGCGGAGTACGGGTCACGGCTGAAGGACCTCGTCGCGGTCGGCGGTGACACGGGACGTACGGGCGGCACTCAGCCGGGCCGGCAGCCGCACCACGCCACCGGGCAGCAGGTAGATCACCGCGACGAACAGTGCGCCGAGCAGGAACAGCGGCTGCGAGAGCGGCACACGGAGCACGGAGGGCAGCCCGGCGACCGCTCCCGAGCCGGCCAGGTCGCCGAGCCGATGGTCGGCCCAGGTGTAGAGGATGCCGCCGACCAGAGGACCCCACCGGGTGCCCGAGCCGCCCAGCACCACCATCACCAGGAGCGACAGCGTGAAGTCGGAGGTGGTGGCCTGCGGGGTGGCGCCACCGGTCAGCAGCAGGTACACGATGCCACCGAGCGCGGCCAGGGTGCCCGCCAGGACGAAGGCGGCCAGTTTGAAGCCGTACGGGCGCAGGCCCAGCACTTCCACGCGGCGTTCGTTCTCCTTGATGCCCTCCCAGACCCGGCCGATGGGCGAGCGGACCGTCCACTGCACGACGACCAGCACCAGGACGAGATAGGCCAGGGCGATCCAGTACAGGTTGGCGGTGTGCTCGATGCCGACCAGTGAGGCGGGCAGCCGCTCCGCCGGAGCCGCCCTTCCCTCCTCGCCGCCGGTGACACCTCCGGGGTCGCGCTGCACGAGGATGGACCCGACCTGCGCGAAGGCCAGGGTCACCATGGAGAACCCGATGCCGCTGACCCGAAGGCTGACCGCGCCCAGCACGGCGGACAGGGCCACGCCCGCGAGCAGACCGAGCAGCGCGGACACGGCGAAGGACAGGCCCGCCTCCAGCATGACGGTGTTGGTGACGTAGGTGCCCGCGGCGAAGTAGAGCGCGTGCCCGAAGGACAGCAGTCCGGTGCGGCCGAGCAGCAAGTCGTAGCCGGTGGCCAGCGCCCCGAACACCAGGCACAGTGCGAGCAGTTGCAGATTTCCGGGACTGCCGATGGGGCCGTCGAGGAGGCCCGGGAGCGGCAGCGCGCTGTAGGGCACGGTGAAGACCGCCACCAGCAGCGGGGCGGGCCACCAGCGGGCGGCGCGCCGCAGCCGTCGGGAGCGGGTGGTGGCGGGGTGGTCCGCCGTGCGGGCCCTGCCGCGCGGCTGGGTGGCGGTGGTCATGCGAGCCTCCCGGTGAGCCCCCGCGGCCGGACGAGCAGCAGGACGGCGAGCAGGACGACGACGGCGAGGTCGCCGAGCCCTGCGGTGGTGTAGTAGTTGGCGAACTGCTGGACGAGGCCCACCGCGACCGAGGCCACGGCGGCACCGGTGAGCGAGCCCATGCCGCCCGTCACGACGACCACGAAGGCGAAGATGAGCAGCGAGGTGCCCTGTTCGGGATCGACGGAGCCGAAGTAGAGACCGCCGAGTGCACCGCCCAGCGCCGCTGCCGCGCCGCCGATGGCGAAGACCAGGGTGAAGGCCTTGCGGACGTCGATGCCGAGGGCCGTGACCATGGCCCGGTCCTCCACGCCCGCGCGGACGACCAGTCCGTGCCGGGTGCGGCCGAGGAACAACTTGAGCGCGGTCAGCACCACCACGGCCGCGCCGGTCAGCACGACGCGGTTGACGGGCACTTCGGCGCCCAGCAGGCCGAAGGTCCCGGACAGTGTCTTCGGCCCGGGGAAGGGCCGCGCGTCGGCGCCCCAGATCGCGGACAGCAGGGCCGGGACGGCCAGGCCCACGCCCACCGTGGCGAGGATCTGCTCGCGCGGGCGGGTGTAGAGCGGTCGGATCACGGCGAGTTCGAGCAGCACGGCGGCGACGGTCCCCACCGCGGTGCCGAAGGCGACGGCGAGGGCGAACCCGGCGCCACCGGGTCCGGCGCCGGGCAGGTGGCCGGAGGCGGCCCACCAGGTGCCGTAGGCGCCCACGGACAGCAGAGCGCCGTGGGCGAAGTTGAGTACGTCCATCAGCCCGAAGATCAGGGACAGTCCGGAGGCGACCAGGAAGTACAGGGCGCCCAGGCCGAGCCCGGTGAAGGTGAGCAGTACGACGGTGGACATCAGGCGTCTGCCTCCGGGGATCGGGCGGCGGGTCGGGCCGCGGTGTGGACGGACGGACGAGCGGGCGTGTCCGTGGCGCCGGCGTGGCCGGCGCTGCCGACGCCGAGCAGCCTGCGGGTCGCCTCGGTGTCGGCGAGCAGGTCGGCGGCCGGGCCCCGGTGGGCGGTGCGGCCGTCGGCGAGGACGACGCAGTGGCGGGCGAGGCGGCGCACCAGAGCGAGGTTCTGCTCCACCAGCAGGACCGGTACCGCCTCGGCGGCGTGCTCCAGCACCTGGGCGACCTCGGTGACCACTTTGGGCGCCAGGCCCTTGGTGGGTTCATCGGCGATGATCAGCCGGTTGCCGTTGAGCAGGGTCCGTGCGATGGCGACCATCTGCTGTTGCCCGCCGGACAGGGTGCCGGCGGCCTGCCGAGCGCGTCGTCTCAGCTCCGGGAACAGCTCGTACACCAGGTCGTAGGCCGGTTCACCGGCACCGGGCCGCTCGGCCAGGCGCAGGTTCTCGGCCACACTGAGGGCGGTGAAGACACCGCGGTCCTCGGGGGCGTACCCGATGCCCCTGCGCACCAGGGCATGGGTGGGCAGGTGCACGGTCTCCTCGCCCGCCAGGCGGACGCTGCCGGTGCGCGGGACCAGTCCGAGGATGCCGCGCACGGTGGTCGTCTTGCCGGCTCCGTTGCGGCCCAGCAGCGCGGTGGTGCCGGAGGCGGCCACCTCGAGGTCGACACCGTGCAGGATGTGCCTGCCCCCGATCACGACCCGCAGGTCGCGCACGGTCAGCAATGGCGCCGGGGCGGGGGTCACAGCTCCTCCCCGAGGTAGGCCTGCTGCACGGTGGGGTCGGCCATCACGGCCTGCGGGGCGTCCAGCGCCAGCAGTGTGCCGTGATGCATCACGGCCAGCCGGTCGGCCAGGCCCAGCAGCACGTCCATGTGGTGCTCGACCATGAGCACGGTGCGGCCCTCCTCCTTGTGCAGCGACCGGATGAGTTCGGTCAGCGCGGGCACCTCTTCGGCGCTCACGCCCGCCATCGGCTCGTCCAGCAGCATCAGCCGGGGCTCGCCGACGAGCAGGACCGCGAGTTCGAGCTTGCGTTTCTCGCCGTGCGAGAGGGCTTCGGCGGAGGTGTCGGCGCGATGCGTGAGCTGGGTGCGTTCCAGCACCCGTTCGACCTGCTCCGGGTAGGCCTCGGCGCGGCGCCAGATGCGGTACGACGTGCCGTCGGCGGCCTGGGCGGCCAGCCCCACGTGGTCGGCGACCGTCATGCCCGGCCACAGGCTGGAGGTCTGGAAGGTGCGCCCGAGGCCGCGCCGGGCCCGGGCGTAGGCGGCGTCCGCGGTGATGTCGCGGCCGTCCAGTTCGATCGTGCCCCGGGAGACGGGACTGAGCCCGCTCACCAGATTGAACAGGGAGGTCTTGCCCGCGCCGTTGGGGCCGATGAAAGCCAGGAACTCGCCTTCGCGGACGTCGAAGGAGACGGAGTCGACGATGGTCGCGCCGCCGACCGTCCAGCCGATGTCACGCAGCCGGAGCACCGGCGCCGGAGAGGTACGGGCCTCCCCGGCGCCCGGGGCTCCCGCGGCGCCCGGCGACGTCGTGTTCGAGGAGGACATCCGCTCAGCCCGCCGTCTTCGCGGCCGGTGGTGCGACCTCGGTCATCGAGATGCTGTCGATCAGCTCGGGACGGGCGGCGGAGGCGCTGCCCGTCAGCCGGGCCGTGAACATCGGCTGCATCAGGGCGTGGTCGGACGCGCGGATCTGCTCCTTGCCCTTGGGCCCGTCGAAGCTCCAGCCCTCGAGTGCCTCGACCATGGCGGTGGTGTCGGTCGCGCTGCCGTTCTCGATCGCTCGCACGATCATCTGGGCGGCGGTGAAACCGTCGGGGCTGAACAGGTCGGGGGTGCCGCCGGCCTTGGTGATGCCGTCGAGCATGGCCTTCTCCACGGGGTTGCCGCTTCCGGCGCCCGGGAAGTAGTGCGCGAGGAAGGAGACCTTGGAGCCGGCCGCACCGAAGATCGGGTACGAGGCGGTGCCCGCCAGTCCGGTGACGACCTTGCTCGCGTCCAGCACGCCCTGCTGGTTCAGCGCGGTCCACAGGGCGGGGGCGGTGGCGCCCGCCCAGGCGACGAACACCAGGTCGGGCTTGCCGGCCCTGACCTGTCGGGCGAAGGGCGTGAGATCCGTGGCGCTGGGCGGGGCGAGTACGGAGCCGACGTGCGCGCCCTTCTTGCCCAGAACGGCCTTCACGGCGGCCACGTTGGCCTGTCCGAACGCGGAGTTCTGGGCGAGGACGGTGACCTTCTTGCCCTTGGCGTCGCCGAGCAGGGTGCCGGCGGTGAGGATGTCCTGGTAGGACTGCCGGCCTGAGCGGAAGGTGTAGGCATTGATGCCGGTGACCGCGTCGGTGGCCGCCGGGCCGCTGATGTACAGCACCTTGTTCTGCGCGGCCAGCGGCGCCATCTGCAGCGCCACGCCGGAGTCGGTGGTGCCGGCGAGGATCTTGTACCCCTTGCCCACGAGTGTCTTGGCCGCTGCGACGGCCTTCGCCGGGTCGCCCGCGTCGTCCTGTTCGGTGATCTCGATCGGGTGGCCGCCGGCCTTGTTCGTCCCGTGTGTGGCGTAGGCGAGGCCTGCCTTGAAGCCTTCCTCGTACTGCTTGCCGTAGGCGGCGAGCAGTCCGCTGCGGGAGTAGACCAGTCCGACCTTCACGGGCGCGGCCCTGTCGCCCGAACTGCCGGACGCGGTGCCAGCGGTGCCGGCCGAGGAACAGCCCGCGACCAGGGCGCCGAGGGCGAACAGGGTGAGTGCGCGAAGAGATCTGCTTCTGAAGGTGTCCGTGAGGCGGGAACGCATGACGATCGGCTCCTGACGGTGTGTCGCCCGCCCGTCGCCGGGTTCCGCAGGCCTTGGGCCGGACGGCGGCCTCGTACGCGACGACGGGAGTGCGGTGCGTGGTTGCCGGAACCCTAGGAGCGCCGTACGACGGGCGGCATGTTGCCGGTCACCGCTCTTCGAGGCCCAGTCATGTCATGGGCACACATGGTCTGTGACCGCCGGTGCAGGCAAAGGTGAAAACACCCGGTCCTGCCCCCTACGACGGGGCAGGCCGGACCGACGAACGGAACAGACCCCGGTGGGGAAGGAAACGGCATGGACAAAGTGATGGCCGCGGCCGCGCAGGCAGTGGCGGACATCCCTGACGGTGCGGTACTCGCGGTCGGCGGGTTCGGCCTGTGCGGCATCCCGTCGACGCTGATCGCCGCGCTGGCCGAGACGAGCGCGTCCGGCCTGCGGGTCGTGTCGAACAACTGCGGGGTGGACGACTGGGGGCTGGGGCTGCTGCTGCGGGCCGGCCGGATCGCCCGGATGACCTCTTCCTACGTCGGTGAGAACAAGGAGTTCGCCCGCCAGTACCTGTCCGGCGAACTGGAGGTGGAGCTGACACCGCAGGGCACCCTCGCCGAGCGGCTGCGGGCCGGAGGCACCGGCATCCCCGCGTTCTACACCCCGGCAGGGGTGGGCACGCAGGTCGAGGACGGCGGCCTGCCCTGGCGCCACACCCCCGACGGCGGTGTCGCGGTGGCCTCCCCGCCCAAGGAGACACGGGAGTTCCAGGGGCGCCGCTATCTGCTGGAGGAGGCCATCGTCGCGGACTTCGCCCTGGTGCGGGCCGCCGTCGCCGACCGGCACGGCAACTGCGTCTTCCACGCGGCGGCACGCAATTTCAACCCGCTGTGCGCGATGGCGGGACGGGTGACCGTCGTGGAGGCCGAACGCATCGTGCAGGCCGGCGAACTCCCGCCTGATGCCGTCCACCTGCCGGGCGTGTACGTGGACCGGGTGGTCGCCGTGGACGGCGCGCCGGCCAAGCGCATCGAGCGCCGCACGGTCCGCCCGGCGCCCGCCGGCACCGACGCAGCCGTCCCGCCCGCCGCCTCCGAGGAGAAGTGACCATGCCGCTCGACCGCGACCAGCTCGCCGCCCGCGCTGCCAGGGAACTGCGCGACGGTCAGTACGTCAACCTGGGCATCGGCCTGCCCACCCTGATACCCAATCACCTGCCGGACGGCGTGCACGTGGTGCTCCACTCGGAGAACGGCATTCTGGGCGTGGGTCCCTATCCGTACGACGGCGAGGAACACCCGGACCTGATCAACGCGGGCAAGGAGACGGTGACCACCATCCCCGGGACGTCGTACTTCGACTCGGCGTTCTCCTTCGGCATGATCCGCGCCGGCCGCATCGACGTCTCGGTGCTCGGGGCCATGCAGGTGTCCGCCCGCGGCGACCTGGCCAACTGGATGATCCCCGGAAAGATGGTCAAGGGCATGGGCGGGGCCATGGATCTGGTCCACGGCGCCCGGCGGCTGGTGGTCGTGATGGAGCACGTCGCCAAGGACGGCAGCCCGAAAGTCGTACCGGAGCTGAGTCTTCCCGCCACCGGCCGCCGTGTCGTCGACCGCGTCATCACCGATCTGGCCGTCATCGACGTCACCTCCGAGGGGTTGCGCCTGGTGGAAACCGCTCCAGGCGTCACCGTGCAAGAGGTCCAGGCCGCGACCGGCGCCGAACTTCTCGTCGACGAGGGCGCACAGGCGCCGGCACGCACGCGCTGACATCGTGAAGAGGGCCGCCACGGTCGGCGACGCGGAGCGGGAGGTCGGGGCGCGCTTTGCCCCAACGGCATCGGGTTTGATGCGCAGTCAGATACCTCGGCTCCGGAGCCTTCGTCGGGGGCGCCCACCTCGGGAAGCAGAGGCTCGGGCACAATCAGGAGCCGTGCCCAGTTCACGGCGGCTGCGACCGCCCCTGCGGAGGCAGCGCCCGTCCGGGGCGGAGTCGCGCCGGTCCCGGCGTCAGCGGATCGTGTCCGAGCTGCGGGCGCAAGGCCGGTACGGTCCCGGACTCCGCGACGTCCTCCCCTCCTTCGTCGGCCTCGGCGTACTCCTGCTCGCCCCCGTCCTGCTGCTCAACCGGCTCAACCGCGCGTTCGGGGTCACCGGCCTGGTGATCGGCGTCAACCTGCTGGCCGCGGCCACCATGGTGACCCTGCGCGTGCGCCGGACGTTCCTCCGCCGACGCGGTGGCCGTTACACCGCCGAGGAACTCGCGCGGCTCGATGACCGCGGGCTGGCCGAAGCCACCGCGCGCATACTGGAGCGCGACGGCTGGCAGGTGGCGGATCTGAGCCTGCGGAAGGGGCGTCTGCGGCTGTACGCCAGGGACCCCCACGGCCGCGAACTCGACGTCGTCTTCAGACCCGCTCCGACTGACGGCGACGCGACCGACGCCGAAGGGCTTTTCTGGCCCGCGTCCGTGCGGGAGACGGACCGGCCCGGCGTCGACGGGCCCGGCCGGGTCGTCGTCCGCCTCGGCGGCTTCAGCCGCTCCGAGGTGCTCTGGGCCTCCCGGCAACAGGATGTCCACCTCGTCGACGGCCGCCGACTACGGCGGTGGGCGGCGGGCACGTCCTTGGACAAGCTGGGGCCGCGCCGCTGACGACACCCGCCGCAGCTTCACGCACGCCCCTGCCACATCCGACGGGCAGACGGCCGCGTGACGCCGGTCCGCCGGCACTTCTCACCAGGCGAGCAGGCGGGTGGCTTGGACCAGTCCAGACGCGCCGGCCTCACCGCGGGCCAGGACTTCGTCGGGACGTGCGCCGCGTTCGCGTACGGCGTGCGCGAAGTGCTGTATGTCCTTGCGCATGAGTGGGTGGAGATGCTCGGCCAGGTTGGGGGTGATGTCGGTGCTCAGGGCGTGGAGGGCCGCGCTGCTGCCACTGCTGGCGCCGATGGCCTCGATCAGTGCGGGCAGGTCGAGGCCGACCTGTGCGGCCAGAGCGAGGACGTCTTCGGCGTTCTTCATGTTGGTGATGGTCAGTGCGTTGTTGAACAGCTTGGTGAGCTGTCCGCTTCCGACCGGCCCCATGAGCCGCACGGTGTCGCTGAAGGCTTCGAGAACCGGGTGTGCGGTGCGGAAGGTGTCTGCAGGTCCGCCGGCGAAGGTGGTGAGCGTGCGGGCGTGGGCGCCCGGGCTGCCGCCGCTGACCGGTGCGTCGAGATAGACCGCGCCCGAGTCGGCGACGTGGGCGCCGATCCGCTCGGCCTCGGTGGGGTCACCTGTGCCGTGGTTGACGATGATCGTGCCTGGCCTGGTGTTCGCCAGGAGACGCCGGTCGTCGAGCAGGTTCCAGATGTCCGTGTCGTCGCGCAGGCAGAGGCCGATGAGTTCGACGGAGGCTGCCAGATCGGCGACCGTGTCGTGTACGACGTGGGGCACTGCCGCCACGGCGGCCAGCGAGGCCGGCCGGCGCGCCCAAACGTGCAGCTCGAAGCCGTGTTCGCCGATCGCCTCGGCCATGGGCCCGCCCTGGTCGCCGAGCCCGATGAAGCCGACTTTGCTGATGTTCCTCATGGTCCTCTGTTCTCGATCTCTGCTGGGTCTCATGGCGCAGGTCAGCGCAGGGTGGTGGTGCTGAGGTCCCACAGGCGCTCGGCGTTCGCGGCATCGAGTGCGTAGGCGGCCACCCCCGGCACACCCAGTTCCGTCGGCCGTGCGGTCACCTGCGGGGCTTCGTTGACGTCTTCGAAGTAGCGGCCGCCGACGCCCTCGACCAGCGGGGAGGCCGCGAGGAAGACGGAGGTGGCCGCACCCTGCTCGATGGTCTTGCGGTAGGGCTCGGGCGTCCTCAGCCCGCCGGTGTGCCGCTGAAGGTTGGTCGCGATCGCCCCGGGGTGCAGCGCGTTCGCCCTGACGCCCTCACCCGCCCAGCGCCGGTCCGCCTCGACGGCGAGGAGCACCTCTGCGGTCTTGGACTGGCCGTAGGCGCCGAGCGCGTCGTAGGGGCGGAAGCGGTAGTCGAGGTCGTCGAAGACGACGGGGGAGAACAGGTGCCCGCTGGAGGAGACAGTCACCATGCGCGCACCGTCCGCCTCGACAAGTGCCCTGTGCAGGCCCAGGGCCAGGGCGAAGTGGCCCAGGTAGTTGGTGGCGAACTGCTGCTCGTGACCGCCGGTGCCCCGCTCCAGCGCGGGCAGCATCATGATCCCGGCATTGTTGACCAAGATGTGCAGGGGGCCGGCCCAGTCGGCGCAGAACGCCTTCACCGAGTCCAGGTCCGCCACGTCCAGCCGGGCGACGCCAATGGCGTCGTTGCCGGTTTTGGCCCTCAGGTCGGCTGCGATCTCCTCCCCGGCATCGGGCCGCCGGACCGCGAGTGTGACATCGGCGCCGGCGGACGCCAGCGCACGGGCGGTCTCCACTCCGATGCCGGAGGTGGCGCCGGTGATCACGGCACGCTTGCCGGACAGATCGACACCGTCGATCACCTGCGAAGCGGTCGAGTGGCGGTCGAAGGGACCACGGAAAAGCTCAGACACGAGTGCTCCTCGGTCGGGAGGTGGCTACGGAAGCACGACCTCACCTGCTCCGCCGCATCCGCGGAGACCCGCTCATCGACTGGTTCTGTCGATTTCGGCCGTGCTCTGCCACTGTGCGGCAGCTGTGGCGGGGCCGCCCAGGACCGGCTGAGACTGGGACTGGCAGGGCCACCCGGACGGGGCAGCGGCTGCGTACCCTGGAACGCATGGCAGCCACCGGCGACCTGGGCCCCCTGGCCACGTATCTGCGCGCCCGCAGGAAACTCGTCCAGCCCGCCGCGGTGGGCATCCCCGACACCGGCAATCGGCGTGTCGCGGGCCTGCGCCGGGAAGAAGTCGCCTTCCTCGCCGGGGTCAGCTCCGACTACTACGTGCGCCTGGAACAAGGCCGCGACCGGCACCCTTCCGAACAGGTCCTGGTCAGCATCGCCAACGCACTGCAACTGGACGAGGAGGCCACCGCGTACCTCGTTCAGCTCGCCGCCTCCCCCAGCGCCCGTCGCCGACGCCCCCGCCGTCCCGAGAAGGTCGGCGAGGGCATCCGTAGCCTGATCAACATCTGGCCGCTGACCCCCGCGTACGTCCACGGCACGTACATGGACGTGCTCGCCGCCAACCGCCTGGCGATCGCGCTCTCCTCCTTCAACGCACCCGGCCACAACAGCATCCTCGCCGCCTTCCTGGAACCGGAACTGCGCGCCCTGCACGCCGACTGGGATGAGATGACCGCCCGCATCGTGCCCTACCTCCGGTCCGTCGCCGGACCGGACATCGACGATCCGCGCCTCGTCGAAATCGTGGGCGAACTCTCCGTACGCAGCGAGCGCTTCCGCAGACTCTGGGCACGCCAGGACGTCAAGCACAAGGCCACCGGCACCAGCCGACTGCAACACCCACAGGTCGGTGTCCTGGAACTGCGCTATGAGAAACTTCTGATCCCCGGTACCCGAGGACACACCCTCGTCACCTACCATGCCCGCCCCGGCAGCGACTCCGAAGACCGCCTGCGCCTGCTCGCCTCTCTGGACGACTCCGCCCTCACGTCTGCGGACGCCGTTCGTATTGCCACGGACAGCTGATTCGTCCGCTCTGATCGGCATCGCGGGACAACCGGGACTGTCTTTAGTTCTTCGTCGGACAGGCCCGGCCAGCCGGTCGGCGGGGAGCGGCCCGGCAGCAGTGTGACGGTTCATGCTCGTGGAAGGGGCGCGCAGGCGGTCGCTGTCGACGCCGAGGCGCTGCATGGCAGCGACGGCGTCCTCCAGTCCGTCCCGGGTGAAGTCGTACCGGCCCGAATCCGGGCGGCCCCCAAAGGGGGAGGTGTGGACCGCCGCTCGGGTGGCCATGTTGATCGGCAGGAAGTTCCAGGTCTCGCACAGCTTCTCGGGTGTGACGAAGCCGATGACCGGCTCGGCTTCAGCCCACAGGTCCCCGCGAGGTGGGTCACCGAACCCGACGGGCAGGCCGTCACCGTCTTCGGTACCGGCCCGACACCCTCAACGGCTTCATAGCCGGCACCGGCCTGACCTTCGACGATCCAGCCTCACCCTGACAAGCCGAAGTAAGTGACGCGCGCGTTCGCTCATCTCGAAGGCTTTCCCACCGTAAGAGCTGGTGACTCGCAGACAGCAGCGCGCTGCGAAGGCAGAGCCGCCCTGGCGAGAGCCTAAGTGGTCAGCGCGCCTCCTGCTGCCTCCGCTTGCGGTACGTTGCCACCTTGTGCCGGTTCCCGCACTCGGCCATGCCGCACCAGCGGCGGTTGGCGGACCGCGAGAGGTCCACGAAGAGGCGGGTGCAGTCCTCGTTCAGGCATTCCCTCACGCGAGCGACTTCGTCACCACCCAGCAGATCCACAGCATCCCGGGCCACTGCGCCGAGTATCTCGTCAATACCCCCGGTACGGGTCAGGTGCCCGTCTGCATCAAGTTGGTGCCTCGGAAGCGGCAGCCGGGCGGCCTCGTTCACCTCGGCAAGAGCCTCCTGCACCTCCACGTCCGAAACCGGTGCCGGTGGCCACCTGCGGATGAGTGCGTACACGGCTTCCCTGAGACGGCGCACTCGCCACAGGGCGCGTGCGTCCATCGGGCCGGGCGCGTCGAGTAGTCCCGCCTGGTCGGTCCAGCGTCGCAGGTCGTCCGGACAACGCAGCAGTTCGATGCGCCGGCTTCGTCGCCAGAGCAAGGTGCCCGCCAGGTCGAGGGACAGCCGCCCGCTGACAAAGACGAAGTCATTCACGAGATCCATGGTGCCAGGTGGTCTCCGGCACCGACGTCACCCCTCCCGGCTGCTCAGCGCGGCTGTGACTCTCGCCAGGATCTCCTCCAGTATCGGTTGCGAGGTGGCGAAGTTCAGTCGCAGGAAACCATGGGCCTCCGGGCCGAAAGGGGCACCGCCGTCCAGCAGGACCCTGCCGTCCCTCAGCACCTTCTCCACCGGTGGCTCGCCCAGGCCGAGCGGCCGGGTGTCCAGCCATGCCAGGTAGGTGGCGTCGGGCAGGTGGTGCCGGACCAGCGGGAGCCTCCTGCTGACCACTTCGTGGACGCGCCGGCGATTGCGGTCCAGAACGGTCAGGAGATCACGCTGCCAGGCGTCGCTGTGTTCCCACGCGGCCTGAGTGGCCACAACGCCTAGTGGTGAAACGGTGCCGTACAGATCGGGCGGCTGTGCGTCCCGCAGGGTGAGAAGGCGGTCGGGGCCGTAATGCGTGACGGCACAACGGATGGCCGCCAGGTTGAAGGCCTTGGTCGCGGAGGTGAGAGTGACTGTGCGCTGCGCGGCGTCGTCGGACAGGCTTGCGAAGGGGATGTGCTGGTGCGGGGCGTAGGTCAGCTCCGCGTGGATCTCGTCGCTGATCACGAGCAGGTCGTGGCGCCGCGCGATGGCCGCGAGTTCGCCGAGTTCGTTGTGCGTCAGCATCCGGCCGGTGGGATTGTGCGGGTTCACCAGAACGAGTGCCTTACAGCCGGACCGCTTCACGGCGGCGTCCAGGGCGGCGAAGTCCATGCGCCAGCCGTCGTCCGTGTCTTCCATCGGGATGGGCACGACGCGCCGGTTCATCGTCCGCAATGTCGCGAAGAACGGCGGGTAGTTGGGAACCTGTATCGCCACGGCGTCCCCGTCCGACGTCGCGAGGTGAAGGATGAGCTGGAGACACTGGATCAGATCGGTCTGCTCGCGCACCCGATCGGCCGACGCTGTCCAGCCGTAACGCTCGGCCATCCGCTTGGCGAAGACCCGGCGCAGCGGGCTGCCGTCCGGCCAGTCCGGGTAACCGAGGTCGTGTCTGTCGACGGCGTCGTGCAGCGCGGCCACCACGGGCGGAGGAGTGGGGAAGTCCATGTCCGCCACCCACGCCGGCAGGACGTTCTGATCAGGGCGGTTCCACTTCACGCTTCTGCGAGCACGTAGCCAATCGAGGTCGAGGTCGTCGAAGCCGGGGATGCTCTGAGCCGGTTCGGGCGTCATGCCAGGACTCCCGCACGCAGCACATCGTGGGTGATCTGAATTTGCCCGTGGTGCTGGGCCAGCTCTTCCAGTACGTGAAGCTGGACGCCTGCCACGGTCAGCGGACGGTCCGGCCCCTCGAAGTCGGCAGGAGGTGTGTTGCGCGGCGGCTGTGTCGGCAGTGTCTCAAAGAGGTCTGCCCGCAGGCGTGCGAGGAGAGCATCGACCTCCCCCCGCAGGAGCTGCACGGTCCCCTTCGCCGTGAACTCGGACGGCCGGTCCCGCAGGACATGACGCCCCGCGATCACGTGGCCGATCCAATAGTCAGCCACCGCGACGCAGTGGTGGGCGATGGCGTAAGGGGAGTTGGCGTCAGGCAGCGGCGGTGCGGTGTTTCCGAGGTCGTCGCCCAGCCGTTCCAGTGCCTCGAACATGCCGTCGAAGGCGCGGCTAAGGAAGTACAGGTACTCGTCTTGATCGTGCACGGTGCCTCCATGGTGGTGGGGAGCACCACTATTGGCAGCCCAGAGACACCTGTCAAGCCGGTGTCAATCACGGCAAGTGAATCCCCTTGCGTCACAAAAAAGGGAGAAAGAGGACGAGATCTACCCATCAAGGTAACCTACATAGATGGTGTCGGGTGTGTTTCGTGACTGTCGGCGTGACCGCCGTAGCGACAGACCCGACGTACTACGGCCGTTGCCCAAGCCGCTGACGACTGCATCGGCCTGATGCGTGGACCGTGCCCGCCGGCATTGACCGGGCATGGACACCACGCACGGACGCTGGCCGGAAGCGGAACGAACCAGGACGCCGGCGCGGCAGGGGCGTACCCTGCGCAGACGGCCATGGAAACGCTCATGCCCAACTGTCGGCGCGGCAGGCCGCCCGCGGCCCGCGTCGCGTCCCCACCGGCGGCCCTGGTGAGCCTGCACCTGTTACTCGGCGGCCTGAAGCTCCGAGGTCTCCGTGCTCTTGGCCGCGACGACCGGCTCGTGATTCGACTTGCCGGCGTTGACGGCGACGAACGCGATCAGTGCCGCCGCGGCAAGGAATCCGGTAGCCCACCAGTAGGCGACGGAGTAGCCGTGCACCAGTGACAGGCCGGAGAGGGAGGCGGCACCGTGACGGGAGGCGACGTATCCGGTCGTGGCGCTCGCGGCGATGGTGTTGAGCAACGCGGTGCCGATGGAACCGCCCATCTGCTGCGACGTGTTGGTCATGGCGGAGGCGACCCCGACGTCGCGGGGTTCGACACCGTGGGCGCCCAGGCTGAAGGCGGGCAGGAACGCCGTGCCGATACCGGCGCCCACTACGATTTCGGCCACTGCGATGTACCCGAACGAGGAATCGACGTCGAGCAGGGCGAGCATCAGCACGCCTGCGCCGGACACCGCGTAACCGGCGCCCATCAGGAGGCCGGGCCGGACCCGGTGAGAGAGGCGGGCGCCGATCTGTGTGGAGCCGATGGCCTGCGCGGCCGCCATCGGGATGAAAGCCGCTCCGCTCTGCACCGGTGTGTATCCCTTCACCAACTGGAAGTAGTAGCTGAGGAAGAGGAACATGCCGAACATGGACATGACTGACAGGGCCAGCGAGAGATAGGCGCCCGCACGGTTCCGTTCGGTGAGTACGCGCAGCGGCAGCAGCGGCGATGCCACCTTGGCCTCAAGCAGGACGAAGGCCGCCAGCAGGAGAGCGGACAGGACGAACATACCGACGGTCACACCCGCACCCCAGCCGTTGCTCTCCGCCTTGGCAAAGCCGAACACCAGGGCGACGGCGCCGCCGCTGGCCAGGATGGCCCCCGGTACGTCCAGCCGGCCGCCCTCTGCGTGCGCGCCCGGGTCGCGCACCACGGTCAGCACACCGATGATGCCGATGGCCGCAATGGGCAGATTGATGTAGAACCCCCAGCGCCAGTCGGTGTACTCGGTGAATATCCCGCCAAGCAGGAGGCCCAGGGCGCCGCCCGCGGTGGCGATGGCACCGTAGACGCCGAAGGCCTTGGCGCGCTCCCTGGCGTCGGTGAACGCCAGGGAGATCAGCGCCAGAGCGGCTGGCGCGAGGAGCGCGCCGAAGACTCCCTGGAGGGCACGGGCAGTGAGGAGCGTGGGCAGGTTCTGTGCCGCACCGCCGATGCCCGAGGCCAGGGCGAAGCCGACCAATCCGATCACGAACACCCTCTTGCGCCCCCAGAGGTCGCCCAGGCGTCCGCCCAGAATGAGCAGACCTCCGAAGGCCAAGCCGTATGCGGTGATGACCCACTGCCGGCCGCCGTCGGTGAAGTGCAGATCCTGCTGGGCAGAAGGCAGGGCGATGTTCATGATCGCCCCATCCAGGAAGACCATCAACTGGGCGACAGCGATGAAGAACAGGGCCAACCAGCGCCGGGGATCGGGCTGGTGGATGTCTTGGGACATGGTATGGATTCCTCTGGGATGTCGTTCGTGGGCCGGAATGGTCGGCCGCGCTGCGTTGGCGGATGCGCCGGGCCGGGGTGAACGCGCCTTCTTCGGGGCCCATCAGACGGTGGTACTTTCATTCTCGAGCGTTCGTTAAAGTAAATCCATAGAAGAAGACCCCGCTCCCGGCGAGACCCAGCGCCGGTCCCGGGCGGGCGGTCACGGCGCCGCAAACTCAGCCGAGGCAGTGCAGGGCGACCTCCGCAGCCCGCGTCAACGCGGTGCGATCGGCATTGATGGCACCCATCACCCGCAGCCCCTGGAAGGTCATGACGAGAAATCCGGCAAGATCCGCAGCGCTCCGGTCGGCCGCGATCTCACCGCGCCTTTGCGCCTCGGCGATCACTTCGAAGAGGGTGAGTTCCAGCAGCTGCGTGGTCGTGCGGAGTCTCTCGGCCACCTGGGCATCGCTGTGCGCTCGCTCCATGGCCGCTCCTACGATCAGGCAGGACGCCTGACCGGGGCCACAGGTGATCTCGTCTATCACCGCTTCGAAAGCCGCACGAACCGTCTCCCGCACGTCACCACCGGCGCGCAGCATCTCGATGAACGGCAGCGCGTAGCGCCGCCGGTACAAGTCCAGTGCCGCCAGGTAGAGACCTTCCTTGTTACCGAAGGCCGCGTACAGCGAACCACTGCCGATGTCCATGGCCTCGGCCAGATCCCGCACGGACGTGCCACCGTATCCAGTGTTCCGGAACGCCTCCATCGCCGCGGTGACGGCGGCTTCGGTGTCGAACTCACGAGTGCGTGCCATACACCCACCGTACCTCTATGAAGAACGATCGACAAATAATTTCTGGTCGTGTACCGCGCTGGTGATCCGACTGTGAGCTCGTCGGGCAACACGTGGGGTGTTTCGCGCACCAGGTCGCGGCGTTGGGTCATCACCGCGGCAAGCGCCGCAGAGTCTGGCACTGTCAGCGTGGCGTCCGAGCACCGGCGACAGGCCTGCGGAAGCGAGCACGGCCGTCGACCGGACCCTCCTCAGCCCGCCGCGGGCTGTCCCGCACCGCCGCCTCCGTCTGCCAGGTGTCCCGCCCTCATGGACCGAGTCGCGACGCCGCCTCAGAACGCTCGATACAGATATGCTCGCCTTTTCTTGCCATTCCGTTCCACATAGGGTTCACTGAGCTGAGGGCGCCTGACCGCGACACACCGATAGCGAGGCGCTTCCCTCGGCTGAGTGCCAGGCCGGCCGCTCCAGGGCCCCGAACTCAGTGACTGTCGCCCACGTACCGAGGCGGCATCGAAAGGAAACCAGCATGAGCACGCACGAACACCGCAATCCCTCGGCATGGCGCTCCCGTACGGTCGGCGCAGCCGCGGTAGCCGCACTGCTGGTCGGAGGAAGCGCGGGTGCGACGGCCTGGGCCTCCCAGTCGGCATCCACGGCGCATACCACTGCGGCCGGCGACGCGGCTACGGTGCAGCGGCTCGCTGACGTCGAGGACATCCGTCAGGTCAAGGCGCGCTACTTCCGCTACCTCGACAGCAAGCAGTGGTCCAAGCTGGCCGCCCTCTTCACCGCCCACCCCACCATCGATGTGGGCGCCAAGTACAGCAGCGGCAAGGAGCTCGCCGAGAAGACCGCAGCGCTCCTGGGTGACGCCCCGACCGCCCACCAGGGTTTCCTGCCCGAAATCCAGGTGCGCGGAAACCGTGCCACGGCGACCTGGGCGATGGAGGACTACGTGAGCTTCCCACCCGGATCCAGCTACAAGAACGGCTTCCACGGCTACGGTCAGTATCACGACACCTATCAGCGCATCAACGGCCACTGGTACATCTCCAGCACCGTGCTGTCCCGGTTCCGCGTGGACACCGTCCCCAACTGGACGACGTCCCCCGCACAGAAGTAGTCGCCGACCACCATCCCTCGGCCCGCGCAGGGCCACGCACACAGGAGTGAATACATGAGCACCATCGGTGTCGGAATCATCGGCGGCAGCCCCGGTGGCTGGGCCTCCATCAGCCACATTCCCGCCCTGAAGGCCCTGCGGGACTTCGAGCTGCGGGCTGTCAGCACCTCGCGGCGCGAGTCGGCGGACGCGGCCGCGCAGGAGTTCGGCGTCGAGGCGGCCTTCGACAACCACGCCGCGCTTCTGGCCCACCCGGGAGTCGACGTCGTCGTTGTAGCGGTAAAGGTCCCGCACCACCGGGAGCTGGTCTCCGCGGCGATCGATGCTGGAAAGACCGTCTACTCCGAGTGGCCGCTGGCCCTGAACCTTGCCGAGGCCACCGAGCTGACCCGACGTGCAGAGGCCGCCGGGGTGCGCACCGTCATCGGCCTCCAAGGGCGCTACCACCCCGAGTTGCGCTACGCACGGCGCCTGATCGAGGACGGCCGAATCGGCCGGGTCATCGGCACCACCCTGGTCGGGTCCGGCATGGTGTGGAACGGGCGGACCACTAAGGCGCACACGTACTGGTTCGACGACAGCCAGGGCGCGACTCCTCTCTCCGGCGCTGCTCTCCACGCCATCGACGCGCTCAACGTCACCCTCGGGGAGTTCCAGCACCTGTCGTCCAATCTGGTGCGCGGCCGCACGGAGGTGACCGTGACCGACGACGGCAACGCCGTCATCCCGGTGACGGCCCCGGACCAGATCTCTGTGCTCGGCACTCTCGAAAACGGCGCCGCAGCCTCGGTCTTCTACCGCGGTGGTACCTCGCGCGGCGACAACTTCCGCTGGGAGATCAACGGCACGGACGGTGACATCGTCCTGACCGCCCCCTGGGGCAACATTCAGGTGACCGACCTCACCCTCCAGGCCGGCTTCGGCGACGATGCGACAGTGTCGCCGCTCGAGGTACCCGCCGAGTACTCGGCGGGCATCCCCGACGGGCTCGTCGGTCCTGCCAGGAATGTGGCCGCGCTCTACACCCACCTGGGACGAGACCTTCGCGAGGGGACCAACATCGTTCCCGACTTCGCCTACGCCCACACCCGCCACCAGCTCATGGATGCCATCGCACATGCATCCCGGCAGAAGGCTGCGCAGAACCTCGTCTGAAAGGCGAACGGCACGCCGCACGCCAGATCCATGCGCTGCGGATCCATCCGCCGAATATGTAGCGGACGGTCGCTATTGATTGATCGATCCCTGCTGCTTGAGCGCCCGCGAGTCAGGACTGCGTGCGCCAGTGCACAGCAGCAGGGACGTCATCGATTGCCACGGGCGTCCCGCTCAGTCAACCGGCCCGGGCCAGAAGTGGGTGCCTCCCCCTGAGTCCACGCCCGGGACGACCTACAAGAGCATCGCCGCTGACCTGGGCATGAACAGGGCGACCCTGCGTGAGTGGGTGCTGCGGGACCGGGAACGTCGCGAAGTCGCCCCCGCGGCCGCTCGGCAGGGCAGGGCAGCGCTGGCCCGGGCAGGACCGTCGGCACCCTCCGCCGACCCGGACGAGCGGATCCGGCAGCTGGAGGCCCGGGTGGCCGAGCTTGAGGCGAGCGAGCGGAAACTGGCCACCGAGCGGGACATCCTGCGCAAGGCGGCCAAGTATTTCGCCGGGAAAACGAACTGGAAGCGGTTCAGGAGCTGTAATTTAACTACTGCCGGATTCGGGCCAATGCCTGAGCTCTGTGCGGTAGATGGGCTGTTGTGGCGATTCCGGATGAAGTCCCGGCGGTACTGGATGCGAAGTTCACGGTGGTGCTGCCGCATTTGGACGAGCGGCAGCGCCGTCTATATCTGGCTTCCGAGGCCGAGGCTCTAGTGTCTCGTGAACCGCCCCGTGTCAGGTAGAGACTCGATTCCGTGAAAGGATCGAGTCATGGCACGACCCTCCCGTTACCCGCTTGAGCTGCGCCGTCGCGCGGTGCGCATGGTTGCCGAAGTACGCGACCATTACCCGAATGAGACGGCCGCCTTGCAGGCGGTGACCGAGAAGCTCGGCATCGGTTCCCGCGAGACTCTGCGGAACTGGGTGAAGCAGCAAGAGATCGACGCGGGGCAGCGTCCGGGGACGACGACGGAGGAGTCCGCCCAGCTCAAGGCGCTGAAGAAGGAGAACGCCGAGCTGAAGCGGGCGAACGAGATCCTGAAGGCCGCGGCGAGTTTCTTCGCGGCCGAGCTCGACCGGCCACACACGCGCTCGTAGCGTTCATCGACGAGCACCGGGACCGCTTCGGCGGGGTCGAGCCGATCTGCAGGACGCTCACCGCACACGACTGCAAGATCGCCCCTTCCACGTACTACGCCCACAAGAAGCGCCTCCAAACGCCCTCTTAGTCGGGTGAAGGGGCTACAGAGCTGGAGCCCTGTGTGCCGCACCATTCGGTCAATGCTTTACTGGCCGCGTCGATGCGATGTTCAGGTGACTCGTCCGAGATGGCCCATGCGATATAGGCGTCTGGTCTGACCAGAACACTCTTTTTGGTAGCGCCCTTCGGGGATACGATCTCCACCTCGCCGGCCCACTCTGTGATCAGTGAGGGGAAGCGTTCCGTGTCGGACGGTGTGACAAGGACGAACCGTCGCTCACGGAGGGATTCGTAGAGTCTGCGTCCGTCGCTGAGGGGGACGTCAGGTGCCCGCTTCCCGACAAGGGGATGCGCGCCGACCTTGGCGGCGTAGGAAATGTCGATTCCCGAGATTGCCATGGCCAGTCGTCGGGCCACTGGTGGGGTTTGCAGCACCGTACGCGCTGACAAGTCACGGAGGCCGCACAATGCCCGTGGTGTGGTGAGGACGCCGCGGAGCAGTGCCCCGCTCATCCGCAGAACCCGGTGTCCCACCGGGTGCCGTTCGTTCTGATAGCTGTCGAGCAGGGTGTCTGGTGCGCGGCCACGCTGAACGGCTGCGAGTTTCCAGCTCAGGTTTGCGGAGTCCTGGATACTGGTGTTGAGGCCCATGCCGCCGGCCGGCGAATGGACATGGGCGGCGTCGCCAACGAGGAATACTCGGCCTACTCGGTAGCGGGGTGACTGGCGTTCGTCGCTGTGGAATCTGGAGAGCCAGCGAGGGTCGTGCATGCCGAAGTCGCTGCCGAGCGCCTGGCGGGCGACGTCTTTGATTTCTTCCAGATCGACCGATGCGTTGTCGGGCATGGGGTGGTGGCGATTCCAGGCCATGACCCTGAACCAGCCGTCGCCGAACGGGACGACAATGGCGAAGGCGTCTCCGGTCGCTGCCACGGTGGGCGGCTTCTTTGGCGGATCAGCCATCCGGACGTCTGCGAGCATCATGGAGCGAACGGCGGAGCGGCCGGGGAATGGCAGGCCGAGGGACTGGCGCACGCAGCTGTTTCGTCCGTCTGCGCCGACGACGAAGTCTGCGCGCAGGATGTGTTCGGCGCCGGCTGGTGTCTTCACGGTGACGTCGACACCGCTCGGGTCTTGCTGGACGCCGGTCACTTCGTGGGCCCGCATGATGTTCACGCCGTGTGTCAGGGCGCGGGACAGGAGCAGTCGCTCGGTGTTGTACTGGGGCGTCACGAGCACGTGGGGGTAACGGGTCGGCAGGTGCGACAGATCGATCCGCAGAAATTGCAAGATCGGGTTGCGGAGGCCGGTCAGCAGCAGGTCGTCGGCGAGGCCGCGGGCGTCCAGTTGCTCCATCGTTCGGGCGTGAACGGCGAATGCGCGTGTCAGTTGGGATTCCCCTTCTCGCCGTTCCACGACGGTGCAGCGCACTCCGGCCTCGGCCAGGTCACCTGCGAGCAGCAACCCCGCTGGACCAGCACCGACGACCAGCACGTCAACGTCGGATCCCATGTCCTGCCCTCCGCGTGTCACAGAACGAGTAGTAACGACCCGTGATCACCTGGCTGCCGTCCGCCACCAGTGGTGATGTTCAGGGCGGGTGGGTGACTGTGCCCGGGAGACTCACTCGAGTGGCGTACCGGTGAATTCTCCTGACCGTGGATGTGCCCGCGGCATGTAAGGACCACCGTACGAGACAGACCACGTCCTCGCCTGTCAGGCAACGGCCGTCCCACTCTTACCGAAGCGGTGTTTCCAGACGCGCTGAATCGCTGCCTCGCAATTATGTTGACCTCATGGGCGCCGCTTTCCCGTCACATCCCCGGAGGGCGTGAGCAAGGGGCCCGCGAGCGGACATCGAGAGGAGCGTAACCATGCCCTTCGCCACCGCCGAGGACGGCACGCAGATCTTCTACAAGGACTGGGGCTCGGGACAGCCCGTGCTCTTCTCCCACGGCTGGCCACTCACCGCCGACGCCTGGGACCCCCAGATGAAGCTCATGGCGGACAACGGATTCCGCGCCATCGCTCACGACCGGCGCGGTGGCGGACGCTCCGGTCAGCCCTGGGACGGCAACGACCTCGACACGTACGCCGACGACCTTGCGGCGGTCGTCGAAACCGAAGACCTGCGCGACATTATCCTGGTCGGGCACTCCACCGGCGGCGGCGAAGTCACCCGCTACATCGGCCGGCACGGCACGGCACGGGTCGCCAAACTGGTCCTGCTCGGCGCCATCCCGCCGCTGATGCTCAAGACGGAAGCCAACCCCGAGGGCCTGCCGATCGAGGTGTTCGACGAGATCCGCCAGGGTGTGCTCACGGACCGCTCGCAGTACTACAAGGACCTCAGTGCCCCGTTCTACGGTGCCAACCGTGAGGGCTCGACCGTCTCCCAGGGAACGCGTGACGAATTCTGGCTCTGGAGCATGACCGTCGGCATCAAGGGCGCCTACGACTGCATCGAGGCATTCTCCGAGACGGACACGACCGAGGACCTGAAGAAGGTCGATGTGCCGACACTGATCGTGCACGGCGACGACGACCAGATCGTGCCCATCGTCTCCGCGGGCGCCAAATCATCCAAGATCGTCAAGGGCGCGCAGTACAAGGTCTACGAGGGCGCACCTCATGGCCTTGCGATGGTGCCCAAGTACGCCGAGATCTTCAACAAGGACCTGCTTGAGTTCGCGCGCAGTTAGCGCCGTCCCCCGGTCCTGGGTCAACGGCGGCGCTGCCGTTAACTCAGGACCCTGCCGGCCAGTGGCGCTGTAAATTGGCCGCCGGGAGGGACGGTTCAAAGATGTCCCGGGCAACCATGTCCGGAGCGCCTGAAACTGGCTCGGCAGCCTGGGCGATGGGTTCGCCGTGTCAGCCGGTCGGGCTTGCGCCCTGCTGGAAGACGTTGATGGGGTTTCCGTCGTTGTCGCGGATCGCGGTCGAGATGCTGCCGTCGCCAGTTGGCGAATCGCCGTCGGCGTGCGGAAGTGAGGCGCGAGCGAGGTCCCGCGCGGACTTGGGTAGCCCGGAGACCGTGCCGTCAGGGCCCGCGCGCAATGGGCCGGCGCCGCCCGGCTGCCGGAGCGTCGTCCGGCCCGCGTTGCGGCGCAGCCGCCCGGCCGGAGTGCCTGCTCAAGGGCATGGTGAAAGGGGTAGACCGTCAACCGCGCTGGGACGGCTACCCGGGGCCACTCGTGGGGGTGTTCGGAGGGCAGTAATGCGCGTGCTCGCAGCCGGCTCAAGCGGGCCCACCCGGGTCCCTGCCGGTCGGCACGTCACCTGTGAAGGGTGCGGGCCCGCAGGATGGTCAGTGTCGGGAGAGCTGCTTGAGGGCGGCCTGGCTTATCTGCAGCAGAGCTGAGCCGTCCATGCCGGTCTTCGCGAGAAACTCGATGCCCTGCATGACGGCAAGGAGCAGCCGCCCGACCTCCTGGGCGTCCGCCCCCGGTTCGACCGTCCCCTCGTCCTGAGCTTCCTTCACGCAGGCGATCAGAAGATCTTCGACCGCTTGGTAGCTGCTCCGGGCCCGGGAGACGACGTACGGATCATTGCTGTGCAGCTCGGACGTGCTGTTGACCAGAAGGCAGCCGCGCCGCTGCGGGTCCTCCGTGAATCCCTTGGCCACGCCCTCAACGAGCAGGGTCAGGCGTTCGAAGGCCGTACCGGGCCCGGTCAGGACCGCCCGGACGCCGTTGAGCTGTTCGTCGCGGTACCCGTCCAGCACGTGCAGGAACAGCTGCCGCTTGTCGCCGAAGGCCCCGTACAGGCTCCCCTTGCCCAGTCCGGTGGCGTCCGTCAGGTCCTGCAGTGACGTAGCCGCGTACCCCTGATTCCAGAACTGCTCGCGCGCAGACTCCAGAACCTGGTTCTCGTCGAAATTCCGCGGTCGTCCCATGTTCAACAGCATACGCTCTTCTTGACCTATCGGTCCAGATCGTGGGCGCCCGGCTGCATGCGACACACAGGGGGGACAGGCTGGGTGGTGGCGGGGTGTGTGGCGCACGGCTGCCCCCGGCGCCCCAGCGTCCAGGCGGGTGGACCGGCGCCGGCCGGCTCGTCGCCGCTCGGCGGTGTGGATGCAGTCACGTTTTTGCCCGAGCGGTCCACAACGTAGTTCTTTACCGTACAGTCCATAAGTGGTCCGGGGCTGTCCGCTCCGGGCTGTAACACTGCAACGACACATGGTGCACGATTTTTGGCGTCTGCACCGGACAGGGATAAGCGATCATGGGACAGCTTGACGGGAAGACGGCAGTCGTCACCGGAGGCAACAGCGGAATCGGACTGGCCACAGCCAAGCGATTCGCGCGTGAGGGCGCGCACGTGTTCATCACCGGCCGTCGGCAGGAGGCCCTCGACGCCGCGCTGGCCGAGATCGGTGGGGAAGCCACCGCCGTCCAGGGCGACATCGCGAACCTCGCGGACATCGACCGCCTCTACGCGGCTGTCGCCGAGCAAGGCCGGTCCATCGACGTACTGTTCGCCAACGCGGGCGGCGGTGAGTTCGCCGCGCTTGAGCAGGTCACCGAGGAGCACTTCGACACCACCTTCAACATCAACGTGCGAGGCATGCTCTTCACCGTCCAGAAGGCCATTCCGCTGCTCAACGACGGCGCCTCGGTGATCCTGACCGGATCGACTGCCGCTACCTCGGGCGGCGCGTCCTTCGGCGTATACGCAGCCTCCAAGGCCGCGGTCCGTTCCTTCTCCCGCACCTGGGCCAACGAACTCAGCGGCCGCGCGATCCGAGTGAACACCCTGGTTCCCGGCCCGATCGTCACCCCGGGCATCACCGGCCTGGCCGCAGACGCCGACCAGGCCGCGAAGATGAGGGACGTCTTCGCCAGCCAGATTCCGCTGGGCCGGATGGGGCACCCGGACGAGGCCGCAGCTGCCGCACTGTTTCTCGCCAGCAATGAGAGCAGCTTCGTGACCGGATCCGAGCTGTTCGTCGATGGCGGACTCAACCAGATCTGATCGCCGCAAGAGAATGCATTGTGCCCGCCCGGCAAAGACAAGAGCGTGTCCGCGTCACGGTCACGCGGCTGCGACGATACGCGGCAACAGCCGGTCGAACACCGCGGCGTCAGCTATCACACGCTGCACAGAGATACAGGACTGTCCGCCCTGGTAGTTGGAGAACGTAGCGATGCGCGCGGCGGCCCGGTCAAGATCCTCGTCGCTCGTAAAGTCGGCCAACACCACGGCAGCACCGTTCCCGCCGAGCTCCAACGTGCAGTGCTTTCTGGGAACGGAGTCCATGATGGCGTACCCGACCCTCTCGGAGCCGGTGAACGAGATAACGAGCAGGCGCTCGTCCTGCACCAGCCCCCGCATCCGGTCATTGGCGACCGGCAGGATGCTCCATGAACCGGCCGGCAGTTCGGTCTCGGCAAGGAGGTCACCGATGATCAGACCCGTCAGCGGAGTATCGGGCGCCGGCTTCAGGATGATCGGGGCGCCGGCCGCGATAGCCGGGGCGACTTTGTGGGCACACTGGTTCAGCGGGGAGTTGAACGGCGTGATCCACCCAGCACAACGCCTTTCGGGAAGCAGCGGGTGAGCGCCAGTCGGGCCTGGCCGCTGGCGTCAGTGTCGTGCCGCTGAGCCTCACCGCTATTGAAGCGGCGGGCTTCCTCCGCGGCGAGCCGGAACACGGACACCGCACGGCCGACCTCTACGCGAGTCCACTTGATCGGCTTTCCGTTCTCCGCGGAGATGAGCTGCGCGATCTCCTCGCTGCGCGCCATAAGGCGCTTGCTCACGTGGTCGAGCGCGGCGGCACGGACATATGCGGGAGTACAGCGTTGCGCAAGGAGTGGGAAGGCATCTGACAGCACACCGCAGGTGAGGACCGGAAGACCGTCCGGCCGTCGGCGGACCGATCGGCTCGCGCCACGAACGCGCATCACCGTCCCGGCCGGTCGCTCCGCCAGCGTCGCACGAACAAGCTGCCCGGATCATGTTTCGAGCCCGGTCGGCTTTGCTTCATGCACCCACACGCCCCGCGCGGGAACGTGGTCACCGCCGGCTTCAGTCGCGCATGCGTCCCGGGCGCCGTGCAGAGCAGGCCCGCAGCGAGGTGCAGCCGACTGCTCAGCTCTCCTCGTGCGCCAGCGTCAGATCGAAGACGTCCCGGCCGCTGCCTTCGAGGGAAAGAGGCATGGCCTGCGCCGGATATCCCGCAGCCACGACGGTGTAATGGTTTCCGTCGAGGTCGGTGAAGGCATAGGAGCCGTCCGCGGCGGTCAGGGTCACGCCGACGACGTCGCCGGCCGGGTCGAGAAGAGTGACACGGGCCTCCGGGATCGGGCGGCCGCCGGCGGTGGTACGGACGGTGCCCCGGAGCTCGATCGCCCCGTCGAACCGCACGTCCGGTTCGACACCCCTCCGGCGCGCATGCCCGGCCACGGGCCGGTGCCACATGTGCACGGCGGCATGGCGAAGAGAGTGGCCTGCCACGACCACCCAGGCGATGACCAGCAGCCCGTAGAACAACACGGCCACCCAGGCGAACACGTCCGAACCGGTCCGCGCCGCGAGGGCGCAGGTGGCGGTCACGCAGGCGCCCACCGGGAAGATGAAGGACCACCAGGTGGGCGCGAAAGGCAGCCCGGCCCAGATCGTCCGCACCGTCAGCCCCGCGGCCAGCACGACCCACAGCATGGCGAAGCCCCAGACCACGATCCCGCCCAGCAGCGCGAGCACCTCGGTGCCCCGCGCATAGGGCGCGGGCAGCACGCCCGGCGCCGCAGTCGCCAGCGCGCCGAGGGCCGTCACCGACTGTCCCAACGCCCCCGCCCCGATCCACACCGTGGGCACCGCCGTACCAGCGGGTGCCTCGTGGTGCACCAGCCGACCGTAGATCATGGCGAGCACCAGCAGCGTGGCGACGAGGCCGAGCCCGAGCATCGCGTAGCAGCCCAACAGCAGGGCGAGCCGTAGCTGTCCCGCCGGTGCGTGAGGGACGAGCAGCGCGCCCGTAGCGGCCGAGACCATCGGCGGCACCACCGGCATCAGCCAGCCTCCGAACGCGGCGTCCGGCCCGAAGCGGTGCCGCGTGACCATCAGATAAGGCACCGTGCATGCCGTGACGAGCCCGAGTACGGTGCCGAGCGACCACAGCACCCAGTCCACGTCCAGCGCCGCCTCGGCCCCGATCAGCCGACGGCCGAGCAGAAGAGACCCGGCGCCCACCGTGAGCAGTGCCATCGGAGCCGCGCCGAAGAACTGGGCCATCACCGGATCACCGGCGTGCAACCGCAGCGCCCGCTGCCGGAGGTAACCGACGGCCAGCAGTGTCAGCAGGAGCGCGGCGCCCAGCCAGACCACCGTGGCGGCGGTCAGCAGTCCGTGGAATGTCCATGGCAGGGTGACCGCCGCGTCGGCGACGACCCCGGTGCCCATCACTGCTGCGAACCAACTGGGGCCGAGGAGCCGACGCTTCGTACTGTCTGCCGTAGGTGCGGGAGGGCCGGCGCACGGGGAACCATTCATTCGCCGAACCCTATGGTCGGGTCGCTGCGCCCATGTCGATCATGTCCTGATGTAAGCGCCGCATGGCACACATCGAGCGCTTGGCATTGGGGCCGGCCCCGGGAACCGACGGGCCGGACGCGCGGTGGCTCAACCGCTCGATCTCGGACCCGCGAGAGACGGATCTCGAGGAGCCGCATGTCTGCCGCTCGGCATCGAGTGACCCGCGCCACCACAGTGCGGGACAAGAGGGAGGCACTTCGCGCCCCGGGCCTCTGATCTGCCACAACTCGCAACATCGAGCCATACGTTCCTGGCAGCAGCAGTTGCGCCCGCTCGGCCACGGCGGCACGTGCCCCTGGCCGAAGACGTGGCCCGCTCCGGGCGCGGCCGAGGTCCCTGAGGTGCGACGACAGGAACCTCGCGGCCCGGCGCCGTCACCCTCGAAGGAGTCTTGCCGATGAAGACCGTCACCCACTGGGTCGCGGGAAAGCCCTGCGGAGACCTTTCGGGCGCGTCCGGCGCCTGGGGACCCGTGACCGACCCCGCGACCGGAGAGGTCACCACGCGGGTAGCGTTGGCCGGCCCCGACGAGGTCGACGCGGCGGTCGCCGCGGCGAAGGAGGCCTTCGCCGCCTGGAGCCGGTCCCCGCTCGCTCAGCGGACCGCGATCCTCTTCCGCTACCGCGCCCTGCTGGACGCGCACCGCGACGACCTCGCCGCGCTGATCACCGCCGAGCAGGGCAAGGTCCACGCGGACGCGCTGGCCGAGGTGGCCCGTGGCCTGGAGATCGTCGAGCTGGCCTGCGGGCTCGGCACGGCGCTCGCGGGCGACATGTCGACCGAGGTGTCGAGTCACGTCGACGTGGCTTCGATCCGCCAGCCGCTCGGTGTGGTCGTCGGCATCTCACCGTTCAACTTCCCCGCGATGATCAGCATGTGGATGTTCCCCATGGCGATCGCCTGCGGGAACACCTTCGTCCACAAGCCGAGCAGCAAGGCCCCGTCCGAGGCCATACTCCTCGCGGAGCTCGCGGCCGAGGCGGGCGTGCCCGACGGTGTGCTCAACATCGTGCAGGGCGACGAGGTCGCAGGTGGACGCGCTGCTCGACCACCCGGACGTGGCGGCGGTGTCGTTCGTGGGCTCCACGCCGGTCGCCCGCCACGTCTACAGCAGGGCCTCCGCCCACGGCAAGCGCGTCCAGGCGCTGGGCGGCGCGAAGAACCACATGCTGGTGCTGCCCGACGCCGACCTCGATGCGGCGGCCGAAGCCGCCGTGTCCGCCGCCTACGGCTCCGCGGGTCAGCGCTGCATGGCCGTCTCCGTGGTGGTCGCGGTCGGCTCGGCGGGCGACGCGCTGGTCTCCCGGATCGCCGAGCGCGCCGCGAAGGTCAGGACAGGACCGGGCAACGACCCGGCGTCGGAGATGGGCCCGCTCGTCACCCGGGCGCACCGCGACGAGGTCGCGCGGTACGTCGCGGGTGCGGCCGCCCAGGGAGCCGAAGTGGTGCTGGACGGCCGCGGCTGCACGGTCGAGGGCCTGGAGAACGGGCACTGGATGGGCATCTCGCTCCTGGACAAGGTCAGCACCGACTCGGACGCGTACCGCGACGAGATCTTCGGACCGGTCCTGTGTGTGCTCCGCACGGAGACCTACGAGGAAGCCATGGGCATCATCAACGGCTCCCCGTTCGGCAACGCCGCCGCCGTCTTCACCCGCGACGGCGGCGCGGCCCGCATGTTCCAGTTGGAGGTCGAGGTCGGCATGGTCGGCGTGAACGTGCCGATGCCGGTGCCGGTGGGCTACCACTCCTTCGGCGGCTGGAAGGACTCGGCCTTCGGCGACCACCGCATGTACGGCAGCGAAGCCGTGCACTTCTACACACGCGGCAAGGTCGTCACCAGTCGCTGGCCGGATCCCACCGAGACGGCAACCGGTCCGGACCTGGGCTTCCCCGTGTCCTGACCCGCGCAACCCGCACCTCCGGCCGCCCGGCTCCCCCAGGATGCCGGTGCGGCCGCAGGCGTACGTCGCGCGGTCCGGCGGGCGAAGCGACCGACGCGGCCCCCATCGAGGGGGCACTGATCCTCATGGGGCTGTTCACCGCGGCCGGCTGGAAGCACTGGACCCGCACCGTCTTCTCGTCGACGTGCAACGCGCGGACGCCGCGCGGGCCTTGCGTGGCCTTCCGCTCGTCCTCAAAACCTGACACACGGCGAACACACCGTCGTGGGAAGAGCCTCCGTGACGGGATCGGCAGCGGTCTCCCTGCGGGGCCGGCGGGCGCGGACGTACGGTACTGGTACATGCGCTCCTCACCCGCAGTACGGCCTGGGGTGCTCCGCAGCGGGCCACCGCCTGCACCGTTCTCTGCGGTGCGATCCGCCCGGCGGACCAGGGCATCGTCGGTGAACGACCTCGGGCGGTCATCCCGACGGCCCGTGACGACGATCAGGAGGTGGGCCCATGACCGGGACGGCTGCCAGGGTGGCGTTGGTGACCGGGGCCGGCAGCGGGATCGGAGCGGCCACGGCGCGGCTGCTGGCCGCGCGAGGAATGCGCGTGGTGGTCAACTACCTCAGCCACAGCAAGGCGGCCGAGAGGGTCGTGACCGGCATCGAGGCCGCAGGCGGGCAGGCCATGGCCGTGCAGGCCGACGTGCGCGAGGAGGCCGCTGTCGAGCGCATGGTCGGGCAGGTCTGGGAGGCCTGGGGCGGCATCGACGTGCTCGTGCACAACGCGCTCATCCCCTATGCGGTCAAGTCGTTCCAGGACATGAGGTGGGAAGAACTCGGCGGCAAGATCGATGCCGAGATGCACGCGGCGTTCGCGGTCACCAAGGCCGTACTGCCCGCCATGACCAGGCAGGGTTGGGGGCGCCTCATCTACATCGGCACCGGACTCAGCCGCCGGCCCCGGGCGGGCATGATCGCGCTGGGCGTCTCCAAGGCCGCACTCGAGCAGTTCGCCCGATATCTCGCGCAGGAACTCGGCCCGCAGGGCATCACGGCCAACATCGTCTCGCCCGGCCCGGTGGCGTCCCGCATCACCGATGACGTGCTCGACGAGGCGACGAGGCAGCGACAGGTGGCCGCCACGCCGCTGGGCCGCCTGGCCGACCCGGCCGACGTCGCCCAGGCGGTCGCCTTCTACGCCGCCGAGGACAACTCCTTCATGACCGGTACCACGGCCGCGGTCAACGGCGGGATGGCGATGTACTGACGCCCCACTGACCACCGCACACGAGGCCGCGCCCGTAAACGATCAGGGAAATGACGTTATGCACACGATCGACCTGGCCTACGTCGGACGAGGCCTGCACGAGGAACTGGTCGCCTACATCGCCGACCAGCAGGACCACTACGCCGACGAGGGCATCCACGTCGCGCTGCGCGACGGCTGCGCCTGGGACGTGGAACGGCTGCGCCGGTGCGCCACCATCGGACTCGGCCGGGCACTGCTGTCGCGACTGACCGACGGCATCCCGTGGGTCGCGCTCAATGTCAACACACACCGCCCACTGTTCTGGTTCCTCGCTCGCTCCGGCCTGACCGCGCTGACCGACCTTGCGGGCCGACGGCTGGCGGTGCACGCCCCGCGCACCCCACCCGGCGTGTTCGCCCGGATCGTGCTGCGGAAGGCCGGCCTGGACCCGGACCGCGACGTCCACACCATCGAGCGCTCGCCCGGCGACTACGGCATGGGCCTGCGCCTGCTCGACAAAGGCAGCATCGACGCCGCCTACGTCGGCAGCACCATGGCACCGGAGGCGGTCGCCGCCGAGCGCGGCTGGCAGGTGCTGGGCTGGGTCGGCGACCACTTCCAGCTCCCCACCGTGGGCGTGGCGGTCGACCCCACCTACATCAGCCCCGACGACCCGGCGGTCCGGGCCGTCGTACGAGCACACCGGCGCGCCCTTCAGGTGATCCATGACGACCCCGGCACCACGGTGCGGCACATGCGGACGTTCCTCGGCGGGCAGACCGCGGAAGAGGTCCGAGCCCACTACGAAACGTTCATCGCACCGTACTTCGCCGCCGACGGGCAGGCCGACCTCGCTGTCGCCGACCGCGCGATCACCGCGGTCGCCGCCGAACTCGACGTCCCCGCCGGCGTCACCGCCGCGGAGTTCTACCGCACGGCGGTCACCGCACTGTAGGCACCCCCTGCCGGGAGCGGCGGAGGCCGGTCCGCGGTGTCAGGTGGCGGTGGGCCAGGTCCGCAGCAGGGTGGCGATCTTCTCGGCGGTGCAACCGGGGTCGAGGAGCAGGTCTTTGAGGGCGACGGCATCCTCGCGGGCGGGCTTGACGGGGATCCCGACGGCGTCGAGGTACATGACACCGGTGGCGGCGGCGACGGCCAGGTTGGAGCGCTCCAGCCAGCGGCACCGGCCGAGCGTGTGCACCAAGGCGGCGGCCTTGGCATAGGGGCCGTCGTAGATCGGCTGCTCGAACAGCCCGGCCCGGTGACGGGCGACCGCCGACACGGGAACACCGTAGTCGTCAGGGGCTGGATCGTTCGCCCCCGCTGCCTCCGCGACCTGAAGGATCCAGGCGACGTCGATGTGCAGATCCATCAGGCCGCGCGTGGTCCCCGAGGTGTCCGCTGGGCTTCCTCGGCCTCGTCGAAGACCGCCTGGTGTTCGGCCAGGAAGTGGGCGGCCGCGTCCACCGCACGGGCACGCAGACCGCTGGCGTCGTCCTGCACGAGCCGGGCAAGGTAGTCCCCGACACTCAATCCCAGGTCGGCGGCGCGCTTCTTCGCGAGTTCCGCGACATCTTCATCCACGCGCGCGCCCAGCTGTGTCTTGGCCATACCCGGCATGGTAACAGGTGTTACCGCGATCTGACCAGGCTGAGACGTGCGGCGACCGGCAGGCGCGATCAGGCGCCGATGGGTGTCGCCGCCGGGCGCTCTCCGTCCTCGTTCGTGATTCCTGCCGTGATGATGCGGTGGGTGCGTTCGATGGCCTGGCCCCAGTACGTTCCGGCGACCATGAGCACGGCGCCGAGGGCGGCCCAGAGGGTGAGCCGTTCACCGCCGAGGCTGATCCCGAAGACGACGGCCCAGATCGGTTCGGTGCCCAGAAGAAGGCTGGCCCGGCTGGCCGAGGTGCCCTGCACGGCCCAGGTCTGGGCAAGGAAGGCGAATACGCTGCAGAACAGGGCGAGATAGAGAAGTTGAGTCCAGGTGGCGGCACCGCTGTGGGCCAGATCGGGCAGGTGGGTGAGGGCCGGCGCCACGAACAGGGCCGAGCCGACGACGGTTTGTACGGTCGTCAGGTGAAGCGGGTCCAGGGGGCGGCCGGCGGTGAGTCGTCCGACGAGCGCGACGTGTCCGGCCCGGACGACCGCGGCGGCGAGCACCAGCGCATCTCCGAGTCGTGGTACGTGCAGCCCGGTGCTGGCGGTCAGCAACCCGACAGCCAGGACACAGAGTCCGGCGGCCACGAAGAAGGTCCAGGGCAGTCTGCGGCTGCCGGTGCGGTCCAGCAGCGGCGTCAGCACAATGGTCAGGCTGATGATCAGTCCGGCGTTCGCGGCGCTGGTGTGCGCCACCCCGTAGGTCTCCAGCACGAGCACGGCCGCCTGTGTGACGCCCAGCAGCAGCCCGACGCGGACCTCTTCGCGGGTGCCGCGGCGCCTTCGGCGCAAGGCGACCAGGGCGCCGCAGGCGAGCGCGGAGAGCGCATACCGGACGAACAGCACCGCCATGACCGGGAGCGCGACGGTGGCCGTCTTGGCCGAGACATAGCTGGATCCCCAGACCAGGGCGACCAGCAGAAGTACCGCATCGGTACGGCGGGCAATGTGCATGACCCTTACGCTGCCACCCCGGGACATTGAAGGCCACAACCAACTTCTTAACCAAAGTTGTAGCAGGACTACACTGTCGGGCATGGACGAACGGCAGCTGCGGATCCTGCGTGAGCTGGGAGAACTGGGCAGTGTCAGCGCGGTGGCCGAGGCTCTGCACGTGACGCCGTCCGCGATCTCGCAGCAGCTGCGACTGCTGCAGCGCTCGCTCCCCGTCCCGCTCACCGAGCGTGCGGGACGCCGGGTGGTGCTGACCGACGCCGGGCAGGCCCTGGCCGCGGCGGCCATCGAGGTGGAGAGCGCCCTGGCTCGGGCACGTCACACCGTCACCGATTTCGCGGAGCAACCCGACGGCGACGTATCGGTGGCCGCGTTCCACAGTGCGGCCTCCGCATTCTTCCCGATCCTGCTGCGCAGCCTCGTCGGCCGGGGCCGCCCCCGCCTGAGCCTCGGCGACGAAGACGTCGCACAGGACCGCTTCCCCGCACTCACGCGTGACTACGATCTCGTGCTCGCTCACCGCCTCGACCATGGTCCGCCCTGGCCACGCACCGTGGCCGCCACCACGCTCCTGCAGGAGCCCCTCGACATCGCCCTGCCGGCCCACCACCCACTGGCCGCCAAACCACTGCTCACACCGCGGGACGTGGCAGACCAGCCGTGGATCACCGTTCACGACGGCTTCCCACTGATGGCCACCATCGAGGCCATCGCCGGCGCCGCCGACCGCCGGCTCGACATCGTCCACCGCATCAACGAATTCGCGGTGGTCGCCGAGGTCGTGGCCGCCGGCGGCGGCCTGGCGCTGATGCCGCGCTGGACCTCCCGTGCGCACCCCGACGTAGTCCTCAGACCGTTGCGCGGAGTGCACGCCCGACGCCACATCGACGTTCTCCACCGACCCGAACGCACCGCCCGGAAAGCCGTCCGAACAGTCCTCACCGAGTTGCACCGCGCCGCCGCGGCGATCCGGGCGTCAGACGCCTGAGCCGCTGCCGACGACCGCGGGTGCTGCTCCGCGGCACGTTCCGAACTCGATGGCATCGCCTGGGCGTTGGTGGGCCGTCAAGCAGTGACCGAACCGAGCTGAGTGGGCGTCGTGCGCCGGTAAAGGAATTGAGCGCGGCGGAGCCCGGCTGCTACGTTCCCCGTGGACCGTGAAGTCGTCGTAGGGAGGTGAGACCCGTGAACACAGTCATCCATGGGTGCTCCCCCATCCCGTCACGGTCCGGCGGCTGACCATCGGTGTCGCCAGGAGCGCCTGAGATCGAGGCACTCCTGGAAGGAGACTCCGATGAACACAAAACCTTTCACATCCGGCCTGAGCGGGAACGCGGTGGTGATCACGCGTGTCGCGGACCGGCAATGGCATGCCCTGGACGACGACCTGGTGGTCGGCCGCGCGTATGCCGCGCGCCGGCCCGACGGCCGTTTGTTCGTCGGCATCGACGCCTGGCACGACGCCGCCTTCGACCGGCTCGCCGAGGCGATGCCGGCGGAACTTCCGGCGCCGCTGTACACGGTGGTCGACGAAGCCGACGTCGAACTGACGGCCCGTTGGCGGCGGGCCGGTTTCACGATCCGGCGCCGCGAGTGGGAGTACGTCGTACCGACCGACCCGCGGGTCACTGGCCTCCAGGACGTCCTCCCGCCCCCGGGCGTGACGATCGTGCCCGCGGGTCAGGCTGACGAGGGCCTGTTGCGGGCGGCGGACCGCGCGATCCGTGACGAAGTCGAGGCGACCGCTGGATGGTGGCAGTCGATGCCCGCGGAGGTGATGGGCGACACCGAAGGCGGCACCGTCGTCGACCCGTCGAAGTACGCGGTGGCCGCGGCGGCGGACCGCTACCTGGGGCTGATCCGGGTGGTGAGGGCGAAGCGGCCGCGCATCGGGCTGGTCGCGGTCCGGGCCGGCGAGCGGCGCCGCGGCATCGCGCGGGCTCTGCTGGCCCACGCGTTGGGGGCGCTGCACAGCTGCGGGTCCACAGCGGCCTGGACCGAGGTCCAGGAGTCCAACGAAGCGGCCGCGGCCCTGTTCCACGGCGTCGGCGCCCGGCCGATGGGCAGCAACCTGGAGCTGGTGCGATGACCAGGAACAAGAACGTCATCGAAGTCGAGGGCAAGGTCGTCGAGTGCCTGCGCAGCGCCATGTTCACCGTGGAGCTCGAGAACGGCCACCAGGTGCTCGCGCACATCAGCGGCAGGATCCGCAAGAACTACATCAAGATCATGCTGGAGGACCGGGTGCTGGTGGAGCTCCCGCCGTACGACCTGACGCGCGGCCGGATCGTGTTCCGGTACCGGAACTAGCGGGTGTGTGATGTCGTAGCCGGTCTTCGGGTTGTGTCTCTTTGTCTCTTCGTCTCCTCGCGGGGACACAACCCGGTGGCTGCGGAGATGTGGCATCAGGGGCGCGCCCCTGAGAAGGGGAACAAGCCGCCGACCGGAGGTGGAGGGGCGCGGTCGGCGGGCTGAGCATGGCGGTCGGTCATAGGACGGCCGCCCGAGGCGCGGCTTCGGCCGTGCGTCGGGCGGCCTGGTACGGCCCCTGAGCTGCGGGTTCCGCCGGCCTTCCGGGCCGGGCACCCGGTCGGCGCGGACGAGATGAACATCAGGGGCTTGTTTTCAGCATCGTGAAGGTCTTCAATATGTCGCAGAACACAGCACTCCAGGGACAGGCGGAGACCGTGCACGACACCGACGCACCGATGCCGGACGGCCGGCCGGACCTCGATGTACTGGCCGCCACGGTCGGCCTGCAGATCAAGGCCCTGCGCAAGCAGGCCGGACTGACCCTGGACGAACTCAGCCGCCGCTCCGGCATCAGCACCGGACTGATCAGCCAGGTCGAGCGAGGGAAGGGCAACCCCTCCTTCACCAGCCTGGTGCAGATCGCCCACGGTCTGGACGTGCCGATCGGGCGGCTGTTCCATCTCGTCGAGCAGGTCAGCCCGGTGGTCCGCGCCCACGAACGCCGCAGCCTTGAGTTCCACGGCTCGGACCCGGCGGACGGCGACCGCTACGAACTGCTCACCCCGTCACTCAACGGCGCTCTCGAGGTCCTGTGGGTGGTCACCCAGCCGGGCCACGACACCAGCGCCAACCCTTTCCGTCACAACGGCGAGGAGTTCGGCATCGTGCTCTCCGGTGTGAAGGACGTCTATCTCGACGGCGTCCGGCACCGGCTCGAAGCAGGCGACTCCATCACGTACTCCTCCAGCATTCCGCACTGGTACGTCAACCCCGGTGACGAGCCCGCCACCTCCATCTGGGTGATCACCCCGCCCAGCTGGTAGGCGAGGCCCGCACCGCCCCGTCCCCAACGCCCCGGCCGCAGGCCCGGGCGCCGGTCCCGCACGGCCTCGTCCCGTGCCCCTCCCCATGAGGTGCCCCGCCATGGCATCACTCATCGGCAGAAACCCTGTCGCCACCAGAAACTCCCTCTCCCACCGCCGCGCGCTGCTGGCCCTCGGCGGCGGCAACGCCGTCGAGTGGTACGACTGGATGGTCTACGGGCTGCTGGCCTCCTACATCGGCCCGCTCTACTTCCCGTCCGGCAACTCCGTCTCCGAGACCATGTCCGCGCTGGCCGTCTTCGCGGTGGGTTTCGCCGCCCGGCCGCTCGGCGCGATCATCTTCGGCACCCTCGCCGACCGCATGGGCCGACGCGCCATCATGCTCTTCTCCATCGGCTCGATGGTCGTGAGCAGCCTGATCATCGCCCTGCTGCCCAGCCATGCGAGCATCGGGGTCTGGGCCGGCGTCATCCTGCTGGCCAGCCGCATCCTGCAAGGACTGTCCACCGGCATCGAGGCCCCGCTCAACTCCGCGTACATCGTGGAGCTGGCTCCCGAGGGCAGCACCGCCCGGTTCGGCAGCGTCATCAGCATCTACGTGCAGGCCGGCATCGTCGGCGCCTCCCTCGTCTGCTTCCTGACCACCTCCGTCATCACCCCCGACGCCATGGCGTCCTGGGGCTGGCGCATACCGTTCCTCATCGGCGCACTCGGCGGCCTGGCCTTCCTCTGGCTGCGCCGAGGCCTGCCGGAAACCCTGCACACCGCGAGCGAGGCACAGGCCGCTCCGACCCGGGTGGGCCAGGTCTGGGCCGAGGTCTGGCAGCACCGGCTGGCGCTCCTGGCGATCGTCTTCGTGGTGGCCGGCGCGCAGGCGCTCAACTACACCTGGGCCACCGGACTGCCCAATCTGGCCCGCTCCGCCTACCACGAGAACCCGGACACCGTGTTCCTGGTCTCCACCCTCGCCGGGATCTGCGTCGCCGCGCTCTACCCGCTCGTCGGCCGGCTCGCCGACCGCAAGCGAATCTCCCGCACCTTCCTCGTCTCCCGGCTCGCCGTGGTGCCCCTGATCTTCATCGTGCTCGCCTACCAGCAGCCCGGTATCGCGACCTTCACCGTGGTGATGCTGGTCGGCGCCCCCGTGCTCGCCTTCACCATGGGCCTGTACAACACCGTCGCCGCCACCTTGATGCCGACCAGCTGCCGGGTCACCGGCGTCGGCCTCGGCTACGCGATCGGCGTGGCCGGCTTCGGCGGCACCGCCCCCTATCTCCTGCTGTGGCTCCAGGACCTCGGCGCCGGCTGGGCGTTCCCCGTCTACGGCGCGGCCCTCTGCCTGCTCAGCGTCCTGCTCTACCTGCTCGTCCTCCGCCGCGGCGGCGTCCGCGTCGGCAGCTGAAAGGAACTCAGATGCCCCAGACCGTCTCTCTCGACGCCATCGAGGCACCCGTGGTCCAGCGGTCCGACGTCATCGTGGTCGGCGGCGGACCGGCCGGGGTCAGCGCGGCCGTGGCCGCCGCCCGCACCGGCGCCGACGTCACCCTGCTGGAGCGCTACTCGGCCCTCGGCGGCCTGGCCTCCGGCGGCATGGTCCTGGTCCTCGACGACATGATCAACGGGGACGAGGTCACCGTCACCGGGATCGTCGACGAGTACGTCGAGCGGATGGCCAAGCTCGGCCTCGCCGTCTACCCGCCGCCCGAGGACCGCTTCTCATCGCCCGAGACCTGGGCCAAGTGGGGCCGCTGGGGCGCCTTCGACTTCCACTCCCACACCAGCCCCAAGCCGATCTGCTACGCCGTCGCCTTCGACCCCGACGGCTGGAAGCGGGTCTCCAACGACCTGATCCGCGAGAGCGGCGTCAACCTGCGGCTGCACAGCTGGTTCTCCCGTCCGGTGGTCCAGGACGGCGCGGTCAGGGGCGTGGTCTGCGAGACCAAGGCCGGCCCGCAGGCGGTGATGGGGGACGTGGTCATCGACACCACCGGCGACATCGACGTGGCCTCCCGGGCCGGCGCCGCCTACACGCAGGACAACTACCTGGTCACCCTGGTCTTCCGGCTCGGCGGGGTGGACACCGCGGCCGCCGAGCGCTTCGAGCAGGACCACCCGCGCGAGGCCCGGGCCGTCAACCGCAAGATCAAGCGGATGCTCGGCGGCGCCTGGGAGCTGTGGTGGCTCAAGACACCCGTCCCCGGCGTGGTCTGGTGCAACTGCCCGCACATGACGGGATTCGACGGCACCGACCCCGTCTCGCTCACCGAGGCCGAGTTCGAGGCCAGGGCGCGGATCGGGGCCGTCCTGGACCACATCAAGTCCGACCTGCCCGGCTTCGAGAACGCCTATCTCCTCGACGTCGCCGAGCAGATGGGCGTCCGGCAGACCCGGCTGCTCCAGGGCGAGTACGTGGTCACCAAGGACGACATCGCCTCCCGCCGTCACTTCACCGACAGCGTCGCCCGCGGCCGCGACTACTACACCCCCTACCGCGCGCTGCTCCCCCGCGGCGTCGACCAGCTGCTGGTCGCCGGCCGCCACTACTCGGCCACCCCCGAGGCGCAGCGGATCTCCCGTGAGATCCCGCCCTGCATGGCCATGGGACAGGCGGCCGGCATCGCCGCCGCCACCGCGGTGGAGCAGGGCGTGGCGGTCCGCGACGTCGACCCGGCCGTCATCCAGCACCGCATGCGCGAGCAGGGCGCCGACCCCGGTGACATCCCCGCGTCGAACGCGACCGTCGACCAGCCCGAGGAGGCCGTGGCATGACCGCCACCCCGCAGCCGCTGAGCGGCGTCACCGTCATCGACTTCACCCAGGTCTTCATGGGCCCGTCCTGCACCCAGATGCTGGGCGACTACGGCGCCGACGTGATCAAGGTGGAGCGCCCCGGCACCGGCGACATCTCCCGGACCTCCATCCCGGACGAGGCCGGCCTGGACAACCCCATCTTCCTGTCGATCAACCGCAACAAGCGCAGCATCGCCGTCGACACCCGCACCGAGGAGGGCCGGCAGGCCGTCCAGGAACTGGTGCGCTCCGCCGACGTCGTGGTGAGCAACTTCCGGGCCGGCGTGATGGAGCGGCTCGGCCTCGGCTACGAGGCGCTGCGCGCCGTCAACCCCAGGATCATCTGGGCCTCCGGCACCGGCTTCGGCACCGAAGGCCCGTACGCCCACAAGGGCGGGCAGGACGCCATCGCCCAGGCGTACAGCGGAGTGATGTGGCGCCGGGTCTCCGACGACGACCCCGTCACCCTCTACCCGACCACCCTGTGCGACTACACCACCGGAATGCACCTGCTCCAGGGCATCCTGCTGGCCCTGCTGCACCGCGACCGCACCGGCCAGGGGCAGAAGGTCGAGGTGTCGATGTACGACTCGATGCTGCACATGCAGATGCAGGAAGCCTGCCAGCAGCTCAACCGCGGCTCCGAGATCAACTGGGCCGCGATGCCGCTCACCGGGGTGTTCCGCACCACCGACGGTGCACTGATCATGGTCGGTGGTTTCAAGGCCGACCCGTTGCACCACATCAGCCGCGCCCTGGAACTCGACGAGGATCTGGGCGAGCGCCCCGAGTTCGCCACCCTGGACCTTCAGTTCGCACACCGCGCCGAGCTGCAGGAGATCTTCGCCCGGGCGGTGGCCGGCAACACCACCGACCACTGGGTCAAGCGGCTGGAGGCCGAGGACATCCTCTGCGCCCCGGTGCGCAGTCTGGAGCAGACCCTCGACGACGAGCAGACCGCGGTCAACAAGATGATCGTCGAGATGGACCACCCGGTCGCGGGCCGCGTCCGCGCCCTCAACGCGCCGCTCCACCTCTCCGCCGCGCCCGCCGAGATACGCCGGGTACCGCCACGGCTCGGCGAGCACGGCACCGAAGTGCTCACCGAACTCGGCTACACCACCGAGCAGATCGAGCTGCTCCGCGAGAAGGGCGTCCTGCGATGACCGACGAGGTCCGCTCCGTACGCGACGGACACATCGCCCGCGTCACCATCGACCGTCCCGCCGTCCTCAACGCGGTGGACGTCAAGACCAACGCCCGGCTCAACGAGATCTGGGCCGAGATCGAGGCCGACCCGGACGTGCGCGTGGTCGTCGTCTCCGGCGCCGGAGAGCGGTCGTTCTGCGTGGGCGCCGACATGTCCGCCGACGCGGTGGACAAGACCGGCCTCGAATACTGGGCGGGGCTCGATCCCAACGGCTTCGGCGGACTCAGCCTGCGCACCACCCTGGACGTCCCCGTGATCGCCCGGGTCAACGGCTACGCACTGGGCGGCGGCATGGAGATGGTCCTCGGCTGCGACATCGTCGTCGCCGCCGAGACCGCCCAGTTCGGACTCACCGAACCCCGCGTCGGCCGGATCCCCCTGGACGGCGGCGTCTTCCAACTGGTCCGCCGGCTGCCGCACACCCAGGCGATGGGGCTGCTGCTCACCGGCCGCCGCGCCTCGGCGGCCGAACTGCACCGGATGGGTCTGGTCAACGAAGTGGTCCCGGCCGGGCAACTGGACGAGGCCGTCGATCGCTGGATCGGCGACATCCTGGCCTGCGCCCCCACCTCGCTGCGCGCCATCAAGCAGATGGTGCAGCACGGCAGCGGGCTGTCGGCGCGGGAGGCGCACAGGCTGCGCACCCCCGCGCTGATGGCGGCGCTGGACAGCGAGGACGCCCAGGAGGGCGTGCTCGCCTTCCAGCAGAAGCGGCCGCCCGTCTGGCCCGGACGATGAAGGGAGTTCATTGATGCCCGCACACCTCGCCCCCGGAGTCTGGGGTGTGGTCGCCACGCCCTTCCTCGGCTCCGCCCTCGCGGTGGACGAGCCGAGTCTGGCCCGGCTGGTGGAGCACTACGAGCGGATCGGCGCCACCGGTCTGACCGTGCTCGGCGTCTTCGGCGAGGCCGCCCGGCTCTCCGCCGAGGAGCGCCGCGCCGTGCTGGAGACGGTGGTCGACGCCGTCGACCTGCCGCTGGTCGTCGGGGTCACCGCCCTTGCCACCGCACCCGTGCTGGAAGAGGCCCGGCTGGCGCGCGAGGTGGCCGGGGACCGGCTCGCCGCGGTGATGGTGCAGGTCAACTCCCCCGACCCGCGGACGGTCGCGGCCCACCTCAACGCCGTCCACGACGCCACCGGCGCCGGGATCGTGGTCCAGGACTACCCGGCCACCAGCCGGGTCACGATCCGCACCTCCGACCTGGTCCGCGCCGTCCGCGAGGTCCCCTCCACCGTCGCGGTCAAGGCCGAGGCGCCGCCCACACCGGCGGCCGTAGCCCAGCTCACCGCCGAGGTGGACGTCCCGGTCTTCGGCGGCCTGGGCGGGCTGGGCCTGCTCGACGAACTCGCGGCCGGCGCCGCCGGAGCGATGACCGGCTTCTCCTGCCCCGAGGGACTGATCGCCTGCGTCGAGGCCTGGCGCGGCGGCGGCTACGAGGCGGCCCGGGAGGCATATCTGCCGTACCTGCCGCTGGTCAACTTCGAGGCGCAGGCCGGGATCGGGCTGGCGCTGCGCAAGGAGGCCGTCCGGCGTCGCGGCCTGATCATGGAGTCGGGGGTGCGGCCACCGGCCGCGCAGCTGCCCGAGAGCCTGATTCCGCAGCTGGAACGGCACCTGGCCGCACTGCCCAAGGAGGTGCGGTGATGGACCTCGGCATCCGAGGCCGCATCGCCGTGGTCGCCGCCTCCACCGGCGGCCTGGGCCGGGCGGTGGCCGAGGCGCTGGCCGCCGAGGGCGCCTCGGTCGTGGTGTCCGGGCGGCGCGGCGACCTCGCCGAGAAGATCGCCGCCGGGCTGCCGGACGCGGTCGGCGTCCAGGTCGACCTCACCGACCCGGACGGGCCGCAGGCGCTCGTCCAGGCGGCCCGCCAGGCCTACGGCGACCCCGACATCCTGGTCCTGAACGGCCCCGGCCCGCGGCCCGGCACCGCCTCGGCCCTGGACACCGGCGACCTCGCCGCGGCCGTGGACTCGCTGCTGCTCGCCCAGCAGCGGCTGGTGGCCTCGGCCCTGCCGGCGATGCGCCGCCGCGGCTGGGGCCGCATCCTGGCGATCGGCTCCAGCGGCATCGCCGAGCCGCTGGCCGGACTGGCCCTGTCCAACGCCGGACGGGCCGCCCTCGCCGCCTACCTGAAAACCCTCGCCGGCGAGGTGGCCGCCGACAACGTCACCGTCAACCTGCTGCTGCCCGGCCGGATCGCCACCGATCGGGTGGCGGTCCTGGACGCCGCCCGGGCCGAGCGCGAGCAGCGCCCGGTCGCCGAGGTCCAGGCCGCCTCTCGGGCCACCATTCCCGCCGGACGGTACGGCGCCCCGGCCGAGTTCGGCGCGGTCGCCGCCTTCCTGTGCGGCGCCCCCGCCTCGTACGTCACCGGGACCGCGCTGCGCTGCGACGGCGGCCTGGTCCGCAGCCTGTGACCCTTCGACTTCGCAAGGAACCGCACCTCATGAGCACTGTGCACATTCCGAACCTCATCGCCGGCGAGGAGGTCGCCGGCGACGGCCTCGAGCGGTACAACCCGGCGGACCCGGCCGAGCTGGTCGCCGTGGCCCCGGCCTCCGGTGCCGAGGCCGTCGACGCGGCTGTGACGGCCGCCGCGGCGGCCCAGCCGGGATGGGCCGCGCTGCCCGCCCCGGCGCGCGGCGCGATCCTGCTGGACGCCGCCGAGATCCTGCGCGGCCGACACGAGCAGGCCGCCCGCGACCTGGTCCGGGAGGAGGGCAAGACGCTGGCCGAGGCGCGCGGCGAGGTCCGCCGGGCCATCGACGTGCTGCGCTTCTTCGGCTCCGAGGGCTGGCGGCTCGGTCAGCAGGTGCTGCCCAGCTCGCTCGCCGACACCATGGTCCACACCCGCCGGGAGCCGATCGGGGTCGTCGGGCTGATCACCCCGTGGAACTTCCCCATCGCCATTCCCGCCTGGAAGCTGGCGCCGGCGCTGATCGGCGGCAACGCGGTCGTGCTCAAGCCCGCGGAACTCACCCCGCTCTCCACCCGCCACCTCACCGAGGTCCTGGTGGAGGCCGGGCTGCCGGCCGGGGTGCTCAACGTGGTGCACGGCACGGGCGCGGTGGCCGGCGAGGCCCTGGTCCGCGACCCGCGCGTGGCGGCGGTCTCCTTCACCGGCTCCACCCGGGTCGGCATGCGCATCGAGCGGGCGGTTCAGGAGCGCCGCGGCCGGGTGCAGGTGGAGATGGGCGGCAAGAACGCCCTGGTGGTCCTCGACGACGCCGACATCGAACAGGCCGCCCGGATCGCCGCGGCCGGCGGCTTCGGCCTGACCGGTCAGGCGTGCACGGCCTCCTCCCGGGTGATCTGCACACCCGGTGTCCACGACGACTTCGTCGCCGCACTCGCCAAGGAAGCGGCCCGCTACCGCCCCGGGGACGGCCTGGCCGACGGCACTCTGATGGGCCCTGTCGTCAGCGAGGGGCAACTCGGCACGGTCACCGCTGCCATCGAGCAGGCCAGGACCGAGGGTGCCGCCGTCGCCGCCGGGGGCGACACCTCCGAAGGGCTGATGCTCGCCCCCACCGTGCTCACCAGCCTGACCGGCAGGAGTGCGGCGGCCCGTGAGGAGATCTTCGGCCCGGTGATCACGGTGCTGGCCGCGACGGACCTGGACGACGCGATCGCCCAGGTCAACGACTCCCCCTACGGCCTGGCCGCGGGCATCTGCACGAGCAGCCTGGCCGCCGCCCAGCGCTTCGCCGCGGCCGCCCGCGTGGGCGTCGTCAAGGTCAACCGCCCGACCACCGGCCTCGACCTCAACGTCCCCTTCGGCGGCGTCGGCGACTCCTCCAGCAACACCTTCCGCGAACAGGGCGCGACCGCCGTGGACTTCTACACCTGGTCCAAGTCCGTCTACCTCGGCTGGTAGAGCCGACTCGCTCCTGATGGACCCCGGAACAGCGCCGAGGACCCGTTTGCGGGGTCGTCGGCGCACGGGGTCCAAGGGACTACCTGTCCGCACTGCCGGCCGAACCACTCGCGTGGCCCGTGCCGTCGCGACACGGGCCCCGGCCCGGAGCGGTGCGGCGACGACGGAGCTGATGTCGATGCCATGTCCGAGGTGGTCGTGGACCTCGGACCACACCCTCTCGTCCGGCGTCCGGTGCTATGGGCCGACGCTGGTTTCGACATAGCTCCTCGTGAGCGCGAACAGGATCAGGAGATCGAGTGTCATCATCGGAATGGCCCATGCCGGATAGTGCGGCACGAACATGAACTGGGTGATCAGGCTGACGGCCGTCAGCGCTGCGCCGCCCCCGCGACCCCAGCTCTTGTCCGCCAGGACCGCCACGCCGGTGATGACGAGCAACACACCGACGACGAGGTGGATCACGCCCCAGGTGGTCAGGTCGAACCAGTAGGTGTATTCGGACGACGTGGCCAGCAGACTGTCCTGTGCGATGGCGGAGACGCCCATGAGGATGCTGAACGACCCGCTGAGCGTCATCATGGCCCCAGCGGCGATGGAGGCGCCCTTGAGCGCCTTGCTGCCGTGTCCTCGTAGCGCCTTGTCGGGTATCGCTGTCATGGTCATCGCCTTCCCTGCCGGCGCCGTCAGCGACGCACAGTGCAGTACGCGAAGCCGCCCGCGCCTCCCTGACAGGATCGCCGCAATCGTTCGGCAGCGCGACCGCGATCTCGTCCCGCCGCCGACGCGGTAGAGGCATGCGACCTGCGCCGTGCGTCCGTCACCTGCGCACCACAAGCCTTCTGAGGCACGTGTCGAGTCGCGTTCGCACCCCGTTTCTCACCGACCGCCGACGGCCGCCCGCGACGCATTGCGTGAGATCATCCGTCCATGAGCAGCGACGTGGAAGTGAGTGCTCTGGCGATCAATGTCACGATCCCGCGGGCGCTCCGCTGGACGGACACCCGACGCGGTGAAGCGTTCACTCTGACCACACTCAACGTCCGGCTTCTCCCGGACGGCCACCTCGCCGTGAAGGCCTACGGCCGGCCGGTCGGCGGTGGTCGGGGCGCGTACGTCTCGTTCTCCGTCCCGGACGAACCCGAACTGGCGGCCCTGGTCGCCGAAGCTGCCGGCCGTGCCGCCGAGTTGTGGGCCGCCCATCACGGCCTCGGCTGAACGCGGTTTCGCGTCGATGACGGACGGTGGCGCCCGGCAACCTCACATGTGCGTGGCGACAGGCCCTGCCTGATCGCCCATAGGACGCTCGCCGGGGGTTCTTCCCTCCCTTGGACGGACGACGCCCCGCCGGAAACCCGCGTGCGCTCGGACCTGCTCGCTCGCTACCGTTCTCCACGTGCAGGTGCGCAGGCAGCGGCTACTTCTCCTGTCAAGAGAGTGACGCGGGTTCGAATCCCGCCGCCGGCCCCGTGCCGGTGTCGTCCAGCGGCCGAGGACACCTATGTCGCCGCGGCCGACCTCGACCTCTGCGCCTTCGGCACGAGTCGCCCGCCACGTGGCTTCAGGCGGCGGCTCGGTCATCCTCGGTCGACCCGGCCGCGGTCTTGCACCCTCGACGGCGAGGACCGTCTCCTGTCCGTCTTCGCCCGCAGCGCCAGGCCGCTACAGCTTGGTGGAGGCCACCTCACATGGCCGGTTCGAACGCCGTCAGGCGGAAGCCACCACCTCGCCGGCCATGACTTCGGGCGGGTTGGGCAGCAGTGACGCGAGATTGTCCCGCACGAAGCCCGCAGCCCTCAAGATCGATTCTTCGGCCCCGGCCCGGTCCTGGAAGACGCTGGTCGAGATCATGACTCCGTCTCCGGCATCGATCCAGTAGTAGGCCACCAAACCGGCGACCTGGCGCATGAGCGGCACGAACCCCTCGTTCACCAGACGCGCCGCCTCGGCCGAATCGGTCACCCCTTCGTACCGCCGGACTGCTGCATACATCTCCAAGCTCCTCACGGGGTTCCGGGTCCGTCCTCTGCCGAGACGTCGTACCCCTGCGACGGCGGTCCGGCCCATGAGACACCCGGCAATCACCTGAAGGCCACCTCGGGTGATCCGAACGGCGGCCGCCCACCCGGACGCGAACCCCTCCACGGGGCGAACGAGATCTTGAAGGCCGCGGCGAGTTCCTCGGCTCCGCGGTGGCCGGCCTGGTAAGGGGTCGGCGCTGCATTGCGGCCCAGTGCCGCATCAGGCAACGTTCGCCCTGTCGACCACATAGCGAAGCCGCTCGTCGACGGCCTGCTTGTTCCGCCAGATGATGCAGCGGCGGATCATGTCGCGCTGCTTCCGCGGCCGGCGTCGTCGGTGCCGTCGATCGCGAAATGACGCAGCGCGGTGAACTGGACCTCGATGCGGTTCAGCCAGGAGCTGTTGGTCGGGGTGTAAGCGAGCTCGACGTTGTTCGCCGAGGCCCAGTCGCCACGTCGCTGGTGAACGTCACCTCGGCGATCTCCGCGCCACGGGCCTGCCCTGCGCGAACACCAACACCATCTCACGAACCCGCACACGCCCGGCCACCGCTCAGCAGCCCGGCTGCCCGGTCCGGCCGCCGGCACGAGACCGCCGCCACGCCGCTTCCACAGGCGTAAGGTTCGGGTCGGCCAGCTTGGCCTCGGCCACTTCCCGGATACGTCCCGCAGGATCGGTCCGGCAGCCCTACCGACCGGTGCGGCTGACGAGGTGGGTGTCTTCTTGCCACCGGAGCTTGGGCCGGCAACGGTCAGAGCCCGGTTGAGCGACGGAGTCCCCTGATAAGGTGCGCCGATGTCAACGATCAAGAAGTTTCAAGTCACCTTCGACTGTGCGGAACCTGAGCGGGTCGCTCGCTTCTGGTGCGAGGTGCTGGGATACGTGGTGCCGCCGCCACCGGCGGGGTTCGCCACTTGGGACGACTTCAACGGCTCGCAGGCTCCCGAGGACCGGGATTCATGGTTCGCCTGCAGTGACCCCTCAGGTGTGGGCCCGCGGTTGTACTTTCAGCGGGTACCCGAAGGCAAGGTCGCCAAGAATCGGCTGCATCTCGACGTGAGGGTCGGTACGGGACTCGTGGGGGAAGAACGCCTGGCGGTGCTCGAAGCCGAGTGCGCACGGTTGGTCGCGCTCGGCGCCGTACGCGTGCGGCTGCTGCCGGCCGACGAGGACAACGAGTCCTGCCTCGTGATGCAGGACATCGAGGGCAACGAGTTCTGCCTCGCCTGAGTGCCCTCCGAGCCGGGGAGGCCTGGAACTGCTGCCTCCCATCGGGCCTCTCCGCCTTGCAGGAGGCGGGAGTCGTCGCGCGCGCTCCGCGTCCTGCGAGCCGTTCCGCCGGGACGCCGTGCCCTGCCTCGTGGCATCCGCTGCGGCGGCGCCTTACGTCACATCGATGGCGCTCACCACGCGCCTTCCGGTCGGAAAGACTGTGCGGCGCCGTCCAGGCCGTTCAGGAGCGCGCGCTCGGCTGGGGAGAATTGAGGGCGGTCGGGCCGCGGGCGCAGGGGGCCGACGAGAGCTGTCAGCAGTACGTCGGGGCGGATCAGTGACGTGGGCGGCGCCTGGAGGGACAGGACGTCGGTGAGAGCCGTGGCCGCGTGGAACGAGCCGGTCGCCGTCCGGGACAGGCGGCTGACGTAGCGATGAAGCAGCCGGTCGACGGGGTTCGGCCGTTTTCCCTTCGTGGTGGAGAAGTGGATGTCCTGGCCGGTACTCAGGGCCCAGGCGCTGTCGATGGGTCGGGCGATGGCGCGTCGGGCGCGGCGGGCCAGCCCGGGCCGCAGGCCGGCGGCGAGCGTGGTGCGCAGGGCAACGGCTCCCTGGGCGGCCACCGAAATGCCTTGTGCGTACACGGGATTGAAGGCGGCGACGGAGTCTCCCAGCGCCAGCAGGCCCTCGGGCCATGCGCTGAGTCGTTCGTAGTAGTTGCGCTGGTTGGCGGTGCTGTGGGTGACGCGGACGTCGGTCAGGGGTTCGGCGTGGGCAAGGAGGTCGGCGATGACGGGGTGGCGCAGGGTGCGGGCGAAGGGCTCGAAGGCGTCGGCGTCACGGCTGGGGTGCCCGCCGGGGGCTCCCATGAGGCTGACGTGCCAGCGGTTGCCTTCGATGGGCAGGATTCCGCCGGCGTTTCCCGGCGTGCGCAGGCGTGGATCGGCTTGCACGCCGACCATGGGCCAGTTCGTGGTGGGGACCGGGGCACGGTAGATGCGGCTGGCGTAGGCCAGGCCTGAGTCGACGTCGTCCTGGGCGAGGCCGTCGATGCCCAGCCGGGTGAGCCACTGAGGGGCGCGGGTGGTCCGGCCGGAGGCGTCGATGACGAGGTCGGCGTCGAGTCCGGCCTCGGTGCCGTCCGCGGCACGGACCCTCACGCCGGTGACCGCGTGGCGGTCGCCGAGGAGTCCGACGGCCCTGGTGCGGGAGCGCAGTGTGACCTTCGGGTCTTTGAGGACATGCTCCCGTACGACGAAGTCGGTCAGGTCGCGGCTGGCGGTGATCACGTAGTGGGTGGCACGTCGCCAGCGCCGGTACCAGCCCTCAGGGGAATAGATGACCATGTTCGTGGTCACGGGTATGCGGTGGGCGCCTGCCGCCAGCAGCGCAGCGATGCTTCCGGGCAGGAGCGCGTCGATGGCCTCGGCGCCACCGGTCTGCAGCATGTGGATGTGGGCGGCCTGGGGGACGCCGGTGCGCGGCTCGGCGCCTTCGGGCAGTTCATGGGCTTCGACGATCTCGACGGAATCGACATGGTCCTTGACGGCGGCCGCCGCGAGCATGCCGGCGATGCTGCCCCCGATGACGACGACCCGAGGGCGGATCCAGCGCAACGCTTCATTCATGATGGGCTGCTTTCTGCACAGTCGCGTACTGCTGGGCGAGGGCATGCGGGGTGGGCGAGTTCAGTGCCAGGGAGAGGCACGCCAGGTCCTGTCCGCGCCATGGCGCCGACTGCCCGGTGTCCCGCAGTCGGTCGGGGTTGGTGCGCTGCTCTTCACGAGCGGCCAGGAGCATGGCGGCGTCCGCGGTGGCCGCCGCGCCGGGCTCGTCGTAGCCGTACTCGAGGGCCGCACGGTGGGCCATCTCCCGGACGGCGGGATCGCAGTAGGGGGTGAGGGCCAGGATCGCGTCGTACAGGGCGGTCTTCCGAGCTGTCAGGAGCACGGCCGGCCGGGTCCGCCACCATGACAGCGGGACGCGCACGGCGGCGGGAGTGGACACCGTCTCGAGGGCCTGCCACAGCGGTGTGAGCTGTCTCAGCTCCCGTACGGCCCTGACGCTCCCGGTCACGTGCGGTCCGGCAAGGGGGACGGCGAATCCGATGGCCCCGGCGATGCTGGCCGGAGGGGCGAGGAGTGGAGAGACCTTGTCGACGAGGAAGTCCAGGTCGTGTCCGGTCCAGCGGGCAGTCACCGCCACGAGCCTCATGCAGTCGTAACACACGATGATCAGGTAGGCGGGCGCGAGGATGCGCAAGCCGGCCCGGAGCGACCCGTTGACTTCCCTGGACCACCTCCAGCACAGCAGGCCGGCGGCCATGGTGGCCACCCCCTGCGCGACCAGGTAGGTCACGATCATTTCACGGATGTACGGAGTGTCCGCGTAGAAGACGTCGAAGAGTGTGAGCTGCTGCACCGGGGCGTCTCCGGCCCAGAACAAGAAAATGATCAGCAAGGTGGCCGTGCTGTACGCGGTCACGACAAGGCGTGACACGCGTCGGGTCCGTTCCGCGGATGCCGGACGCCAGTTGACGATCAGCAGGAGGCTCGCCCCGGAGAAGACCGTCGTCGTCCCGTAGACCACCGGGGCGGCGAAGTTGGCTGTTCCGGAGATTCGGTCGACTGTGGCGATGCACTGCGGTGCGGCCAGGATCATCTCGCATCCCGCGGCGAAGAGCAGCAGGCAGGCCGCGCGTAACAGCTTGTCGTGCGGTCTTCGCACCATCGTGGGGACCTTCACCGCGCAGACCAGGAAGAGCAGGACTCCGCACAGGTAGAAGCCCGGATCGCTCGGTCCGGATGTCACTTGGCCGCTTCCCTCCTCGGTGCGACGCGGGCGGCTGTGATCGTCAGCCGCGGCGGAAGCGATGCGCCAGGGAAGCCTGTATCCGGGCCGCGGGGTCAGGCGGTCCAGTCTCTGCACGGGCGTCGTCGAGAGCGGCCCGCATGTCTGTGGCGAACCGGAAACCGAAGTGGTCCGCCTCGTACTCCTCGTGCGCCCTGTAACCGTCACTGCGCGCCGCGAAGTGGAGCGCGGCATCCATGGGGGCGTGCGGAGACAGATCCGCGTCGGCGGCTTCGGGAAGCGCGACCAGGAGATCCGCCAGCACGCCTGCCGCCTCCTTCCTGCCGATCCGCAAGGCTGCGTGGCCCTGCTCGAAGAGGCTCGTGCCGTGCCCCTGGAACATGTGCCACGCTTCGTGGCCGATGATCACCAACTGGTGATCGGGACGCGTGTTCTCCTCGACGACGATCAGATCGTGGCCGGTGCGGTCCACCCATAAGCCGCTGGCTGTCAGGGGCGGAAACACCGCCTTGCACAGTCGCACCGGACGTCCCCGCACCTGGGTCAGGGCAGCGCCTACGGCCAGGAAGAGATCGTCGGTGGCCGACGGCTGGAGGCTGCCGGCGAGCCGAGCACTGAGCCGCCGCATCACCCTGGGTCTCGTATTCACTGGTCCACTTCGTAGTCGTCGAGTTCGAGCGGTGCCTTCGAGTCGCGTCGCACACGTTGCGTCGTTCCGGGGCAGCGCATGCCGCGCTGGGGACCATGTCGCCCGAGCGCACCTGCCGGCCCACGGATGCCGAGACCTCGAGATGCTGGGAAAAGCCGCCGACCAGGTCGGTCGTGCGCCGGCACATGCGGGCCAGGCCGGCGGCCGCCAGCGTTTTCACACGTGCCCGGACCCGCTCGTCGACGGCGTCGGGTGGCGCTTCACGGCCGTCGTGCGGCGTGCGGGCGATGTCTTCCGGCGAGGAGGTCCGAGTGGCCGGCTTCTCGAGGTCGAGCGCCGCGGACCGCCGCGGACCTCGCTCCTGAACGAGCGCCTCGAGCAGCCTGTCGAGTGTCACCGCCAGCGGCCGGTCCCGTTCCACCGAGGTCCTCCCAGGGCACAAGGGAAGGGATGTGACGCGCGTTGCACTCTATCGGCGGCCGACAGTCCGATTCAACGCTCGTGTGTCAGCCGATGAACGGCGGCTGACACACGGCGGTCTCAGGGATGCGGCGGTACGACGCCATCGGTCGGCCCCGTGCGACATCCGAAAAGACCGGTCGGCGGGGCGGGCATACGTACCACCCGGTCCTGACCGAGCCGGACGGGCGACGCGTCCGTGACGCGCCGTGGTGAGCCGGCCCGGACGCCAGGAGTCCGGGAAGTGAGTGGGCTGGGAACCGCCGTTTCAGGCCTACGCTCGGCTGCTGCCGGGCCTCATTTCTTTGACCGCGCGCGGTGGCTGTGCCGGTTCCCCAGCCGGACACAAGAAATAGCAAGGATCGGGTGGGAATTCTGCTCCGAGTGCGAGAGACGTTGGTCACGGTCCGCACCGGCCGGCAGGCGGGGGCGACGGTCGTCCCGGCCAAGGCCCTGCCCTCGGGGCGCACCGGCGCACCTGCCGGGGCGAGCCCCGGCCCGGCGTCTCAGTACTTCTTCGCGCCGGCCCGGATCGCCTCGCGGATGCGGTGGTAGGTGCCGCACCGGCAGACGTTGCGGATCTCGTCCAGGTCGGCCTCGCTGATCTCCCTGCCCTCCTCCCGGACCTGGCGGACCTTGGCGACGGCCGCCATGATCTGCCCGGGCTGGCAGTAGCCGCACTGGGCGACGTCGTACTCCAGCCAGGCCTCCTGCATCGGATGCAGTTCCCTGCCCACGGTGGCGGGCAGCCCCTCGACGGTGGTGATCTCGTCGTCCGCGCCGATGTCCTTCACCGGTACCGAACACGGGTTGAACGCCCGGCCGTTGATGTGGCTGGTGCAGGCCTGGCACACACCCAGACCGCAGCCGTACTTCGGTCCGGTCACGCCGAGGACGTCGCGCAGCACCCAGAGCAGGCGGACGTCGTCCTCGATGTCGACCGTCACCCGCTCGCCGTTGAGGATGAAGCTGTGTTCGGGCACGGTGGCTCCTAGTAGGCGCGGTCGAGGCCGTCGGTGGGCGACGCGGGGATCGGCGGGGTGGTGGGCAGCGGCTCGAAGCCGAGGGGACCGTCGTGGTTGATCGGGAAGGTCGTCGGCATGATGCCGGTGGCACGGCCGTAGGCGCAGGCCACGGCGGCCGATGTGGCGGGGACGCCCAGCTCTCCCGCTCCGCCGGGCTGTCCGGTGGTGGGTGGCATGACAACGATCTTCAGCTCGGGCGGGGTGTTCCACTGGCGGGTGTAGAAGTACTCGTCCCAGCTGCCCTCCAGGAACCGTCCGTCGTCGAGGTGGAGGCTGGAGCTGAGGGTGATGGCGATGCCGTCCATGATGCCGCCCATCATCTGCGCCTCGAGGCCGCGAGGGTTGACGGCCAGGCCCACGTCGACGGCGCACACGACCTTGGTGACGCGCGGGCCGGTGCAGGCGTCGCGGATCTTGCGGCCGGTGGTCTCCGGCCGGCAGTCGATCTCGGCCAGGACGGCGACGCAGGAGTGGTACTCGGGGTGGAGGGCGATCCCCTGCGCCGTTCCGGCAGGCATGCTTCTGCCCCAGTCGCCGATCTCGGCGACCTTGTCCAGCACGGCTCGGGCCCGGTCGTCCTTCACGAAGGAGCGGCGGAAGCCGTAGGGATCCTTCCCCATCCGCCTGGCCAGCTCGTCCACGACCAGCTCCTGCGCGCACCGCACGTTGGGCGAGTAGATGTTGCGCATGGAGCCGGTGTTGAACCCCTTGTCGGTCTCGTTCAGCAACTGCGACGCGACGCCGAAGTTGTACGGGGTCTGCTGGGTCAGCGCGAAGATCGTCTCCGAGAAGGTGAGGTCACCGACGGGCAGCCGGGCCGCCTCGGAGGTGATGATCTCGCCCACCCCGTGACCGAAGTCGGTGGCGACGGAGGTGTGCCGTTGGTCGAAGGTGAGCACGTTGCCCAGCGCGTAGGTGGCACGTACCCGCGAGGTGGCCATCGGATGGGCACGGCCCTGCCGGAAGTCGTCGGTGCGGTGCCACATCACCTTGACCGGCTCGCCCATCGCCTTGGAGATCTCGGCGGCCTCGGCGGCGGCGTCGTGGAAGAGCTTGCGGCCGAAGGAGCCGCCGCCCTCCGTGACATGCACCTTCACCGCGGAGACGGGAAGCCCGAGCTGCAGCGCGATCTGCTCCTGCGCGACGACCGGGGACTTCAGGCTCGCCCAGATCTCCGCCGAGTCCTCGCGCACGTCGGCGATCGCGCAGTTCGTCTCCAGCGCACTGTTGCTGGCGAAGTGGAACGTGAAACGGGCGTCCACCGACTTCGTCAGCAGATTCACGGAGGGAAGAGGAAGTTCGGCGCGGCGGAGTTCGTCACGGATCGTGGCGTCCGAGGCGCCCTCCGCGCTCCCCGGCCCCCACGAGACCTTCAGCGCGCGCACGGCGTCGATGCACTGGCCGAACGTACGGCCGCGGACGGCGACTCCGGTGGACACCGTCACGACGTGGGTGATGCCGGGCATCGCCCGCACCTCCGCCAGGTTGACCACCGAGCGGACCGCGCCGTTGATCGTCGGCGGCCGGCACACCATGGCCGGCAGGGCGCCCGGGACCCGCAGGTCCATCGCGAACCGCTTGCGCCCGGTCACCGCGTCGCGGGCGTCGACACGGCTTCGGGCGGTGCCGATGACCTGGAAGTCGCCAGGGCCCTTGAGGGTGACCGACTCCTGACTGGTCGTCATGGACGCGGCTTTCGCCGCCAGTTCGCCGTAGGTCAGTGAGCTTCCGGTCGCCGTGGAGGTGATGACACCGGCCTTGGCGGTCAGGGTGTCCAGGGCCACCCCGAGTTCCAGGGCGGCCGCCTTCAGCAGCCGGCCCCGGGCGACGGCGGCCGCGACCCGGATCGGCGTGAAGGTCGAGATCGTGGTGTTGGATCCGCCGGTGAGCTGGTTGAACAGCAGCTCGGGCCGCGCATCGGCCAGGGTGACCCGGATCCGCTCCAGCGGCAGGTCGAGCTCCTCGGCGATCAGCATCGCGCTGGAGGTGCTGATCCCCTGCCCCACCTCGGCCCGGGGCAGCGCGAAGGAGGCCGTGCCGTCCGGGTCGATCCGGATGGTGATCAGGTTCGCCGTCGGCACTGCCGCATGCGTGAGCATGTCGTTGAGGTCGTAGATCTCCGCGGGCCCCGGCAGGGACGGTACGACGGCTTCCGCCTCGTCCGGTGCCAGCGCCGTCTCGCCGAGTTCGGCGGCCACCGTCAGCGTCGAGGCGGCCAGCACGTAGCCGAGGAATCTGCGGCGCCCCATCCCGACCGGCGCGTGCGAGCCGGCCGGTGGTCCAGAGCGCTCGTCCGCGTCCGTCAACGGTCCTCCCGGTCAAGCGGATTGCTCGCGGGCACGAACGGCTCCCTGCTGGGTTCCCCGTGCCACTTCCCTCTGGAGGATCTTTCCGGTAGCAGCCATCCGCGGGGAGTCCCGGGAGCATGGCGGTTCTCCGGTGGTTCGGTGTCGGCCGTGCGAGGTGCGGGTGAAGATCCTCGGCAGGGCCGGCCGGCAGGCCGTCGCACTGCGGTCCGGCCGCCGCGGCCGGCCCGGCCCTCAGGCACGCAGATCGCTCACCCCCCTTCTATCCGTCGCGGCTGTCCCCACGTCCCGCACGCACAGCCACGGAGCGGCCCGCGTGCACAGGCGGGTGTCGGTCACCGCCCGCCCGCCTCCTGGGCGATCCGGTCGAACTGGGCGCCCATGGCCTCGGCGAGCGCCTTGGCGGCGGAGAGCGGACGGATCATGACCAGGAAGTCGTCGATCTTCCCCTCCTCGTCGAAGTGGAGGAAGTCGCAGCCCTGGATCTGCCTGCCGTCGACGGTGGCGGCGAAGACGAAGGCATGGTCGCGGCCGTCGGCGTTCGCGATCTCCCGTACGTACGTGAAGTCCTCGAAGACGCGGGACACGCCGCGAAGGATCGCGGCGGTGATCGCCCTGCCCGAGTACGGCTTGAACGCGACCGGGCTGGTGAACACGACGTCCTCGGCGAGCAGGGCCTCCAGAGCGGCGTGGTCCCGGGTCTCGACGGCCTTGCGGAAGGGGTGCACGGACTCATCACCTCTACTCAATTTTTTGAATAAGTGCATCGGATGCTATGTCCGAGCCGTGCGCGTTGTCGACCCCTCACCGCGAGACGGCCGCGCATCAGGGCAGGTCGCCACTGGTCACATCCGTGAATAGTCAACGACGCGATAGCCTGCCGACATGGCATTGCGCAACGCGGTGATGGCCGCGCTCCTCGAAGGAGAGGCGTCCGGCTACGACCTGGCCAAGGGGTTCGACGCCTCCGTCGCGAACTTCTGGATGGCCACCCCTCAGCAGCTCTACCGGGAACTGGAGCGCATGGCGAGCGAGGGGCTCATCACCGCCCGGGTCGTCGAGCAGGAGCGCCGGCCGAACAAGCGGCTCTTCTCCCTCACCGAAGCCGGAATGGAGGCCGTACGCGCCTACGTGGCCGAACCCCCGGGCAGGCCGACGACCATCCGGGACGAGCTGCTGGTGAAGGTGCAATGCGCGGACGTCGGCGACATCGCGGCCGTACGCGCGGCGATCAGCGAGCGCCTGGAGTGGGCCACGGCCAAGCTCGCGCGTTACGAACGTCTGCGGGAACGCCTCTTGGACGGGCGCACGGAGGATGCGTACTTCGCCGAGGCCGAACGGGTCGGGCCGTACCTGACGCTGCTGCGCGGCATGGCCTTCGAACGGGAGAACATCCAGTGGGGCGAGATCGCGCTCCGCAGGCTCGAGCGGCGTGCGGCGGCCACCGGCGGACGGGGTCGCCCAGGCACATGACGGTGTCGGTCGCCGCCGACCGCACAACCTGGCGTCGGACGGGCCACGAAAAAACACCGGTGAGCCTCTGCCCGGCCCCGGCTATCCTGCCTCGTCCCGACCAGACCAGGGAGGTCCCGCCGCATGAGCAGCACCACGTCGTCCTTTCCCGAGCGGATCGAGCTCTCGGGGGAGGGTCTCGTCCTGCGTGACTGGACGGAGGCGGACCTGGCCGCGATGCCGGAGCTGTTCGACCACCCCGACATCGCGTACTGGACACCGATCGTGTCCCCCTTCGACGAAGCGGCGGCGCGTGCGCGCCTGGACCGGGCCCGGCAGCTTCGGGCGGAGGGCACGGCCGTCCTGCTCGCCATCACCGTCGACGGCGGCGCACCGCTCGGCGAGGTGATGCTTCGGCGTGCCCTCGAGGGCACGGAGCTCGGTTACGCGGTCGGCCCGGCCCACCGCGGTCAGGGTCTGGCGGCGCGGGCGGTGCGGGTGATGGCCACGTACGCCTTCGAGCAGCTGGGCGCCGAGCAGGTGATCCTGGAGCTGGAGGCCGAGAACTCCGCCAGCGTCGCCGTGGCCACCAAGGCGGGCTTCAGGCTGCTCGACGTGCCCCTGATCAAGGGTGAGGAGAAGGGACGGCCCTACGCCCTGCAGACATGGGGTCTGCACCGCCCCTGAGCCTCGGCTCCAGTCGGCACCTCCGCATGGCGTCCAGGGTCGAATCCCCGGCGGTCCGCCTCCGGAGCGGGCATCATGCCGGTCATGACACATGAGCGCGCGACGACGGACTGCTTCGTCTGCGGCAAGCACCATGAGTCCTGGATGCCGGGCGGCCCGGTGTGGCAGGACGAACTCGTGGTCGTCTCGCACCTGTCGCCGAGAGCACCAGGAGGCTCGGCGACGCTCTACCTGGGCCACCTGCTCGTCGAGCCACGTCGGCACGCTCCGGGTCTGGCTGATCTCACGGACGTGGAGGCACAACGGGTGGGGCACTGGTGCGCCCGTGCGGCGCGCGGACTCCGCGAAGTGGCCGGGGCCGAGCATGTGTACGCCGCCGTCATCGGAGACAACGTTCCCCACCTGCACGTTCACCTTCTCCCCCGCTATCCGGGAACCCCGCGTGAGTACTGGTGGGACCGGGTCGACGAGTGGCCCGATGCGCCGCGGGGCGGGGAGTCGGAGGCCGCCGCCCTGGTCGCGCGGTTGCGTTCGGCAGCGCACTGACACCTCCGGCACGTCGGGCCGGGACCATCGGCCGGGACACGTGGGCCGTCAACGAACACGGTCATGACCGCCGCGCATGGGGCGCACGCGACCGGGGCCCCTGAAAAGTGGGCGGCGCGGTTTGAGGAGCACGCCGCCGAGTGGAAGGCCGGCCCGCGTCGTCTCGGGCCGGCCTCGGTGGTGGATCAGCGCTGCAGGGTGAGGACGCCCGGCCGCCACGGCAGCTGGTCGTAACTACTGCTCGCGTCGGGGGACTTGCCCTGGTAGAGGAACTGCAGGTGGCAGGGATCGATGGTCATGGTCTGGTCGGGGTTGTCGCGGACCAGGTCACCGTGGCTGATGTCGTTGGTCCAGGTGGCACCGCTGTTGGCCTTGCCCGCGAAGGGGTTGCTCTCGCTTGCGGCCTGCGGGGTCCACGAACCGCTCAGGTTCGAGGCCGTGAACGAGCGGAAGTAGCGCCCGTTCGCACCCATGGCCTCGACAATCACGAGGTACTGGTTCTGGCCCTGCACCTTGTAGACCTGCACCCCCTCGAACAGGTTGTTCGTCGAGTCGCTCATGACCGTCGTGTACGACGTGCCGAAGTTGCCCGGGAAGTTCCCGATCGGCATGCTCGCCCGGTAGATCTTGCCGTTGTCACCGGCGAAGAACAGGTACATGTTCTGGCCGTCACCGATCAGCGTCTGATCGATGGGGCCGGTGCCGGAGTTGGAGATGCTCCCGGTGAACAGCGGCTGCGGCGCGGACCAGCCGTTGGGGTTGGTGGGATCGCTCGACGTGCGGTAGATGAAGGGCCACGAACCCCATTGGTACGCCAGCACCCAGATGTTCTTGGGCGCGAAGTAGAACAGCGTGGGCGCCACCGCGGCCTGGCTCATCCCGGTCTGACCGGCCGACGCCATGTCCGACCAGTCGGTGAAGGGGCTGAACATCATCGAGCCGTACGACGATCCCGACACGTTCGACGCGTAGACCAGGTGCTTGCCGTTGTACACCACGTTGGTGAAGTCCTTCAGCGCCACCCACCCGTTCGCCGGCTGCGCCAACGCACCCGTCGACGTCCACCGGTACGTCGACGGCAGAGAACACGTGCCGCCGCCGGGCGGGTTGGACGTCCCGGACAGGCCGGTCCACTTCTGGTTGCTGCCGCCGTTGCACGTCCAGATCTCCACCGCCGTGCCGTTGGCCGTTCCGGCGCCCGTGACGTCCAGGCACAGCCCGGACTCCACGCCGACGATCGTGCCGTCGGAGTTGACCCGCCACTGCTGGTTCGCACCGCCGCTGCAGGTCCAGATCTGTACCCGGGTACCGGCGGTGGTGGCGTGACCCGGAACATCCAGGCACTTGTTTCCGTAAACGGTCAACTGATTGCTGTCCGTCAACGTCCACTGCTGGTTGGTCCTGCCCGAGCAGTCCCAGATCTGCAGATACGTGCCGTCGTTCTGGCTGGCGTTCGGCACATCGAGACATCGGCCGGAGCCAACACCGCGCACGGCGCCGCTGGTGGCCGCCTGAGCCGGGCCGGCGACGAGCGTCGCCGCCAACGTGACCACGGCCGCGATCGCCGCGGCGAGCACCGCGGACAGGCGTCTGCGGCTGACACTTTCTCTGCGCATGAGGCCTCTTCATTCTTGAGTGATCGGTTCCGGTCAGCCGCGTCGGAGGCTGTCCGGACTGTCGGTGAGGTGCGGATCAAAGCGGTCCGTGGGCACCACGGCTGACAGCAGGTCAGGAACGCCGTCTGCCGTCGACTCGGCGAGCACTGCAAACGTCAGCGCGCAACGACGGAAGCGGGGTTGTTGCGGACATGACATATAGACACGCGTAGTACTCCTTGCAGCTCGGCCGTTGCGGCGGATGTGACCCGGCAGTACCTGCTGTGCGAGTGGAGCGGCCAACCGTTTCGAGATATCGAACAAGGGTCGGCTTGTGGGAGGCCGCCGTCTGGAAGCACCTGGCGGACCTGGCGAGTGAGAGGGCGATCACGACGCCGGTGGGCCAGGTGTACGACTTCCAGGACGTGCCCGCGATGATCTCCGGGCAAGCAGCGCCGCCTGCGGGCAAGTCCGTGGTGCGGATCGCCTCGGAGTGACGACGAGCCGGTCGGCGCAACGGGGTCGGTGGGGCGGCAGGAAGCTCGCCCCGCCCTTGAGGCATTGACGGCCTGCGGACGGACCCCGTCGTCTCGGGGCTCCCGAGCGGTCGACCCGCCACCCGCCGCGCATCTCATGCCGGGATGAAAGGACACGGTGGCGCTCTGACGTTTCCGAACCGGCCGTTCGCCCGCTTGCCGACCCCGGAAGTGAGGGCAGACTTGGGCGGGAGCGCGGTGCCCGTTTTCTCCCCGCGCGCACGGGACCAAGGAGCCTTCATGCGTGCTCTCCTCCTGAAGCAGTACGACACGCCGTTGGAACCGGCGGAGATCGAGACCCCGGCGGCCGGGCCCGGCCAGGTGCTGGTGAGAACGGCCGCGAGCGGTGTGAACCCGCTGGACATCAAGATCCGGACCGGGAGGGCGGCCCACGCCGAGCGGGTCCTGCCCGCCGTGCTGGGCCTCGACCTCGCCGGTGTGGTCGAGGCAGTGGGTGACGGCGTCAGTGGGTTCTCCCCCGGAGACGAGGTGTACGGCCTCACCGGCGGGGTCGGCGACCTCCAGGGTTCCCTGGCCGAGTACGCGGCAGTGGACGCCCGGCTGCTGGCGCACAAGCCGGCCGCGCTGACACCGCGCGAGGCCGCGGCTCTGCCGCTGGTCGTCATCACCGCATGGGAGGGGCTCGTGGACCGCGCCGACGTGGGCGCGGGGGACAAGGTCCTCGTGCATGGCGGTGCCGGTGGCATCGGCCATGTGGCGATCCAGATCGCCCGTGCACGCGGCGCCGAGGTGTTCGCCACCGGCTCGCCCGCCAGCCTGGCGGCGATCGAGGGGCTGGGGGCCACGCCGATCTACCACACCTCCACCGACGTCCCCGAGTACGTCGCCGCGCACACCGGCGGCGAGGGCTTCGACGTCGTCTTCGACACTGTCGGCGGCGCGACGCTGGACGCGTCCTTCACCGCGGTTCGCGTCCACACCGGTCACGTGGTGAGCGCGCTCGGCTGGGGCACCCACAGCCTCGCGCCGCTGTCGTTCCGCGGGGCGACGTACTCCGGCGTCTTCAGTCTTCTGCCCATGCTGACCGGACATGGGCGGGACCACCACGGGGAGATCTTGGCGAGAGCCGCGGAACTCGCCGACCAGGGTGGGCTGAAGCCGATCGTGGATGCCCGTCACTTCACGCTGGACACCGTCGCCGACGCCCACCGTCTCGTGGAGAGCGGAACAGCCGAGGGCAAGGTGGTGGTCGATGTCGCCGTGTGACGGGGCCGGCCGCTGCCTCGGCAATGCCGTGAACCGGATGCTCGCGGGTGGCGACACGCGAACCGGACGGGCGACCTCACCGTGAGCTGAGCAGCGCCCGTCAGGGCCGGCCCGCCCGCGTGACGGCGGCCTCGAGCCCGCGCGATCCGCACGGCGGGGTGAGGCGGGCGGAGGTAGTGTCGGTGGCATGAGGTACTCGCCCCCACCGCGGAGGGGCACCGCCTGACCCAGGCAACGCGTCGTCGCGTGGGCACGACGACAGGGCGGAAGGCGCCATGAGAAACCTTCCGGAAGAGCCGCAAAACCTCCAGGACGCGCCAGTCGTCACGACGGAGCTCCGTGACGTGCTGGTCGCACCCTTGTCGCAGGCGCTGGCCATGCCCGGGGTCCTCGCCGCCATCGTCTACCTGGCCGAACCACGGCAGTCGCAACTGAAGGCGGCAGCGGTCCATGGTTCGGTGCCCTTCCTGTTCGGGATGCCCGACGCCATGCCCGACGACGCCGGCCATGCCTCCGCCACGGCGTGGCGGACCGGCGAATTCACGGTCACCGGCGCCCCGGCCCCGAAACCGGGAGGCACAGAACCACCCCGTCTGATCCCGTTCCCCTACTCCGCTGCCTCCGCGCCCCTGGAGTCCGGCAGCGGTGACCGGTATGGAGCGCTGACGCTCATCTACCCCCTGGCCCCGGACCAGAGGTGGGAAATGGGCCCTGCCCAGCGGGCCGCACTCACCGGTGTCGCGGAGCACCTCGCCGCGCGCCTGGACGTACTGGCAGCGCGGGGAGTGGCCGTGGTGCCCGGCCCGAGCGTGATCCTGGTGGCGGGCCCGGACGACGAGAGCGACATCGAGGCGCGGACGTCCGGTTGGGGAGCGCCGGGCGCTCCTGGATCCGCGGGCCTGTCCCTCATGTACCAGGTGCACAGCCTGAGCACGCGGTTGACCCAGCTGACGAGCCTGGACGAGATCACTTCCGCGGCAGTGACCCGCATCATGGACCCGTTCGGCGCGAACGGAATGGTCGTGGGTCAGATCACCGACGAGCGACTGTGGATCGTGGGCACCAGTGGTGCGGGCGCCTCCCTGATCCGTCAGTTGCACGGAGCGCGCCTCGCGGTCGGCAGCCCCTGGGCCGATGCCGTCCTGACCCACTTTCCTCGGTTCTTCGACAGCGCCTCGGCACTCCGGCGCCATTACCCGGACGCGTACGACGTGGACGACACGGTCCGCGGCTGGGCGTTCCTGCCACTCTGTGTCGGATTCCATCCCGTCGGGATCTGTTGCCTGACGTTCGCCGAGGAGCGCACGCTGACGGCCGAGGAGCAGGCCGCCCTGATGATGCTCGCGGACCTCCTGGCCTCGGCGGTGGAACGAGCCAGGCTCGCGGCGTACGAACACACCCTGGCGGAGAGTCTGCAACGGACGCTGCTGCCACGGTCGCTCACGGCGCTGCCGGGCGTGGTCACCACCGCTCGCTATGTTCCCGCCCGGGCGGAGACCGGACTGGGGGGCGACTGGTACGACGTGCTGCAGTTGTCCGACGGACGCGTCGCACTGATCGTCGGGGACGTGGAGGGCCACAGTACCGACAGCGCCATCGTCATGGGCCAGTTGCGGAGCGCGGTGATGGCGTACGTCCAGGAGGGACACGATCCCGCGGCGGTGCTCACCAGGGCGGGGCGTGTCCTTTCCGCACTGGACACCGACCTCATCGCCACATGCTGTATCTGCTTCCTCAACCTGGAGGACGGGGTCGTCGAGACCGCACGGGCGGGCCATCCCGCGCCGCTGCTGCGTGGCCCCGACGGGCGGCTGCGATGTCTGGACGTCGTGGCAGGTGTGCCGATGGGAATCGCCGAGTACGCGGGGACGAACTCCTCCGCCGTCGTTCCCCCCGGCGCCACGCTGATGCTGTACACCGACGGCATCTACCGGGCGCGGACCGGCGAGTTCTCACGGTCGACGCTGGACCTTCTGTCCGGCGCCGACGGCGACCTGGAGGAGCTCGCGGATCGGCTGGTGGCGACCGCGGCCGATGGTCACGACGACCTGAGCCTCCTGCTCGCCCGCTTCGAAGGCGGTGTTCCGGGAGCCAGCCGGCGGATCGAGCAGTTGGAGATCCCGCGGCATGACCTCGCGGGCGTCGCCGCAGCACGCCGGTTCGTCCGAGACTGCCTGCGGCGGTGGGACACGACGGAGGTCACCGACGCGCTGGAGGTGCTCGCGTCGGAAGCGGTGACCAACGCTCTCATCCATGCCGACAGCGCCGTCGATGTTCGTATGCGGGAGTACGACGACCGTGTCCGGCTGGAGGTTCTGGACTCCGATGCCCATCCGCCGCTGCCATCGGCGATGTGCGTCTCGGACGAAGCCGAACAGAGCAGGGCCGAGCACGGCCGGGGTCTGGTGATCGTGGACGGTCTGGCCACGGCTTGGGGCAGTTCGCCCCATGGGCGGGGCAAGACGGTGTGGATGGAACTGCGGAACCCGCGAGCAGACACGCACAAGGCGGACTCCCGCGGTGCGTGATCCGGCATTCCATGGCGGCCGGGCAGCGGTCCGTCCTGACAGACGAGGTGTGTGCCCCCTCCGAACCAGGGCTGTGCCTGCTCAACGCGCCGAACTCCGGCCCGCGGCAGGGCAGGTTCGAAGCGCAGAGATCACTGCTCCCGTGCGTCGAACGCCGCACGTGACGCGCTGATCTCCTCCTTATGGCCGTCGGCCCATGTCGCCAGATCACGGACGACCCCCAGCAGGGACCGACCGCGCTCGGTCAGCGCGTAATCGACGCGCGGCGGAACGGTCGCGTACACCGTACGGCTGACCAGGCCGTCCCGCTCCAGGCCGCGCAGTGTCACGCTGAGCATCCGCTGCGTGATCGGGTGGGCCAGTCGGCGCAGTTCGTTGTACCTGTACGTGGACTCGCCGAGCAGGCACACGACGACCACGCTCCACTTGTCACCGATCCGCTCCAGCACGCTGCGGATGAGGGGCCGGGACTCCCCGGCAGTTCGACGTACCGGCCTGCGTGCCCGCGCGGCGTTCTTCTGCGACTGTCCCGGCCACGGTTCCCTCCGGGGTACCTGAGCACCCGCCATCGGCCTGCAAGGCCGCTTCGCACCCGCCGTCCGGCACGCGCGCGACCTGATCGCGGACGGCTATCTGGGCAAGGTCCTGGGCACCACGTTGGTCGGATCGGGTGTCGCCTGGGGCGGCGAGACCGACCGCGCGCACGCATACATCTTCGACGAGGCGAGCGGCGCGACGACCCTGGAAGTGCCCGTGATGCACGCCCTTGACGCCCTGCACTTCGTCGTCGGGGATTTCGACAAGGTGTCCGCCAACCTTCTCCGGGGCCGCACGGAGGTCCGCCTCAGGGACGAGGGGGTCACGATTCCGGTGACCGCTCCGGATCAGGTGTCCGTCACGGGCACGCTGCGGGACGGGGGCGCCGCCTCGGTCTTCTACCGCGGAGCCTCCTCACGCGCGGACAACCTGCGCTGGGAGATCAACGGCGCCGAGGGCGACCTGGTGCTCACGGCCTCCGGCATCAACGGAACCTGCAGGTGGTCGATCTGCTTCCGGAAGGCGGTCGCGGCGCCGACGCCACCGTCGCACCGATCGACATTCCGGACCGCTACTTCACCGGGGTTCCCCGCGGCCTCACAGGTCCGGCGCACAACGTCGTCCAGGTGTACGCCGCTCTGGCCGCCGACTTCCGGAACGGAAGCCGCACCGTGCCGGGCTTCGACCACGCTCTCGAACGGCACCGTCTGCTCGAGGCCGTCAAGCAGTCGTCCCGGACCGGCGCAGTTCAGTCGCTCACCGACTGACCCGAACCGCGGCACCGCGGGTACGGGCCGGGCAGGCACGTCAGTGGGCACCGGAGCCGCCATTCGGCAGTGGAGCCCGCGCGTCGCTCGCCCTCGGGCAACCGCTGCATGTGCGCTCTCCGCGTGCACCGGATCACCACCTGGATGACCACCCTAAAAAGACATACCCTTCTGTCTGATTAAGGAGGGGTCGGTCGTGGCAACCAAGATCCGCAAGACCAAGTCCGAGGAGAAGATTCTCACCGCGGCGGGCGAGCTGTTCTACGCGCACGGGCTGCGCGGTGTCGGCATCGACCAGGTCATCGAGGTGTCCGGGGTGGCCAAGTCCACCCTCTATACGCACTTCCGCACCAAGGAACAACTTGTCGCGGAGTATCTCCGCAGGACCGACGACTCCTGGATGGCGCAGTTGTCGGAGGCCGCCCAACGAGCTGGGGACGACCCCCGCGACCAACTGGTGGGTCTGTTCGACGCACTCACCGACGCCTTCGACCGCCACGGCTTCTTCGGCTGCCCGTTCGTGAGCGCCGCGGTGGAGGCCGAACCCGGTTCGGAGGCTCACTCGGTCACCGAGCAGCACGTGCTGAGACGCCAGGGGTGGCTGACGGAGCTCGGCTCACGAGCCGGCGCCAAGAACGCCGACGGCCTGGCCCGGCACCTCGGTCTTCTCATCGACGGCGCGCTGGCTTCGGGGCGCCTGCTGCAGGACCGTGCGGTCGTGGACCAGGCGAAGGAAGCCGCGAAGCTGGTGGTCCATGCCCACACCGCGGAAGGCTCCCCCACCGCCGGGTGACTGCTTCACCGGTGACGCTCGACAGCTCGATCACCTGGTCGCGGTCGTCGAGACCGGGCCCTTCACCTCGGCTCCTAAGCAGCCTCATCTCACCCAGCCCGCACCGTCACACCGAGTGCGGGCACCGGAACGATTTCCTCTCGGCGGCGCCTGCCGTTCGAGCGCCTGCATCCTCTGCGTCCGTGACTCCCCCGTGCCGAGCCGTCCTGCCGCACGTCCATGTCGAACGCGCCGAGGCCGAGCCCATCCCTCCGTGCGGCGCGCCGCACTACCGCCTGACCCTGGTGAGCCCCGCCGGCTTCCGGGTCCGGGCGCGGGGTGACGGCCAAGTCCCGCCCTCGGCTGCCTTCCTGAACCGTCCGACCCCCCTGGACGAGCCGTGACCCAGTCCACTTGCCGCCCTTAATCGAACGAACTAGTCTGTCTGATTAAGGGAGCTCCAGTACTGCTGGACGCACCCGTCAGGTGTATTCAGCAACGCACATCCGAAGGTGGCACCATGCGTGCAGCAGTCCTGGAAGAGTTCGGCACCCCGATGGTGCTCAAGGAGATCGACGAGCCCGCGGCCGGCCCCGGCCAGGTGCTGGTACGGATCGAGGCGAGCGGGGTCAACCCACTCGACATCAAGATCGCTGCGGGTCAGGCGGCCCACGCCGAGCGCACCCTTCCCGCGGTGCTCGGTCTCGACCTGGCCGGTGTGGTCGAGCAAGTGGGCGAAGGCGTCGGCGAGTTCGCCCCCGGCGACGAGGTCTACGGTATGACCGGCGGCGTCGGCGACCTGCAGGGCTCCCTCGCCCAGTACGCGGCGGTCGACGCCCGGCTGCTGGCGCCCAAGCCGAGGTCTCTGGACATGCGCGCGGCGGCCGCGCTGCCCCTGGTGACCATCACCGCGTGGGAGGGCCTGGTCGACAGGGCGCAGGTGCACGCGGGGCAGAAGGTGCTCATGCACGGCGGCGCCGGCGGCGTCGGTCACGTGGGCCTCCAGATCGCCCGTGCACGTGGCGCCGAAGTGTTCGGCACGGAGGCACCGCACCGCCTGAAGGCCGTCGAGGAGTTCGGGGCGACCGCCATCGACCACACCGCCGAGACGCCTCAGGAGTACGTCGCGCGCCTCACCGGCGGCGAGGGCTTCGACATCGTCTACGACACCGTAGGCGGGCCGGTCCTGGACGCGTCCTTCGCCGTCGCGCGGGCCTACACCGGGCACGTGCTCAGTTCGCTCGGCTGGGGAACGCACAGCCTCGCTCCACTGTCCTTCCGGGGTGCCACGTACTCCGGCGTCTTCACCCTGGCGCCGATGCTGACCGGCCGCGGCCGCGAGCACCATGGCGAGATCCTGCGCGAGGTCACCGCCCTGGTCGACTCCGGCCGCCTCCGGCCGCTGCTGGACTCTCGCGTGTTCGGCCTCGCCGACGTCACGGATGCGCATGCCGCGGTGGCGGACGGGACCGCCGCCGGCAAGATTGTCGTCAGCATCGCCCACTAGGGCACCACCAGGGCCTGCCAGGCGACATTCGCCCGTCGAGCACCGGCGTTCGGCGCGTGCTCGTGGTGTGCCGGCCGGAAGCCCGCGTACGGGAGGCACTCGGGCTTCCGGCCGCTGTGGCGCGCGTGCGACGTGGCCCTCCGGCCGAGCAACGGGACACCCCGACCGCCACCTCGCACACCGGTCAGGACGAGGACGGTGCCAACCGGGCCTGCCTGCGGTAGTGACCTGGGGCCATGCCGGTGACCCGTTTGAACGCATTGCTGAAGGCGCTCTGGGAGCCGTAGCCGTACCGCGCGCCGATGGCCGCGATCGTACGGTTCCCGGCGCGCAGTTCACGTGCCGCCGCCCGGATGCGCCAGGTGGCCAGGTACTCCAGGGGCGGAGTGCCGACGAGTTCGCTGAAGCGGGCCGCGAAGTGGGAGCGTGACATCCTCGCCCTGGCCGCCAGTTCGGCGACCGTCCACGGATGCGCGGGGTCCTGATGGATGACGGCGAGCGCGGTGGCGATCCCGGGATCGGCCAGGGCGGTCAGCCACACCCCGCCGGTGGGGCCCTGCGCGGCGATGTGGCTGCGCAGCACCTGGGCGAGGACGATGTGGGCCAGCCGCTCGACGATCAAGGCGCTGCCGATTTCCGGGGTGGCTGTCTCCCTGCGCAGCATGTCCAAGGCGGTACGGATCGCGCCCGCCTCGTCCGAGGCCGCGGGGACGTGCACCAAGGGAGGCAGCACGTCGACGAGGACCGCCGCGTTGGCGGAGTCGAGGTGGAACCCGCAGCCGACGACGACGGCTTCAGGACTGCTGCCCGATGGCCCCACTCTGACGGTGCCGCCCTCGACGAAGTCCCTGAAGATCTCACTGCTCGGCCGGGCCGGCACCGCCGGATCACTGGCGACGCGGTAAGGACGGCCGTTCCCCAGCAGATAGCAGTCGCCTTCGGCGATCCGGACGGGCGGTGTCCCTTCGGTTTCCACCCAACAGGCACCGTCCAGGACCGCCCCCAGCTTGATGTGCCGGTACCCGGGGAAGGAGATCGCCCAGTCGCCTACGGCCTCCAGTCGCGCGAACTGGGCGCTGCGCATGTCCAGGACGGCGAGGACGTCATTCAGGGGATCCATCGGCTCCCTTGTCGCAGTGGGCCCGGAGTCCGGGTGACAAGACTTCGTACGGCGTGAAGGGGGACTGTGTGCGGCGCGCTGCCGGAAGCCGGATGGCTCCCGGTCGTGGAACAGTACCGGCGGTCGGCCCTTTTCGCGCGTTCGGTGCCGGCGACTGCGGCGCCGCCGTGCCGGGACGGGATTCCAGCCTGCTGCCACCGACCGAGCCTGAAAGGGGCGGCGTTCCGCTGCTCAAGCGTCTCAGGACCATGCGTGCGCATTTCCCTTTCCGAACACCATCTGGTTCTCGTGCCCACACGCGCGCGAGTGAAGAGCCCGGTCAGCGCTTCGATACGGCCGGGAGCCGCAGGGCGGGACGTTCCCTGATGAGCGTAGAGCCGTCGGTGCCAGGCGGGCCATGCGCGGGGCTCCGCGACGTGTGCGTCATCGTCCGTTCACCGCTCCGACGGCGTCGATGGCGGACAATGCCCGGATGGCCCGACCGAGAGTCCGCGTCGCCGCGTACGTGATCCGGCACCGCGGCGTCCCCGAGCTGCTGGTGTTCGACCATGTCGGTCTGCCGGAGGCCGGCACCCAGGTTCCTGCGGGAGGAGTAGAACCGGGCGAAGGACCACAGGACGCGGTTCTTCGGGAGGTCGCCGAGGAGACCGGTCTGCTGACGGCCACGGTGATCCGGCAGATCACCGTGGAGGACAAGCCCCACCCCGCCACGGGGCAGCCACGACGAACCGGCTTCTTCCACCTCCAGGCGCCCGCGGACACCCCCGACGCGTGGGAGCACCACGTCGACGGCCGCGGGGACGACGCCGGCCTCACTTTCGCCTGCCGGTTCCTCCCGCTTCCCCTGAAGCGGCCACTGGCCGACGATCAAGACGCATGGCTGGGCCGCATCGACCCGCGATGGGCCACGGTGGCCGGCCACAGTCGGTGACAGCCGCCGAAACCGCACGGCTCATACGCGGCTCCGCTTCACGCGAGTCCACCATCCGACAAAAGTCTCCGGCGAAGGGGTCGTCGTGGCGGAATCCGGCCGTGCCGCATTCCGGGATTCGGCAGGACCGAGCGCCCATGATGGCCGGCTGCCTCGGTGATAAATCGAGGAATGGGGAAATGCCGGCCGGCCCCTGAACGAATGGGGCATCACTCGGATGACACACCGACTCTCCATACTATTTACTTCCCGTCCCAGCTCACAGCGTTTTCGAACACAAAAGCGGGGCTGACGGACCGCCGAACGGGTAAGCCGCTGATCAACGGCATCGAGGAAGGGGAAAGCCATGTCAGTGGAACCCGAACGTGCCGAGGCGAATTCTGCTGCCGAGCACGTCGCCGAAACAATGATTCTGTTGTGGCAGCAAGCCCGTGAGGACGTCGCCCCCTCGGTTTCCGAAGAGCAGATGCGCGTCCTGCTGGTCCTGGACGGCGAGCCGACCGAACCTGGCCGGATCGCCCGGGACCTTCGCGTCGGCGCGTCCTGGGCGGCCCGGCTGCTCGGCCGCTTGGAGCAGCGGGCGCTGGTACGTCGCCTCCCGTCCGGCGCGTTCTCCCTCACCGGTGCCGGAAGGTGTGTGCTCGAAGCGACACGGCAGCGCCGTCGCCAACTGCTGGAACAGACGCTGGTGACAGCGGCACCGCAGGACCGTCCGGTGCTGCGGGACGCGTTCGACCAGCTGTCCGGGGTGGTGAGTCCCTTGGCGCGGGTGCCTCGTAGCCGCTCACCGCTCTGATCACCAGGGCTGGTCAGGGCCGGGCGGCTCGCGGGCAGCAGCCCGAGCGCACTGAACAGCTGCTGCCCGCACATCCCACCCTTGCGCCGATGAGCAGCGACCGCCACTCACGCGCGCCCCTTGGACGTACATCATGATCGCTCTGGTCTGCCGGCGGGCCGGCGGCGGCCTTTGGGCCGCGGCTCTCAGACCAGTGGCCGCAGGCCGTTCTCCAGGAGGTCGAAGGCGTGCTGCGCGTCGGCGACCGCGCCCGGGTAGCGGGTGTCGGCGGATTCACCGCAGGCGAGGCGGTCGGCGTTTTCGGAGGCCAGGGTCCACTGCACACCGACGATCTGGACGGCGGCCAGACGCGCCGTCAGCTCCCTCGACTCCGTCGCCTCCACGGTCTCCCGCAGTGCCTCGGCGAGTGCGCGTTCGGCGCCTGCCCTGAACCCCTCCATCCGGGCGACCAGGGAGGGCGCCGCGAGGATCATCCGGTGCACCCGGCGCACCTGGGGGTGGTCGTTGAGGCCGGTGATCGGGTCGCGGTCGCGGAGGCCGTCGAGGAAGTGTGCGCGCAGTGCGGCAAGCGGGGCCGTGCCGGTCGGGCGGGCCCGGACGACGCGGGCGGACTCGGTCTCGTGGTCGGCCAGGCGGTGCACGACCAGGTCTTCCTTGGAGGGGAAGTAGGCGAACAGGGTGCGCCTGGAGACCTCCGCCGCCTCGGCGACCTGGGCCACGGAGGTCTCGTCGAATCCTTGCTCCAGGAACAGGTGGATCGCGGCGTCGGAGATCGCGGCGCGGGTCCGCTGCTTCTTGCGCTCGCGCAGTCCCGGCTGCCCTGACTGACCTGTCGTCGACCTGCCTTCCACGCCGCCACGGTAGCAAAGCCAGCCCCGGTGCATTTCTGCACCTGGTATACATTTGCACTCAGGCGAGGAAGAGGAGAGTGCGCCGTGGTGGAGAGAGCTGCCGAGACCCTGGTCGAGGCTGAGGTCGTGGTCGTCGGGGGTGGCCCGACCGGGCTGATGCTGGCCTGCGAACTGGCGCAGGCGGGTGTGGACACGCTGGTCCTGGAGCAGCTGGCGCAGCGCGTCGAGCAGGTGAAGGGCGGCGGTGTCCAGCCGCGCACGGCCGAACTGCTGGAGATGCGCGGGTTGCTGGAACCCTTGGAGGAACGGGCTCCGGCTCACGGCGCGGTCGGCGGGCACTTCGCGACACTGCCGGTGCCGCTGAACTGCTCCTCCTGGAGGACACGGCACCCCTACCCGCTCGGGCTGCCCCAGTGGGAGATCGAGGAGGTGCTGGAGGAACGCGCGACCGCGCTCGGCGCGCGGGTGCTGCGCGGCGTGCCGGTCACGGCGGTCACACAGGACGCCGACGGGGTCACCGTGCGCACGGCGGACGAGCGCCAGGTGCGCGCGGGTTGGCTGGTGGCGTGCGACGGCGGGCACAGCACGGTACGCAGGCTGGTCGGGATGCCCTTCCCCGGGCGGCCGGGCACCCGCCCGGGGGTACTGGCCGACGTGCGGCTGTCCTCGGTGTCGGAGCTGGTGCCGCGCGAGGTCGGACAGATGCACACGATGATGCGCCAGGCGGGCGGCTACTGGGCGATGACGGTCCCGATGGGCGCGGACCGGTACAGGTTCACCTTCGGTCCGGTCGGCGAGGGGGCCGTGGACCGCGACACCGCCGTCTCCCGGGAGGAGATCGCCATGGCGCTGGAGGCGCTGTACGGACCGGAGACGGTGCTCGCCGAGGTGAAGAACTCCTCACGGTTCACGGATGCCACCCGCCAGGTGGAGCAGTACCGCCAGGGCCGTGTGCTGTTCGCCGGCGACGCCGCGCACATCCACCCGCCGCTCGGCGGCCAGGGACTCAACCTCGGCATCCAGGACGCGTTCAACCTCGGCTGGAAGCTGGCCGCGACCGTCCAGGACCGCGCCCCCGAGGGCCTGCTGGACAGCTACCACACCGAACGGCACCCGGTCGCCGCGCAGGTCCTGCACCACACCTCGGCACAGCGGGTTCTCGCCGATCCGAACGCGAGCGAGGACGTGGCCGCGCTGCGTGACATCGTCGTCGACCTGCTGCGGTTGCCCGACACCAACCGGCACCTGGCCGGCCTGGTGTCCGGCCTGGCACTGGCCTACCCGTTCCTCGGCGACGCAGACGACTCCGGCCGGCACCCGCTGACCGGGCGGCGTGTCCCGGACGTGGAGCTGGTCACCGCGGACGGCGACCGTCCCGTACGGCTTCCGGCGCTGTTCCTCGAGGGGCACGCCGTGCTGCTCGATCTGGCGGGGGCAGTACCGCGCGGACTGCGGTTGCCGGAGCGGGTCGACACCGCCCGGGCCCGGTACGCCCCGGGCGCGGAGCCGCTGGGCGCCGACGTGCTGCTGATCCGCCCCGACGGCTACGTCTGCTGGGCCGCGACCGGCCCTGTCGACCCCGAAGCCGTGCTCGCCGCGATCGCCCGCCACTTGGTCAGGTTGGACACCGTGGAGGTTCGCGAAGGCGTGCCCGGCTGACGCGCGCGGCCCGTCGGACGGTCCGGTCGTCCTCCCGGCAAGGGGGCGGAACGCCGGGGACGATGTCAAGGCGCTATGGGAGTGGGCGCAATGTGCGGCTCACCGCCCGGCGTCCGCTCGGGTGCCGGCACGCCGGGACTGATCCGTTCGGCGACGAGCCGCCGGTAGTTCGGGCACCGGGTGAAGTCCTCGTGCTCGCAGTTCAGGCCGCCCTCGATGAACGCCAGTGAAGCCTGGGCCGCCGCGATTCTCGATCGGAGCTCCTCGGCCTCGTGACGCAGGATCGCGTGTCGGCCGGCGCGGTCGGCGGTGGCGAACAGGCTCCTGATGGTGTCCAGGCCGAGGCCGGCATGCTTGCAGAGGAGGATCACCGCCACGCGGGTGAGGTCGTCGGCGCCGTAGCGGCGGCGCCCGCCCGCGTCCCGTCCGGGGTGCAGCAGGCCCATCGACTCCCAGTGCCGCAGGACGTGCGTGGCCAGGCCGAACCGCGCCGCGAGGACGCCGATGCCCATCGCGTCGGCGCCGCTGTCTCCGCTTGACTTCATGTTGACATTAAGTCGCAGCCTGACGTCCATGTCCAAGAACCAGGAAGCGGTGGAAGAGCACCGCGACACCAAGGCCCTGCTGTCCCTCCTCGATGCGGCGGACCGGATGCCGAGCGCCTCCCGGCTGCGCGCTCGCTCCTACGAACTGCTCTGTCCCGTCCCGGGCTCGACCGTCGTGGACGTGGGATGCGGCGCCGGACGGGCGGTCGCGGAGCTGGCCGAACGCGGGGTCCGAGCGATCGGCGTGGACCCCGACCGGTGGATGCTGTCCGCCGCCCGGGAACGGTGGCCCGCGGCCGAGTTCCGGGAGGCGGGCGCGGAGGACCTGCCGTTCGCCGACCGAAGTGTGCAGGGCTACCGCGCCGACAAGGTCCTGCACATGCTTGCGGAGCCGGGGCGCGCACTGACGGAGGCGCGGCGCGTCCTCCGTCCGGGCGGCAGGATCGTGCTGGTCGGGCAGGACTGGGACGCGCTCGTGATCGACTCCGACGACACGGCCCTCACCCGCACGATCGTGCACGCCCGTGCCGAACTCCTGGGCTCACCTCGCGCCGCCCGTCAGTACCGCAACCTGCTCCTGGACCACGGCTTCGAGGGCGTCATGGTCGAGGCGCACACCGTCGTGTTCACCGAGTCCGCGATGCTGGCGCTGCTCACCAGGCTCGCCGGCCAGGCCCGCGCGAGCGGCGCCGTGAGCGGTGACCAGGCCGACCGGTGGCTCGCCGAACAGCGCCGGCGCGCCGAGGCCGATCGCTTGCTCATCGCCATCCCGTTCTTCGTGGCCGCCGCCTCCGCACCCGGCCGGGGCTGAAGCTCCGGCCACCCGGACGTCTCGAGCAGCCAGGACGTCCCGACGGGCCGGGTGGCCACCGGCTCGGGACCAAGTCCTCCTGCTGGTGACTCGCAGCCCGCGCGAAAGAGCGGTTGTCTGGAAGAGGTGGCCTTTCGGCCGCCCGGGCCCCGGCACCGCCGCACACGGGCGGGCGCCCGCAGCCCGGCGGGCCCTGTCTGTACGTCCCGCTCCTCTCTGTCAGTAAGGAACGACCCCTCATGCGCGGAGCAGTGATCCACGCCCCCCGTGATGTGCGCTTCGAGACGCTCGACGACCCCCGGATCCTCCACCCGACCGACGCGGTCATCCGTACCGCCGTGACCTGTGTGTGCGGCTCCGACCTGTGGTTCTACCGGGGCGTGGAGCCGGTCGGTGACGCGCGACCGATCGGCCACGAGTACGTCGGTGTGGTGGAGGAGGTCGGGGCCGAGGTCACCGGGATCGACTCGGGTCAGTTCGTCGTCGGCTCCTTCGCCACCTCCGACAACACCTGCGCGAACTGCCGCAACGGCTGGCAGTCCAGCTGCCTGCGGGGCGAGTTCATGAGCACCTGCCAGGCCGAGTACGTGCGCATCCCCCACGCGCAGGGCACCCTCGTCGCCACCGATCAGGTGCCCGGCGAGGAGTCGTGGCCCGCTCTGCTGACCGCCTCCGACGTGATGGGCACCGGCTGGTACGCCGCCGACGCCGCCGGCGTCCGGCCCGGCTCCACCGCCGTGGTGGTCGGTGACGGCGCGGTCGGCCTGTGCGGGGTGATCGCGGCCCGGGAGATGGGCGCGGAACGGATCATCGCGATGAGCCGGCACGAACCCAGGCGGGAGCTCGCCCGCGCGTTCGGTGCCACCGACATCGTCACCGAGCGCGGCGATGAGGGCGTGGCCCGGATCCAGGAGATGACCGGCGGCATCGGCGCCGACTCCGTCCTCGAGTGCGTGGGCACCGCGCAGGCCATGCGGCAGGCCCTGCGCTCCGCACGCCCGGGAGGAAACGTCGGCTTCGTGGGCGTGCCCCACGAGGTCGCCATCGACGCCCGGGAACTGTTCTTCTCCCACGTCGGCCTGCGCGGCGGCCCCGCCCCCGTACGCCGCTACCTGCCCGACCTCATCGAGCGCGTCCTGAGCGGCCGGATCGACCCCGGCAAGGTCTTCGACCTCACCCTCCCCCTCGAACAGGTCGCCGAAGGCTACCGGGCCATGGACGAACGTCGCGCCATCAAGACCCTCCTCAAGCCGTGACCGCCACCGCCCCTCACGGTGCCGGCGCCTGGCCACGCCGCCGTTCGCGTGCCCTGGATCACACCACGAGATCGCGTGCCCTGCCCACGGGCCGTCCGGTCTCAGGAAGCCCTTGAGCTGTCGGAGATGCGTACGGCCAGGGCCGCCACGTCATCGTCGAGTCCGCCACCGCTGTGCTGGAGGAGGTCCCGATGAAGCCTGTGGAGCAGTGCCTCGGGTCCGACCGGGTTCTGCCGGCGCATCCAGTCCTGCAGGGAGAAGTACTCGCCTCTGGGGTTCCGGCTCTCGATGACGCCGTCGGTGTAGAAGAGCAACTGGTCACCGGGGGCGCAGGTGATCGTGTCCGTGGTGTAGCAGGGTCCGAGGAGTTCCGCGAGGTTGAGGCCCGGTGAGGCGGCGGAGGGGTCCAGGACGAGGAGCTCGCCGTGGTGCAGGAGGAGTGGAGGAGGATGACCGCAGTTGAGGATTTTGATGTGGCCGGCCTGGTACGGGAACTCGGCGAGCACCACGGTGATGAACTGCTCCAGTGAGTCCTCGCCGGGGAACGTACAGCTGTGGCGGGTGCTGCTGGCGTCCAGGCGGCGAGCGATGCCCTCCAGGCTCGGCTCGTCGTACGCGGCCTCCCGGAAGCAGTTGACCACCGCCGCCGCGGCTCCTACCGCCGGCAGGCCCTTGCCGCGTACGTCGCCGAGGACCAGTCGCACACCGTGCGGAGTGGCGAGGGCTTCGTAGAAGTCCCCGCCGATGTGCGCCTGCGCGGCGGCCGCGACGTACATCGACTCGACCTCGATGCTCCCGACCCGGCGCGGCAGAGGGCGCAGAACGACCTTCTCCGCCGCGTCGGCGACGAGGCGGAGCTGGACCAGGACCTGTTCGCGCTGGAGTCGGACACGGCATGAGTATGCGGCGGCCACGGTGACGGCGGCGATGGCGCCCACGGTGAACCAGGTGCCCAGATCGGGGTAGACAAGGCTCAACCCGACCATGATCAGGACGCAGACGCCGCCGAGCACGACGGTGGGGAGTGCCGGCCAGGTGGAGGCAGCCAGGGCAGGTGCGGCGGTCAACAGGCGGCTGAAGGAGACCTTCCTCGGCGTGGCGAACGCCAGGCTGGTGACGACCACGGTATAGATCACCGGCGAGAGCAGGGCGGCGTCCCACCGCCTGCGGAGAGGGCGAGGAAGCCGCATCCACCCAGTCCAGACCATGCAACGCACCATATCGGTAAATATCCGGCACAGGGGTGAAGCCGGGCCAGCTCATCGGACCGGCAGGCGGTGACGCTGCCCGTCGAACACGGGGAGGACTGGCCTACGGTCACCCGCTGCCCAGCGCCGTGACGGTGAAGCGTTCGGCGTCGGCGAGGTGCCCGCCGCCGGCTGCGGCACCGTCAGCCGCGGCTACCGGCGGCCCCGTGCGCGCCGCGTCCCGGGTGCTGCGATGATGCGACGCGAGGCTCCGGCACGGTCACGGGTGTGGCCGGTCGGACCGCCTCCGCTCCCCCGCTGCCACCGCTTTTCTCCGGAGTCCACATGGCCCTTGACGTCGACGCTCTCCGCGCGCGGATCCCCGCCCTGAAGTCCCACTCGGCACGCTTCGACGCCCCGGGAGGCACCCAGATGCCCCAGCCGGTCATCGACGCGATCGCCGACGCGCTGGCGAGCCCGCTGGCCAACAGGGGGCGGACCAACGAGGGCGAGCGCAACGCCGAAGCCATCGTCACCGGCGCCCGGCAGGCCCTGGCCGACCTGCTCGGTGTCGAGCCGCGGGGCATCGTGTTCGGCCGCAGCGCCACCCAGCTCACGTACGATCTGTCGCGCGCGCTCGCCAAGGACTGGGGTCCGGGCGACGAGGTGGTGGTCACGCGACTCGACCACGACGCGAACATACGTCCGTGGACACAGGCGGCGGAGAGCGCCGGTGCCGCGGTCCGCTGGGCGGACTTCGACCCGGCCACGGGCGAGCTGCACCCGGGGCAGGTGGCGTCGGTGCTGTCGCCACGGACCCGGCTGGTCGCCGTCACCGCGGCGTCCAACCTCATCGGGACCCGGCCGGACGTGCCCGCCATCGCCGACCTGGCCCACCGGAGCGGTGCGCTGGTTCATGTCGACGCGGTGCACTACGCCGCGCACGCCGCCATCGATCTGGCCGGCCTCGGTGCCGACACGCTGGTCTGCTCACCGTACAAGTTCATGGGTCCGCACCTGGGCGTGCTGGCGAGCCGGCCCGCACTGCTGGAGACGCTGCAGCCGGACAAGCTGCTCCCGTCCACCGACGCCGTCCCGGAGCGCTTCGAGCTGGGCACCCTGCCGTACGAGTTGCTGGCCGGCGCACGGGCCGCCGTGGACCTCCTCGCCGGCCTGGCGCCGGACGCGGCCGGTACCCGCCGGGAACGCCTGCTGGCGGCGTTCACGGTGATCGGGTCCCATGAGGACGCCCTGCGGGAGCGCCTGGAGGGAGGGCTTGCGGAGCTGGACGGGATCACCGTGTACTCCCGGGCCGCGCGACGCACCCCGACGCAGCTGTTCACCGTGCGCGGCCACAGCTCGTCCGATGTCTCCCGGCACCTGGCGGCGCACGGCGTCGACGCACCGGCCGGATCCTTCTACGCGGTGGAGGCCTCCCGGCGGCTCGGGCTCGGCAGCGAGGGCGCGGTGCGCGTGGGGCTGGCGCCCTACAGCTGCGCCGACGACATCGACCGGCTGCTGACGGCGCTCGACAGCATCGAACGCTGACGCTCGTCCTCGACGTCGACGACCCGTTCCTCGGCGAGCACGCCCGCTACCTGCTGACCGTGCGGAACGGCAAGGCCGGCTGCGTTCCCACGGGCCGGGAGCCCGACCTGTCCCTGGATGTGAGCGCCGTGGGCTCGGTGTACCTCGGCGGCACCGCGCCGAGCACGCTCGTGCGAGCCGGACACGTCCGGGCCCACCGTCCGGGCGTGGCCGCCCTCGCCGACGCCCTGTTCCGCGCCGAACGCTCGCCACACTGCCTGCACTGGTTCTGACCGCGCGCCGGGCTCGTCCGTCCCGGCACCAGAACGCGCGAGGCGTCCCCTTGCGGACGCAGGGCCGGCTGGTCCGACCGTGGCGGGCGCGCTGCGCCGAGCATGGGTTCAGGGACGGCGCCCGTCCTCCCAGGTGCGGCCCCCCTGCTCGCCGCCGGCCTCGGCCCGGCCCTCGTCCCCGCGAACCTGGTCCCGCCCCGCTTCGACGGGCGCATCCTGTGGCCCGACCCACCGCTGCGCCGCGCACTGGCCGCCTACACCCGCCCGCACGCCGACGCGCTCAGCACAGCCTTCCTCGACGCCGTCGGCCGCGACGCCCTCCTCATGCCGGTGCACGCTCGCCACCAGCATCGGCACAGTGGTGCCGGCGGCGCGGTGCCGCGTCGGTGGTGTTCCGGTGCCGTAGTGCACCGGGTCGGCGGACTCACAGCACGCCGAGGCCCTTGGCCAGACTCGTCAGTCCGCCGGCCAGCGCGAGCAGCAGGACGAGCTGCCGGGCCCGGCCCTCCGGCACGTGCTCGGCGAGCACTCGGCCGGCGACCGCGCCCATCGCCATCGCGACGAGCGCCGTCGTCCACCCCGTCGAGCCCAGCCGCGGGATCCCATTGGCCGCTATGGAGAAGATGTTCACGACGATGCCGTAGAACTGCGCGTTCGGCACGAACTCATGGACGGTCCAGCCGGCGTTCAGCGCGTAGAGGGAGAGCGGCGGGCCGCCCAGTCCCGCCGCGGCGTTCATGAATCCGCCCGCCGCGCCCGCGGCCACCGCCCCTCGGGTACCGGTCAGGGCGGACACGCGCCAGCCGCGCATCACCAGGAGCACGGCCAGGGTCACCAGGAGGCCCATCGCGACGAACAGCACGGGGTGCGGAAGTCGGGCGGCCACCCAGGTCCCGGCGGGGACGGCACACGCGGACGCGGCGACCAACGGCCCCATCGCGTCGAGCCGCACTCTCCTCCAGCCGCCGACGAGCCCGACGGCGCTGATGGCTCCGCACGCACAGTTGGCCAGTGCGACGCCGGCGGACGGGCCGAGCAGCAGCACGAGCGCGGGCACGGCCACGAGTGCGAAGCCCATGCCGGTCAGCCACTGCACACAGGCGCCCACCGTCACGACGGCGCCTAGGAGCAGTTGTGCCGTCCCGCCGGTCATGCCCCGGCGCGGGTGCGCAGCAGGTTCACGACCGTGACCCGCAGCACCGGCTCGCCTCCCTGGTCGAGGAGTTCGGCGAGGGTGCGGACGATGCCGCGCCGCGGGTCGGAGCGGGAGAGGCGGGTGTCGAGGGTGTGCAGGCGCAGGCGCAGCCGGTCGCCGGGGTGCACGGGCTTGAGCCAGCGCAGTTCGTCCACGCCCGGACTGCCGAGACTCGCGACCGTCGACAGGTAGTGCCCGGCGAACAACTGCATCATCAGGGCGACGGTGTGCCACCCACTGGCGACCAGCCCACCGAACGGCCCCCGCTCCGCCGCGACGGGATCGACGTGGAAGGACTGAGGGTCGTACTGGGAGGCGAAGCCGATGATCTCCTCCTGGGTGACGGCGATGCTGCCGAACTCGTACGTCGCGCCGGCCGTGTAGTCCTCGAAGTACCGGTCGTCGATGGGAGCTTTGAAAGTGTCGGTGTGCTGATGGCCGCTCATGTCTCCACAGTCCCCTCGACGTTCCATGGGCAGTGTCTACCAGGAGCCGTAGACACTGTCTATGGATCATGCGTGGGGCCGCGGCCGACCGTGTGCACGCCGCCCGCTAACATCCCTGGTCATGGGGAGGCGGAGACGGCGGCTCGGTATCACAGCCGGGGTGGCGGTACTGGCGGCGCTCTGTGCCTCCGGCCCGCAACCCCCGGGGGCGGTCGCCGCGGCGTCGGACCTCGGCCCCCTCCCCGCCGACCGCTACACGTACACCTCGCAGGACTACCAGCGCTCGCAGCGGGCATCGGCGTTGCTGGTCCGGCAGTGCATGGCCGGGCGCGGCCACCCGGACTTCCCGCTCGACCCCCGCTACCCCACCGACCCCGTCGTGGCCACCGCGGTCGCCACCGACTACGGCGTCCTCGATCCCGACGCCGCCCGCCGCTGGGGCTACGGCTGGGACCCGTCCAAGCCCGTGGTGCCGCGGCCGAAGGGGCGCCGGATGACCAACGCCGAGTACGCGGACCATCCGGACTGCGTCACCGAGGCGGACCGACGGCTCATGCGGGGCATCGACCTCAAGCGGGACTGGCTCTACGCGAGCAGCCGGGCGGTCGAGGTCGGCAAGGCGGTCGAACGCGACCCGCGCCTCCGTGCGGCCTTTGCCGCGTGGTCCCGCTGTGTGGCGGACCAAGGGTTCACGCGCTATGCCGATCCTGCCGCGGCGTACGCCGACGACGCCTGGCAACGGGGCAGCGACGGCAACACCCGGCACACGCGGCGGGAGCGGGACACCGCCGTCGCGGACGTCGCCTGCAAGCGCCGCCTCCGTACGGCCCAGACCTGGCACGCCGTACGGGCGCAGAAGCAGGCGGCGGACATCGCACGGCACCGCGACCGCTACGCCGCCGGGCTGAGGGCGCTGCGGGCGTACCGGACCAACATCGACGAGGTGCTGCGCAATCTCGGCTAGGTCCGGCGGCCGGCACCGCGTCGCGGACGGGGAGCCTGCCCGCCCGGCTCAGCCGAGGAACTCGGTGACGAGCTGGGCCAGTTCGGCGGGCTGCTCCAGCCGCGCCACATGGCCGCACTCCAGCTCGGCGTAGCGGCTGTGCGGGATGCCTGCCGCGAGCTCGCGCGAGTGCTCGACGGGGATCAACGCGTCCAGCGCGCACCCGATGACCAGGGTCGGGGCCTGGATGCGGGGCAGCGCGGCGCGGATGTCCACCTTCAGGTCGGCGTCGAGCTGGCGGAGCAGGTTCACGCTCGGTGGCATGACGGTCGCCAGTTCCTCCACGGCCTCGCGGTCGAGCGTGTTGAGGTAGGAGCGGCTGAAGGCCGTCAGCATGGCGTAGCGCGCGAAGGCCGTCGGGTCGTCGGCGAGCGTGCGCCAGACGGTGAGGCCGTTTCCGGATGTACGGGTCCTCCGGGCTGCACCACCCGCAGAGCGTGATCAGTCGGCGCACCAGCTCCGGGTGGTGCGCGGCGAGCAGGGCGACGACGGGCGCGCCCAGCGAGTAGCCCAGCACGTCCACCGGTCCGCGATCCACATCGGCCAGTACGGCGGCCAGTTGGGTCGCGAGCAGCTCGACGGTCAGCTCGCCGCCGTCGTCCTCGGCCGGCTCGCTTCCGGACAGGTCCGGGAGGACGACGGTGTGCCGGCTGGTGAAGTACCCGAGCACCGACTCCCAGGTGACCGACCCCCGGCCGGAGCCGTGCACCAGCACGAGGACCGGACCCGAGCCTTCCAGACGGTAGGGGATGCGAGCGCCGTCGACGGTCACCACGGGCATGGTTCCTCTTTTCCTGGAGGGTGGGAGAGCGTGTTCCACCGCCAACGATGCGGCGCCCCGGCCCGGATGAGGAGCGGACCGCTTCGCCTAGGACCGGCGGTCCCAGGGTTCCCAGGTCCTCATGGCCCGCCGATGCAGGATCATGGGGTCATGCCGAGCGCGCTGAACCGCCGTGAACTCGCCGACTTCCTGCGCCGGTCGCGAGAGCGGCTGCGCCCCTACGATGTCGGGCTGGCCTCCGGGCCCCGGCGACGGACACCAGGGCTGCGCCGCGAGGAGGTGGCCCAGCTGGCCGGGATGTCCGCCGACTACCTGATGCGCCTGGAGCAGGCACGCGGTCCACAGCCTTCCACCCAGTTGCTCGGCGCCCTGGCACGCGCGCTGCGGCTCACCGAGGACGGGCGCGACCACCTGTTCGTGCTGGCGGGGCACCGCCCACCGGAAGGCCGCCGGGCGGGGAGCCATGTCCGTCCCGGGCTGCTGCACCTCCTCGACCAGCTGACGCGCACCCCCGCGCAGATCCTCGGTGACCTCGGCGATCTGCTGGCCCAGAACGCCGTGGCGGAAGCCCTGTTCGGCTGCGTGTGCACCGTGCAGGAGCCCGACCGGAACGTGGTGTGGCGGTGGTTCACCGATCCCTTCGTCCGCGAGGCGTACCCGGAGGACGAACATGAGCGACGCGGCCGGCAGATCGTGGCCGACCTCCGTACGGCGGTGGCGCGCCGCGGCCCCGGCGACGCCGAGGCGGCGGCGCTCGTCGCCCGGATCCGGCGGGCGAGCGACGAGTTCGCCGCGATGTGGGACCGGCACGAAGTGGCCGTCCGGCGGCAGAGCCGACTGCGGGTGCGGCACCCGGAGGTGGGGCTGATCGAGTTCGACTACGAGGCGCTCCTCAGCCCGGCCGAGGACCAGCGGCTGCTGGTCTTCACACCCCCGCCCGGCACACCGAGCACCGACGCCCTCGACCTGCTGCGCGTCGTCGGACCCGAGACGGCGCACCGCAGCCACCGTTGATCGGGGACCGAGGACCCGCCACGGGCCGTGCGCATGAGGACGCCACGACGGTGCCGTCCGCATCCGCTGCGGCCCTAGTGACACAGGGACTTCCAGTTGCTTGGATGTGACAAGCGCTTTCCGGCCGAACCCTTGGAGCGTGCCCGTGCAGCTCTCACGTCGTGCTCTGTTGTCGGTGTTCCCCGCGGCGACCATGCCGGCCGTGCCGCGGCCGCCGAGGGCCTGGGGCGTGGACCGGCCGGACGCGGCCGCCGCCGACGCGGCCGGCGACCGTGCCGCACTGATCGGCAACGTGGTCGCGATGGTGGCCGGAACCGCGGAGTCCAACGCCCGGCCCGAGGTGGGCCCCAAGCTCGCGTCCATCGACGCGACCGCACGGTCCCGGCTGGCCGCGATGGACGCAGCCGGGCAGGGGGAACTCTTCGTGGGCCTGGCCCTGGGCACGAGTGACACGAACCTGACGACGTCGTTCCAGTACCTCTACGAGATCGCCCTCGCGACCCGCACACCCGGCGGCTCGGCTTCCGGCCTCCGCGACGACGTGACCGTCCAGAGACGGGTCGTCGACGGCCTGGCCAGGCTGTACGACGACTACTACGGCACCCCGTCGAAGGGCTACTACGGCAACTGGTTCAACTGGGAGATCGGCATATCCACCCCCGTGAGCAGGACCCTCGTCCTGCTCGAGGACCAACTCGCGGAACACCGGCCCGACCTCACCGCCGCCTACGTCGCCGCCATGGACGCCTACCTGCGCAACGGCAAGGACGGCGACGTCGACCTCGACTCACGCTTCCACACCGGCGCCAACCTCGCCGACATCACGACGAACCGGATCCTGCAAGGCGCCGTGCTCGACGACGGCGCCCGCATCGGCAAGGCCATCGCCGATCAGCTGACCGTCTTCGCCACCGTCGATCCGTACGATCTCCGGCACGGCGTCACCGACGGCTTCTACGCCGACGGTTCGTTCGTCCAGCACGCCTCCGTGGCCTACACCGGCTCCTACGGCACGGGCCTGCTGACCCGCGTCGTCCAGACCCTCAAGATCCTCGACGGCACGGGCTACGCCCAGGACATCGGCGGCCTCGTCGACACCGTGCGGGACTGGGTCGTCGACGGCTTCGCTCCACTGATGTTCGAGGGCTGGATGATGGAGATCGTCAAGGGCCGCGCGGTGTCGAGGACCGCCACCGGGTACAGCTCCGTCGCCTCCGTCGTCGAGGCCGTCGTCGACCTCTCCGGCTACGCGACCGGGGCCGACGCCACAGCCCTGAAGGGCTACGTCAAGTACATACGGGAGACCTCGAAGGCCACCCTGGACCCGAAGAGCTTCGTCTCCCCGGTGAGCATCGCCCGCTACGCCGCCCTCCTCGCCGACACGTCGATCCCGGCGAAGGACCTCAACCCCGCCGAACGCAACGTGGCGTTCAACGCGATGGACAGGACCGTCCACCGGCGCCCCGGCTACGCCTTCGCGCTGGCCCGCAGTTCCACCAGGATCAGCAAGTACGAGTACATGAGCGGCGAGAATCTCATGCCGTGGTTCCAGGGCGACGGCGCCCACTACCTCTATCTCTCCGGCCAGGACCAGACCCAGGCCTTCGGTGTCGACTACTACACGGCCGTCTCGCCCTACCGCCTCGCCGGCGTCACCGCGCCCGTGGAGAGCCGCAAGACGATTCCCGAGCTGTACGGCACTCAGTGGTACGACAATCCCGAACGCGGCTTCACCTCCTCCTCCGAGTCGCAGAACACCTACGTGTACTTCCCGCGCGGCACCGACAGCTTCTCCGGCGGGGCTTGCCTCGGCGCCTACGGCGCGGTCGGACTCGTCCAGTCCGACGACGCGGCGTATGCCGCGAAGCAGGCCGGAGCCCTCCCCGACGACTTCGTCGCCTACCGCAACGCAGAGGCCACCAAGTCGTGGTTCATGTTCGACGACGAGATCGTCGTCCTCGCCGCGGGGGTCGGTGACGCCGCGGGGCGCCCGGTGACGACGACCATCGACACCCGGATCGCCGGCCCGTCGGACGTCGTCACCCTCACCGGGGAACTCCGGGACGGCAAGACCTGGTCCGGCCCCGGTACGGCCCCGCTGGCCTGGCTGCGCTACGCCGACGCCGGTCAGGGCATCGCGGTCGGATACGTCTTCCTGGACGAGCAGCGGCCCACCGTCGCGCTCGACACGGTAACCCGCAGTCGCCGCCTGGTCCGCGCCTCCAATCCCGACACCCCGGTGACCAAGCAGGTCTTCTCCGTCCGCGTCGAGCAGGCGGCCTCCGCACCACCCACCTCGATGGCCTACGCCCTCGTCCCCAACGCCTCCGAGAGACGGCTGAGGTCGTACGCCCGCGGACCGGTGTCCGTTCTGGTCAACACCCCCCGGATCCAGGCCGTGCGCCACACGGGACTGCGCATCGTGGCCGTCAACGTCTTCGCATCGGGCACCCACCACGCCGAACGGCTCTCGATCGACGGCCCGGCATCGGTGATCGTCCAGGAGGGGCGCGACGGCATCACCAGGATCGCGGTGTCCGACCCGACGACGGAACGCGATACGGTCTCCGTCACCCTCCGCGGCCGGACGATGAAGGCGCTCTCGGCGGACGACGGAGTCAGGGTCGGACGGACCCACGGCGGCACGCGCATCGACGTCACCACGCGCCACTCCTACGGCCGGAGCCTCACGGCGGCACTGCGTTAGCGTCCGTCGCGCACCGCGCCCTTTCGTCGCTGCACGACGACACGGAGCACCAGGTCGACGGGGAGACGGCCCGGGAGCTCGACCTTCCGTTCCTCGGCTGTGAGGCCGCGGAGCGTCCGGAGTCCGTACAGCGCCAGCACCGGTTTGACGAGCATCCACTCGCCGAATCGGTAGTCGTCCGCGCGTACGAGTCTCTTGGCGAGATCGGGGCGGTGGCGTCGCAGGTACGCGCGGGCCTTGAGCGCGTGGGCCGGCTGAGAAGCGATCTCAATGCGGTCGACGCCTTCGAGCAGCGGAGTCACGTTCGTGACGTTCTCCCATGTCGTCCGGCTTCGCTCTTCGAGCAGCACTGTGCCGTCGAAACCGAGTACCGACGTCGCGTGGTCGGCCATCAACCGGGCCTCCGCGGCGCCGCCGGTCGCACCGCCGCTGAAGATCACGCGCGTGTCAGCCGCGCCGTCGGTGGCGACGGAGCGGATTCCGGCACGAACTCGCCGGCGGTTGACGCGGTTCGCCGTCGCTTGCGGGTTCCGGTAACCCGGCACGACCACGGCCTCGGGACCGCCTGTGCTCGCACCTGCCTTTCCCACGAGAGCCCGAGACCAACGCCAGTTCAACCACTCGCCCCAGATCAGGGCCGCGGCCCCGGCTACAGCCAGTCCGCTCCTTCGTCGCATGCGGCGACTCCAAGGGCTGGGCCGCGGACGCGTCTCCTCGCGGGCACCCGATCGGACGGCGGCAGTGAGCAAGGAGAGTCTCCGGGAACTCAGCGCTGGCCGGCGCCCCTGGTTATGCTGCCGCCGAAACGTCGGGCGAAGCGCTCGAGCGGACAGCGGGTTGTGGGGGCCATCAGCATGGGTGAACCGGTCGGTCTCGGAAGGCGGATCCTCGCGGCGGGGGCGGTCAGGTGAGCAAGCCACGCGCGGCGCTGGCCATGTCGCCCGAGGCGGCCGCCGCCGTCTTCACCCCGCGTGCGCTGGCCGCGCTCAGGGACGTGTGCGACCTGGCGCCACTACCGGTCCTCGACGACCTGACGACGGCACGCGCCACCGACGTCCTCGCGGACGTCGAGGTGCTCGTCACCGGCTGGGGGTGCCCGTCGCTCGACGCCGGCGTCCTCGCGGCGGCGCCCCGGCTCAAGGCCGTCGTGCACGCTGCCGGCTCGGTGCGCGGGCACGTCACCGACGCCTGCTGGGACCGCGGTGTCGAGGTGTCGTCGGCGGCCGCGGCCAATGCTCTGCCGGTCGCCGAATACACGCTCGCCATGGTCCTGCTGCACGGCAAGCACGTACTGGAGCGGGCCCGCGACTACCGGAGGACCCGCGAACGCGACGACTGGCTGCGCACCTCACAGGGTGAGGTGGGCAACTACCGCCGCACGGTGGGCATCCTCTCCGCCTCCATGATCGGCCGGCGCGTCGTCGAACTGCTGCGCCCCTTCGACTTCGACGTTCTGCTGCACGACCCGTACGTCACCGAGGCCGAGGCCGCCGACATGGGCGTGGAGCCGGTGGACCTGCCCGGCCTCTTCTCCCGCAGCGACCTGGTCAGCGTCCACACGCCGCTGCTGCCCGCGACCCGCGGCCTGGTCAGCCGTGAACTGCTGGGCGCGATGCGGCCGAACGCCGTACTGATCAACACCTCCCGCGGGGCGGTCCTCGATCAGGAGGCGCTCACCGACGTGGTGCGCGCGGGCCGCATCCGGGCCGTGCTCGACGTGACGGACCCCGAGGTGCTGCCCGCCGGGCACCCGCTGTGGGACTGCCCGAACGTGTTGATCACCCCTCACCTCGCCGGTTCGCAGGGCAGTGAGTGGGAACGGCTCGCCGACTCGGCCGTCGGCGAGGTGGCCCGCTGGGCGGCGGGCGAGAAACTCGCCCATCCCGTCCGGCGCGACAGACTGGCGTTCCTCGCATGAGTGTCCCCTTCGACCTGCCCGCCGAGAACCGGGAGCTGAGCCCGTACACCGGCTACACCCGCGCGCACTGGGAGGCCGTCGCCGACGGGCTGCTCGGCGCCGCGTGGCGCTGGGCGACCCCCGGCGGCGCCCTGCTGGACCTGCCCGGCCGACCCTCGCGGTCCGGTGTCCGCTCGGACGGCCTGGAGGGCTTCGCCCGTACGTTCCTGGCGGCCGGCTTCCGCGTCGCGGGCGCGGGTGGCAAGGACCCGCACGGCTGGCTGGAGCGGTACGCGGGAGGCCTCGCGGCGGGCACCCGCACACCGGGCCGGGACGATGCCGAGTCATGGCCGCTGATCCTCGACCACCACGTGCAGGGCCAGCCGATGGTCGAGTCGGCGTCGGTGGCGCTCGGTCTGTCACTGACCCGGCCGTGGCTGTGGGACCGGCTCGACGACGACGTGCAGGACCGGGCCGAGGCATGGCTGCGCGGCGCCGTCACGCACACCCCCGCGCCGAACAACTGGTACCTCTTCCCGTTCACGGTGGCGTCGTTCCTGGAGTCCGTCGGCCGCGGCGACCGGGCGACGGCGCGGGCCACGGAACGGGCCCTGGACCTGATGGAGACGTGGTACCGGGGCGACGGCTGGTACGCCGACGGCGACGGGCGCGCCTTCGACCACTACAACGGCTGGGCGCTGCACCTGTATCCCCTGCTCCACGCCCATCTGTCGGACGACACGGCGCTGTCGGGCCGGTTCGGGCCGCGGCTGCGCGAGCACCTGGCGGGTTTCTCGCTCCTCTTCGGTGCCGACGGGGCGCCGATCCACTTCGGGCGCTCGCTGACCTACCGGTTCGCGGCGGCGGCCGCGGTCGGCGTGGGTGCCGTCACGGGTCACACGCCGCTGTCGCCGGGCACGTCACGCCGTCTGATCAGCGGCAGCCTGCGCTACTTCCTCGACCGGGGCGCGGTGACGGACGAAGGACTCCTCAGCCTGGGCTGGCACGGCCCGCACGCCGCCACGTTGCAGGACTACTCCGGCCCCGCGTCCCCGTACTGGGCGTCGAAGGCCTTCGTGGCGCTGCTCGCACGGGAGGACGACCCGCTGTGGACGGCGACCGAGGAGCGGGCGCCGAGCGAGGGCCCCGACCGGGTGCTCGTGTTGGCCGCGCCCGGACTGCTGGTGCAGTCCACCGGGGCCGACGGGATCGTGCGTCTGCACAACCACGGCAGCGACGACGTCCGGCCGCACGAGGGCGAGTTCGCGGCGGAGGACGACCCGCTGTACGGCCGCCTGGCGTACTCCACCCACACCGGCCCCACGTCCCGGGACAACCTCGCGGACAACCATCTGTCCGTGGAGGTCGGCGGCGTACCCAGTGTGCGGCGGCGGATCCGTCCACTCGGCGCGGGAGAGGGCGACGGGTGGGGCTGGGCGGGCTCCTGGCACCGGCCGGTGTTCGTGTCCGGGCCGCCGATGGTGCCCGGGCTGCGCGTCGAGAGCGTGACCGTGGCGCGTGGGCGTCACGAACTGCGGGTCCACCGGGTGGTCGGGGCGCCGCACGGGGCACGCGTGACGCTCACCGGGTGGGCCACGCAGACGCTCCGCTCCGACCTGGTGGGGCTGCTCGGCTGGGACGGGTGGGACCAGGTGCGTGCGCCCGGGGGCACGGCGTACGAGCCGTGGGTGCGGGTGCCCCGGCTGTCGGCGGACGTCCGGGGGACGGCGGTGTTCGTCGCGTTGGCCGGCCTGGGGGCGGAGGCCGATGCGGCGAAGCCCACTGGCGCCGTCAGGGAAGTCACGCGCGTGGACGGCGAGTTGCGGGTGCGCTGGGCCGACGGCCCGCAGACGGTCGTGACGTTCGAACCGCTGCGGGTCACGACGGCATAGACCTCGGAGTCGGCCGCGCTTGCACCGCCGGGCCGCATCCGGGCCGCGACCGCACGGTGGTCGGTTGTCGGTGGGCCGGCGCCGGCCGAGGCTCCGGGGGCTCCCGGAGGTCGTGTCGGCCGGCGCCGGCCCTGGGTGTCAGAGGTGACCGCCCGGTGTCACCGTGAACGTCGCCGGACCGGCCGGCAGGTCCACCGTGTACTGGCGCAGGTAGGTGTCCAGGAACGGGGACCGGTCGCCGGGCGTGGCGACGTCGTCGGACGGGTCGTCCAGGGCAAGCCTGAGCTGGGCGCCCTTGACTCCGATCGTCTGACCCGACGGCGTGTCGCGCCAGGAGCCGGTCTGGATGGAGCCGATCTCCACGGCGAGGACGTGCCCGGCCGGCAGGGTCCAGTCGGTCGCCTTGAGATCGACGTTCATCCGTCCCGAGTGCAACAGGGAGACCTGCTCGTCGAACATCACCGCGGTGCCGTCCGGGGCGACGTCGTACAGCTTGAGCATGACGTTGCCTTCTCCCTCTGCGGTCAGGGAGATCCGCGGCGTGCCGGTGACGCGTACGTCCCGCGCGGTCGGCTTCGACCACACGAAGAAGCTCGAGGTCACCTCACCGCTCTTCTGGAGCTTCGCCAGTCCCTTGGCCAGCCCCTGGGGAGAGGGCTGGTCGGTGGCCGGCGCGTGCTCCATGTCCCATCGGCCCGACGGCTGTGTCCCCCGCGGCGCCGGGGCGGCGGAGATGCCCAGGGCCTTCCGGGCGGAGGCCCCGCCGTCGTCGATGTAGGAGCCGTTGCCCAGAGGGAGGGTGACGGACCGTTCGACGACCGGCCAGGTGCGCTGCGCGCGCCAGGTGCCGGTGGAGTCCTCGACTGCGTAGGCGGGGTAGTGGACCTTCGGCCGGACGTGCTTGAGGTACTGGCCGTAGAAGGAGAGCGTCTCGTCGTACCAGCCCTCGCGGCCCATGGCCAGGCGGCCGTCACCGACGCGGTCGCCGCCGCGCACGTGGTCCCATTGGCCGACCCACCCTCGCTCCGGACCGACGTGGTTGTCCAGGTACTCCTGCATCTCCTCCGGCTTGGTGTTGTTCTCGATGAAGCCCTGGGTGACGAACAGCGGCGTGTCGGTCCCCCGGGCCATCTTCGCCAGGTCGCGGGCCTTCCAGTAGGGGTCGGACCGGTCGGATATCCGGTACCCGGCGGAGTTCTCGGTGAGGCACTCCGGGTGGGTGTCCTCCCAGCGGGCGTTGGCCTGGTAGTGGGGGTCGTCGTCCGCCATCGGGGGCATCGTGGCGATGCCGTTGTAGGCGTTGGCGGTGCCGGTGACGTTCGGGCGGGGCACGCCGTTGGAGTAGATGTACGGGTACATGTCCCACAGGGGTTCCTGCGCGACGACGGCCTTGAGCGCATCCTGGTCGAGGTCGTTGCCGATGAGCCCGGTGACGGCGTCGTACGACTTGCCGTACATGCCCACCGCCCCGGTGGACCACGGCTGGTGGGCGGCCCAGGACACGGCGGCCTTGACGTCGGCCTGTTCGCCGGGGCCGCCCCAGTCCAGGCAGCCGGTGGAGCCGCCGAAGCCGCGCAGGTCCGCCATGACGAAGGCGTATCCGTGGCGGAAGAGGTCCGTTCCCTCGACGAAGTCCTGGAAGCGGGACGAGGGCCCGGTGTGCGTCCAGCCCTCGGGGCCGGTCTGCCCGGTGTGCGCGAAGTACGGGCCGATCGACAGGATGACCGGCACCTTCTGACCGGCTTTCATGCCCTCGGGCAGCAGAACGTCCGCGTGCAGCTCGGTGCCGGAGTGATCGGAGGACGGGAAGTAGTGCTGGGTCCACACCGAGCCCTCGGGGACACGGTCGTTCTGCTCGTGGGTGACGGGGTCGGTCGCGGTGGCGACCGCTGTCGTCCCGGCGTGTGCGGCGGCGCCGGGTACGGCGGCCGCGGGGCCGGTGAGCGCGCCGGTCAGGGCCAGGGTGATGGCGAGCGCTGACGCGGCCCGGACAGCCGCGCGTCGTCTGTTCACATGCTCCTCCCGAGAATGGCGAGTTACGGGGTGGTGCAGGTGGTTCCGGTTGGTCCGGTGGTGCGGGTGGTTCCGGTCGTTCCGGTGGTGCCGGCCGGGCAGCGGCCCCCGGCCCGGCGTGGCGTGCAGGCCGGCGCCTGGCGCACGAACACGCCCGGACGCAGCCTGAGCAGGGGCACAGGGGCGAGCGGAAGCCGACGGACAGCGAGCCTATGATCGAGTTGGAACACCGTCAATGAGGCGTCATGTCCCTTGTGTTACTGATGCGAGGCCCGGTCGTGAACCGTTCCGGCATCGGCCCGCGATCGCGTCATGGCCGGATCAGGACAGTGTCGACGGTCTCGCCACCATCACCGTGGTGTCGGTGAGCAGGGCCCGGACGCACTCTGCTCACCAAGTACTGACGGCCCGTCACTGTGCCCTCGCTGATGTCGATTGCCTGGATGCCGGCGAGCACGGGCATGCCTGAAGGCCCGCGTACGGCCTCGGAGGGACGAGGAGCAGGCGCCGCCGCGCACCGTCGCATCCGTCTCCTCGTCCGGCTCCGGGAACAGGACGTCGGCCGGTCCCCGGCGGGCCAGCGCCTGCGCCCGGGTGAGGACGACGTCGGCCGGACCGACGGACCCCGGACGACGCGCCGACGATCGGCCTCGTGTCCGGCAGCCACCTGACGCGGTCTCTCCGCGGTTGCCGGGCAGCCGAGCCGGTCTGTCCACGCCGGGCGGGACAGCCGGACCCGTCCCGACCGCGACCGCCGCGTCGCCTGGTGCGGACTCGTCCGGAACGATCACGACGGGCCTCGGCCGGGGCGCGCGGACCGGGTGTGAACCTGCGGCCGCCGATCACTCGGGGGGCAGTGGGGGTTCATGAGCGACGAGGGGATTCGGCCGTGCAGCACACCCCGCCCGAAGGCACCGCGGAGATCTTGTTCATCGGCAATGCGACCGTGCTGATCCGCTACGGAGAGCTGACACTGCTGACCGATCCGAACTTCCTCCACCGCGGACAGTTCGCCCACCTCGGCTACGGGCTGGTCTCGCGCCGGCTCACCGAACCGGCCGTCGACGTGGCGGCACTGCCCCACGAGGACCTGGACGCCGTGGTGCTCTCCCATCTGCACGGCGACCACTTCGACCGGGTGGCGCGGCGCGGGCTGGACCGGGGCCTGCCGTTCGTGACCACGCCGCACGGCGCCCTCCTGCTCAAGCGCCTGTACGGCTTCCGCCGCGCCACCGGCCTGCGCACCTGGCAGAGCCGCACCCTGCGGCACGGCGACTCCTCCGTACGCATCACCTCACTGCCCGGCCGCCACGCGCCCGGCCCCGTGCGAGTCCTGCTGCCGCCGGTGATGGGCAGCCTGCTGGAGTTCGGCGACCGCTCGGGGGAGATCAGGCTGGTGCTCTACCTTTCGGGCGACACCCTGATGTACGACGGCCTGCGCGGGATCGCGGAGCGCTGCCCGGACATCCATCTGGCGGTCCTGCACCTGGGCGGCACGACCCTGCCCGGGGGCCTGGTGGTCACCATGGACGCCGAACAGGGCGCCGACCTGCTGGACCTGCTGCGCCCGCGGCGGGCGCTGCCCGTTCACTACGACGACTACACGGTCTTCCGCTCCCCGCTCGAGGACTTCCTGGCAGAGGCCGCGCGCCGCGGCCACGACGCGCGCCTGGTGCGGTGCGCCCCGGGCGAGCGGGTGACCGTGGGCGGCGACGCCACCGCCTGACCGGCATGCCGGGAAACGAGCAAGGGTGCCCGAGGCGTCCGAAACCCGACCGGACCACGGGTGGTGGGGGCCCGCCGGGCCGCCTTGCAAGCAAGGTGACGGCAGGCTTCAGGCCAGTGCGTTCACCACTGCCGTGAACAGGCCCGGCAGGCAGGCGGCGGTGGGCACGATGCGGGCGGCGAGTGCGGGCCGCTGACGGGCTCCGACCAGCAGCTCGGTCAGGATCCGGTGGCGCCGGGTCGCTCGGCTCCAGTCGGTTTCGTAACGGCTCGGTGTGGCGCGGCTCAGGTTGGCGACCAGGGCTTCCGCGCCGGTCAGGGCGAGGCAGAGGCCCTCACCGGTCAGTGCGTCGATGTATCCGGCCGCGTCACCGACCAGCAGGACGCGCCCGTGGGTGCGGGTGCGGGCCTTCTGGCGCAGCGGCCCGGCGCCCCGCACCGCGGTCACGGCCCTTTCCTGCGGGAGGCGGGCCGCCAGCGCACGGAAGCTCGCCAACTGGGTGGCGAAGGGGGCTCGCCGGGCCGTGAGCAGGGCGACGCCGACCAGTTCCGGTCCGAGCGGGGTGACATACGCCTCCGCGTGCTGTCCCCAGTGCACTTCGACGTACGGCGACCAGGGGGGCACCGCGTAATGCCGGCGCAGCCCGTACCGGGGTACCCCGCGGGTGCGCATCTGCAGGCCGAGGGAGCGGCGCACGGGTGAGTGGAGGCCGTCGGCGGCGACCAGCCATCGGGCGCGCAGTCCGGTGCCGGGGACGGTCACGCCGGTGGCGTCCTGGCGCACGTCCTCCACCCGCATGCGCAGGATGGGCACCCCCGCGTCCAGCACCGCTCGGTGCAGGACGTTGTGAAGGTCGGTGCGGCGCACGCCGAGGCCGGGTCCGTGCCGGAACGCGGCCTGGACCTGGCGAAGTCCCTGGACGTAGCGGATGCCGGTGATGGGGTGACCCGGGACGTCCAGGCCCAACCGGGTGAGGGCGGCAACGGCTCCGGGCATCAGGCCCTCACCGCACGCCTTGTCGACGGGCGCCTGACGCGGCTCGGCGATGACGGTGTCGAGTCCGGCGCGCGCGGCGTGGAGGGCGGTCGCGAGGCCGGCGGGCCCGCCTCCGACGATCAGTAGGTCGGGGCCGGTGCTCACGCCGGCTCCGCCCGGGCGAGGGCCGTGTCCTCGCAGCGGGCCCTGTTCTCGCCGAGTGCCGTGTTCTCGCAGCGGACACGGACGGTGAGCAGCATCGCGTTGGCGACGGTGAACACCGTGGCGGTCAGCCACGCGGAGTGCACCAGGGGCAGGGCGGCGACCTCCACGACGACCGCGACGTAGTTGGGATGACGCAGGAAGCGGTAGGGGCCGGCGCCGACCAGGCGTGCTCCCGGGACGACGATGACCCGGGTGTTCCAGTACGGTCCGAGTGTGGTGATGCACCACCACCGCAGGGTTTGGGCCGACACGGCGAGCCCCAGCATGGGCCAGCCCAGGGCGGGCAGGAACGGCCGGGCGGCGAGCAGGGGTTCGAGCAGACAGCAGGCCAGCAGGCCGGTGTGCAGGGCGACCATGACCGGGTAGTGGCCCCGGCCGTGCTCCACACCGGCGCGAACTCGGGTCCAGGCCGCGTTGCGCCGGGCGACGAGGAGTTCGGCGACGCGTTCGGCCGCGACGGCGACGACGACAAGCGCGTACCAGGGCATGAGGATCACTCACCAGTGCAGCAGGACGAGTTCGGAGCAGAGTCCCGGTCCCAGCGCGAGCAGCAGCCCCCAGGTGCCGGGGGCGGGACGCCGGGATTCCCGGATGGTCTGCAGGATGTGCAGGACGGAGACGGAGGACATGTTCCCCGCTGTCGCCAGTGAGGACCGCGCTTGGTCGAGGGCATCGATGTGCAGGCCGAGACTGTCGGCCACGGCGGAGAGGATCCTGGGACCTCCCGGATGGCACACCCAGGTCCCGATGTCGTCGGTGGTGAGGCCGTGCTCGGCCAGGAAGGCCCGCACGTGCCGCCCGAAGTGGTTCCGTACGACACCGGGGACACCGGCGTCGATCACCACGCGGAACCCGTCGGCACCGACGTCCCACCCCAGGAGCCGTTCGGTGTCCGGGTACAGGTGGCTGCGCGTGGCGACCACCGAGGGCCCGGCCGTCCCGCGTGCCTCGCCGCCGCCGGGGGTGCGGCCACCGCGATCACCGCGTGCGACGAGTGCCGCCGCGCCGTCCCCGAACAGGGCGCCCGCGACGAGGTTGGCGCGGGAGTCGTCGCCCTGCTGCAGCGTCAGCGAGCACAGTTCGACCGTGAGCAGCACAGCGGTGTCGTCGGGATGCCCGCGCAGATAGTCGTGCACCCGGGCGAGGCCGGCGGCGCCCGCCACGCAGCCCAGGCCGAACACCGGAAGCCTCTTGACGTCGGGCCGCAGCCCCATGCGTCCGGCCAGCCGAGCGTCGAGCGACGGGGCGGCCACGCCGGTGACGGAGGCACACACCAACAGGTCGACATCGGCAGGCACCAGCTCCGCCTCCTTCAACGCGCCGGCGAGGGCTTCCTCGCCCAGTTCCAGGCCCACCGCCAGCCAGGCGTCATTGCTCTGTCCGAAGTCACCGAGAGCGGAGTAGCGATCGATCGGCAGGGCGAGATGACGCGTGCGCACACCCGCGGAGGCGTGCAGGCGGCGCAGCAGGGCGCGGTCCGCGCCCGGGGCCAGGCACAGGTCACCGATCGCCTCGGTGAGCTCGTCCTGCGCGTAACGGTAGGGCGGCAGCGCCGTGTGTACGGCGGCGACCGTGGTCGCCGCGGCGGGCACGGCCGCCCGGCACGGCGCGGCGGGCGGTGTGGAAGGGACACGGTCGACGATCACAGGAACACGCATGTCGCTCATGCCTTCCTCGTCCTGGACGCCCCATTACCGTGCAGAGGTGTCTCTCCACCCATCTGGTGTTCTCGCCCGCACCACCACCCGTCTCCCGGCGCTGCTGCGTTCCTGCCATCTGGAGCCGGCGGTCGCCGTGACGGTGTTCGTGACCGCCCTGGCCGTCGCGGCGGGCCGCGGGGCGGCGGGGTCGGCGGCCGTCGCCGCGGCAGTGCTGGCCGGTCAGCTCTCCATCGGCTGGTGCAACGACGCCGCCGACGCACAGCGTGACACGGCCTGCGGACGACGTGACAAGCCGGCGGCCACCGGAGAGCTTCCGCCCCGCGCGGCGGCGGCCGCGGCGGGGACAGCCCTGGCCCTGTGCGTCCCCCTGTCACTGCTGAGCGGTGCCGCCGCGGCGACGGCTCACCTGGCGGGCATGGTGGCCGCCGGATGGGTCTACAACCTCGGCCTGAAGCGCACAGTGCTCTCGCCGCTGCCCTATGCCGTGGGCTTCGGCTCGCTGCCGGCCTTCGTGACCCTCGGTCCGCCGTCACCTTCCGGGCCCGCCTGGTGGGCGGTGGCGGCGGGAGCGCTGCTGGGTGTGGGCGCGCACGTGGTCAACGTGCTGCCGGACATCGAGGCCGACCTCGCGACCGGTGTGCGAGGGCTGCCGCAACGCCTGGGCCGTCCGGCCTGCCGTTGGCTGGCCCCCTTCGTGATGCTGACGGCCGTGGGGGTGCTGGCCGCCGGACCGTCCGGGGCGGTGGCGATCTCGGACTGGGTCCTGGCGGCGGCGGCCGGGATCATCTCGATCGCCGGTACGGCTCTGCCGTCCGTGGCCCACAGCCGGTGGCCGTTCCGGTCGGCGATCGCGGTGGCCGGCATCGCGGTGGCGCAACTCCTGCTGCGCGGCTCGGACCTGGCCTGACCCGACCGCGAGGAGGTCGGCGACAGGTCCGCGATGACGTCAGACCCCTGCCAGTGATGCACGTCACATGGAAGGGTCACGGAAGGCTGAGTCAACGGCCCGATAACGGATAATCGGCATAAAGAGAACATATGCATCTCCATGGAGAGGAGATGACAGCAATGTCGTATCAGCAGCACGCCTCCGGCATGACCGCACACCCGGAGATGGCGGAAATGCGCGAGCGGCTGGAGCGTACGGCGTCCAGCGGCAGGGTGATCGCCGTCGAAGGGCTGATCCTTCTGGCAGGTGTGTACGCAGCGATCTCGCCGTGGGTGGTGCACTTCTCGGGGCAGTCGGACATCACGGTCAACAACCTGATCGTCGGCATCGCTGTCGGCCTGATGGGACTGGGCATGGCCCTCGCCCCGGAGCGGATGTTCCGCGTGGCGTGGGCCGTCGCACCGCTGGGCATCTGGCTGGTGATCTCTCCGTGGGTCGTCACCGCAACCCACGGCGCACGGGCCGGCATCATCTGGAACAACTGCTGGACCGGCGGCGTCATCGCACTGCTGGGACTGATCGCCATGGGCCTCACCATCGGCGTCGCGCGCAAGCCGCTTCGATAGGACCGGGAGCTGCCGTACGGTCCGCGTGCACGGCGCGCACGCCGCAGCGTGGCGGAGCAGCCGCGGCTCGAGCAGTGGCCGTGAGAAAGCGCGTCGAGGGGCCGCCGGTAGCGGCCGGCGCGAGGCAGCCCTTCGGTGGCGGGCCACCTACGGGTCGGCCCGCCACCGCTGTGCGTTGCGGCCGCCTGTCGGTGCGGACGGTGGCCGACGGCCCGTACCGGCGCGTTGGCGGTGGCTCCGTCGCGGGGTAGGTGCGCATCGCCACCAGGCCCCGTGAGCCCAGGACCGGGCCTCACGGCTCCGCCTCCGGACCGGCCCCGGCGTCCTGCTGTTCCTGCTGCCCGGCCTGACCGGCAAGAAGCGGGGAACGCGTCAGGACCACGACGGCGGCGGCCACCACGCCGGCCGCCACGACCGACAGAACGATGTAGAGGCCGCCACGGACGGCTTCGCCGAAGACGAGGACGCCCCAGAGGATCGCGACGACCGGGTCGGACAACGTGAGTGCGGGCTGGCTGGCCAGCAGGCGACCCGCCCGCATCGCGGACTGCAGCAGGAACATCGCTCCGGCTCCGGCCACGATCATCCCGTAGAGCTGCCAGTTGGTGAACACGGCATCCAGTCCGTGGGTGAACTCCACGGTCACGCCCTTGATCAGCGCGGCGGTGAAGCCGAAAGCGCAGCCGGTCGCCACGCCGAGCAGCGCCGCCTTGCGGGCGCCGACGCCGGTGAGGCGGGCCCATGCCACCACAGCACCGACCACCAGCACGTTCAGCCCGGATGCGAGCGCCCACATGAGCGCGGTGGCGTGGGCCGTGGAACCGTGAGCCGGGGAGAGGAAGTACAACAGCCCCGCCAAGCCGGCGATCATCGCCACCGATGCCGTCCACTCCCGGACACCGAGGTGGCTGCCGAAGACCAGCGACGCCAGCACGAGAGTGGCCGGCAGCTCCAGGAGGAGAACCGGCTGCACCACCGACAACTGGCCGTTGCCCAGCGCCACGGCCTGCAGCAGAAAGCCGGCGATGATCGCGGCGACGCCGCCGAACCATATCGGCCGGTGCAGCAGGCTCCACACCAGCCGCCAGTTGAGGCTCTCGCTCTCCGGGCGCTCCCGCGCGGCCTTGCGCTGCAGCACGGAGGCCAGGGCGTTGGCGATCGCGGCCAGCACGGCCAGCGGAACACTCAGCACGGCGCCCCACACTCAGGTGTCAGGGTCCGCCTCGGCACACACCGGCTCGTGCGACACGAGCCTGTCGGCGGCAGTGGCCGCTCTCGGGCAGCGCGGCGAGAGGCGAGTGCCGCGACGGACAGGTTGGTTCGGCCCCGTGCGGTCACTGGGGGACGGAACGCCGGCCGGCCTGCGGCAGCGTCCGATCCTGCGACCGTCAGGAGGCCACGCGGTGGCGGACGGCGTCACGGGCTCGGTCGAAGGGGCCGAGGAGGGGCGCGGCCAGCTTGTTCGTGGCCTCGTTGTTGACCCAGCGGTGCGGCCGGGTCGGCGCGTACGCCTGCGTGAGCTTGACCTCGGCGCCCAGCATCCGCAGCCGGGACGCGCTCAGGGCCGTGCGCAGAGCGGCGAACTCCTCCCGTTCCTCCCGCGCCGCATGCCGGGAGACCGCGCGGCGGGCCTCGTTCAGCCGCCGCAGGTACCCGCGGCCGTTCGGCCCGGTGTGCCACAGAGCCACCAGCAACCGCTTCGCCTCCTTCTCCTCGTGTCGGCGGCGGGCGGCCAGTTCGCGGCCGTGTTGCAGCGCTCGGCGGGCGACCGGGTGCACGTGTGCCTCCTCGGCGGCTTCGTGCACGGCCAGCAGGCGCATCAGCCGCTCGAAGTTCCGGCGGCGGAGCGGGCCCGGCAACGCGGCGCGCAGGAAGCCGAGCCTGATCTGCCGGTGCTGCCGGGTGAGCACCTCGACGGCATCCTCGCGGCCCAGTTCTCGTGCGACCGCCAGGGGCCACGCGGGAGCAGCCTTCCCGGCTCTCGCGGCGGCCTGCCCGGCCTTCGCCGCGGCCTTCGCGGTCGGCAGCGGCTTGGTCGCCACGGCCTGTACTGCCGTCTTGCTGATCATCCCCATGGGTCCTCCTCACTCCTGGGTCACAGGTCGTGGGTACCCCGGCCCATCGCTGTCACCCGTTCCCGGAAGGCTGCGCTGCTCGGGGCACTGGTGGGCCGCTCGGGGCGGGGGCGTCGGCCGCCCGCACCGCGAGCCGGGCGGTGCGCTCACCGAGGCGGACCGAGCGGCAGCGGCGCGGCCGAGCCGCCCGGTCGCTGATGCGCGCGGGGGTCCGCAAGGCCGTGTCCCGTCGGTCCGGTCGGCCTTCTCCGCCCGGCCGGCCCGGCGGGACGCCGTCGGCGCCCGTTGCTCCGCGCGGTCGCGCCGCGAGCACCGGACAGATGAATTTCCTGCTGTCAACCGTCCGAACCCGCCAGGAGGCCCCGCATGACTCCTCCGTCCCGCACCGGACGGCGCCCCGGCGACAGCGGCACTCGGGAGGCCATCCTCCGGACCGCCCGCCGCCATTTCGCCGATCTCGGCCACGACCGCACGACGCTGCGCGGCATCGCGGCCGACGCCGGCGCCGACGTGGCGTTGGTGTCCCACTACTTCGGGCCCAAGCGGCGGCTGTTCGCCGAGGCCGCCCCCCTGCCCCTGGAGCCCGAGCCACTGCTCGCCGAGTTGCTGGGCGGGCCGCGCGAGAGCATCGGTCACCGGCTGGCCGCACGCGTCCTGGGCCAGACGGAGACGGCCGAGGGGCAGCAGAAGATCACCGGGCTGATCCGTGCGGCCGCCTCCGAGGAACTGGCCGCCCGCCAGATCCGCGAACGCGTCACCGAGGCCCTGCTGCTGCCCCTGGCGGAAGGCATCGGCTCACCCGACGCCCGGCTGCGCGCCGCGCTGGCGGGCTCCCAGATCGTGGGCCTGATGACGGCCCGGCACATCGTGGGCGTGGAACCGCTGGCGTCCAGCAGTTCCCAGACCCTGGCCGCGGCCGTCGGACCCGTCCTCCAGCACTACCTCACGGGGCCCCTCTCGGGCCCGGTCACCACTGCGTGACCGTGAGGTTCGGATTCTCCAGGACGAAACCCACGGTCCACGGCTGCGAGCAGGACGAGGCCGTTCCGGGTCGGTGCCTCACGTTCCGGGCTCGTGCCTCACCCGTGCGTCCGGGGTACGGGACGGCGGGCGCTGGTGGGCATTCGTCATTCGTCGGTGGGCGGGACCGTCGCCGGCAGTTCCACGGTGATGCGCAACCCTCCCGCGGGACGCGCGGTGAGGGTGAGTTGTCCGTCGTGTGCGCGGGTGATGGTCTGGACGATGGTCAGGCCGAGCCCGACACCCGCATGGTCGGTGTGCACGCGCTCGGTGCCGCGCTGGAACGGTTCGGTGAGTGTCGAGACCCGTTCCGGGGTGAGCGTCTCGCCGGTGTTCTCGACCGTGAGGAACACGGTTGTGCCGCGAACACCGGTGCTGACCCGCACGGTGCCCTGTTCGGGCACGTTGTGGACGATCGCGTTGTGCACGATGTTCATGGCCAGTTGCAGCAGGAGCGCCCGCGATCCGACCGTGGCGGTGACGTCGCCGCTGGTCTCGATGGTGACGCCGCGTTTCTCCGCGAGCGGGAGGAGTGTCTCGGCGGCTTCTTCCGCCACGAGGGAGAGGTCGACGGGTTCTCGTGCGAAGGACCGCTGGTCGGCGCGGCTGAGCAGGAGCAGTGCCTCGGTGAGGTCGATCGCCCGGGAGTTGACGGCGTGCAGGCGGTCGATGAGTTCGCCGTCGACCCGGCTCGGATCGGCGCGGGCCACGTCGAGAAGCGTCTTCGAGACCGCAAGCGGAGTGCGCAACTCGTGAGAGGCGTTGGCCGCGAATCTCCGCTGTTCGGCGACGTGCGCCTCGAGCCGGGCGAGCATCGTGTCGAAGGCGTCGGCGAGTTCGCGGAACTCGTCCTTGCGGCCCGGGAGCCGTATGCGGTGGGCGAGCGTTCCGTTCGCGGCCATGCGTGTGGCGTTGGTGACGCGGGTCAGGGGGGCGAGCATGCGGCCCGCCAGGATCCAGCCTCCCAGGAGACCGAAGACCAGCAGGAACGCCACGACCGCGGCCGCCCGCGGAGCGAAGATCTCCAGGAGGACGGACCGGACCGGAAAGACTCCGTCGAGTTTGTCATCGGGGTTGATGAGCATCGCGCGATCGGGAACATAACGCAGGAGGAACGCCCACACCGCCGCCAGCAGCATGACTCCGGCCAGCATGAGGAATCCGGCGTAGCTGAGGGTGAGTTTGAGGCGAACGCTCACCCCGGGCGCCCTGTCCACGGTCATGCTCCCCGGTCTTCGAACCGCGGCTCGTCCACGGCCTCCGGTCGAGTGTCGATGCGGTACCCGGCGCCCGGCACGGTGGCGATGATCCAGGGTTCGCCGAGACGCTTCCGCAGTGCCGATACGGTGATGCGCACGGCGTTGGTGAAGGGGTCGGCGTTCTCGTCCCAGGCGCGTTCCAGGAGTTCCTCGGCACTGACGACACCGCCTTCGGCGGCGACAAGGACCTCAAGCACGGCGAACTGCTTGCGGGTCAGTGGGACGTACCGGCCGTCGCGGTGGACCTCGCGGCGGAACGGGTCCAGCCGCAGCCCTGCGATCTCCCGCACGGGCGGCCTGCTGTGGGCACGTCTGCGGTCGAGTGCTCTGAGCCGGAGTGCGAGTTCCTGGAGTTCGAAAGGCTTCGTGAGGTAGTCGTCGGCGCCGAGTCCGAAACCGGACGCCTTGTCGTCGAGACGGTCGGCCGCGGTGAGCATCAGGATCGGCATGCCGCTTCCGGAGGCGACGATGCGTTCGGCGATCTCATCGCCGGTGGGTCCGGGAATGTCACGGTCGAGAACGGCTATGTCGTATGTGTTCACGCTCAGTAGTTCCCAAGCGGTGTTGCCGTCACCCGCGATGTCGGCCGCGATCGCCTCCAGGCGCAGCCCGTCCCGTATCGCTTCCGCCATATAGGGTTCGTCCTCGACGATCAACACACGCATGTACGTGATGCTACAAGCGGGCACATATCGCCGGTGTATCGAAAAATGCATACGCGTAGGCAACACCGCGCCGCCTTCACTGGCCGCATGCACCAGACCACACCCTCAGCACCGATGGCGGCCCACCGGGCCCGCCGGCTCCGTGCCGTCGACCCGACGGCGATCGTTCACGGCTCCCCGGACACGTATGCCGGCCCGGCCCGGGACCTGAGGGCGGACCAGTGACCGGCAACGAGCCAGGAGTGACGGCCGTCCAGGCCGACACGGCGGAGACCGGGCAGGACGGCGCAGGCCCCCGGGATGCCGGCACCGCCGCCGCTGCCGGGCGCGCGGGCACGCACCGGGGCGGCCCTACCGGGGCCTGGCGCGCGGGCATCCGCAGGGCGATGTCCGCCGTCTCCCGGCCGGACCCCTGGAAGCGCGGCCCGATGCTCGCCTCGCTGGCGTTGCTGCTGGGTCTGCTCATGCTGCTGCACGCGCGGATCACCGACCGCGGGGGTCTCGGCAGCCTGGTGGAGACCTTCCTGCCGTGGTTCGGGCTGTTCATCCCCGTGCTGCTGGCCGGAGCGCTGTGGCGTCGCGCCGCCTCCGCGGTGTTCGCGCTGCTGCTGCCGGCCGTGGTCTGGCTGAACCTCTTCGGCGCCCTGCTCGGGGACAAGACCCACCCGGGCGGCGACCTCACCGTGGCCGAGCACAACGTCGGCGGCGCCAACGCCGATCCGGCCGGCACCGCCCGCGACCTGGCCGGCTCCGGCGCGGACGTGCTGGCCCTGGTGGAACTGACCGAGCAGGCCCGGGGCACCTACGAGAAGGCGCTGGCCAACGCGTACCCGTACCACACGGTGCTGGGTACGGTCGGCTTGTGGAGCAGGCTGCCGCTGTCGGACACCCGACCGGTCGACATCAAGACGGACTACGGGCCGCTGGCGGACACCAAGCCGGTCGCCGTCAAGATGACCTATGCCCGCGCGCTGCGCACCACGGTCGCCACGGACAAGGGCCCGCTGGCCGTGTACGTGGCCCACCTGGGATCGGTGCGCGTGTTCCCCCGGACCGGCTTCTGGACGGAGAGCCGGGACCGCGGTGCCGAGGCACTCGGCGAGGCCGTCGCGGCCGAGCGGAACCAGCGGGTGGTGCTGCTCGGCGATCTGAACGGCACCATGGAGGACCGCGCGTTCGCCGGCATCACCTCGCGGATGCGCTCGGCCCAGAACGAGGCCGGGAAGGGTTTCGGCTTCACCTGGCCGGCGACGTTCCCGGTGGCGCGGATCGACCAGATCCTGGTCCGGGGCGTGACGCCCGAGAACTCCTGGGTGCTGCCGGCCACCGGCAGCGACCACCTGCCGGTCGCGGCCTCCATCAGCTGGTGAACGCGTGCGGGTCCTCGTCGCGGCCGTGGAGCGCGGAGGCCGCGTCGCCGTCGCGCTGCCGGACCCGGCCAGGGCCGCTCGTTCAGCTCTGCCGAGCCGGCGCGCGGCCCGGCCCGCCGCGAGGACCTGCGCTGGACGTGCGTGTCAGACGGGTGGGCATCCGAACCAGTTCACCGAGCCGTTTCCGGAGAGGTGGCCCAGGCACCGGATGGTCGCGTTGTGGCGGGTCCGGCTCCGGTCGATCCGTCCGTCCAGCGTGTCTCCCGCGTAGTGCCTCTGCACGAGGGTGTCGATGTGGACGGTGTACCAGCGCTGCCCGGAAGAGGGAATGCTGCAGCGGTGGGCGGTCAGGTTGCGGCTCGGCCCGTCGCTCCATATGTCCTGTTCGGCGCGTTCGCAGTGCGCGCCGCCGTAGGCTCCGGCGGTGCCGGCGCCGGTGCCGAACAGGGCCGCCGCGCCCGTGGTCACCGCCGCGGTGACGCCGAGCAGACGCTTGAGGGTGAGGCTCATCGATCGGTCCTCCTGCCAGGTGTGGTGACGGCGCGAAGTCGCCATGTCGTCCTTGGGCGATGGTCACACCGATCCGGTGTGACCGGCCTGTCGGCCGGTGGTGCGGTCCCCCGACCCGGTGGCGTCGGTGATGCCGATGCAGCAGCAGCGGTCGCGCCCGGACCGGGTTCGGAGCGATGGTGGTGGCCGGGAGGCTCGTCGTGGAGGCGGGACGGGTTCGGCATCGGACGCCGTGCCGAGCGCCGGCCAGGAACGCGGCGGCCCCTCTCGCGGGCATCGCCCATGCTCGCGAGGGAAGCTTGAAGGCAGCAGAGGAACTGCCGAGGTGCTCTCTTCGTGAGACGGGAGGCACGCCATGGCGGGCTCGGGAGGTCCGCAGGAACTGGTCGCCAGGGCCCTGGAGACACTGGGTACGGGTGCCTACCTGGTGGACGATCGGGGCATGATCGTCGCCGTGAACGGGTGCGGCGCACGGCTCCTGGCCCGTTCCGCCTCGGACCTCGTCGGCCAGGACGCCCACGACCTGCTGCATCGCGACAACCGTGGGCGACCCGTGCCGAGGGCCCAGTGCCGGCTCCGCGAGGGCATGCTCTGTGGCCGATCGCAGCGGGGTGACGACGCCTGGTTCGAGCGCGGCGACGGCACGCTGCTCCAGGTGACTTGGCAGACCGTTCCCTGCGACATCGATGAGGACGCCACGGCAGACCCGCCACCGGAGGCGTCGCGGAGCCCGGACGTCCCGGCCGGACGCGGTCCGTCGGCCACGGTCGTTCTCTTCGGCTCCGCCGGGCGCCCCGGGCCGGCCGAGAGCCTGCCGTCCGGCGGACGTCTCTCGGAGCTGGAACGGCTGGCGCTGCTCGCCGAGACGACCACCCTTCTCACCTCCACCCTGGACGTCCGCGAGGCGCTGCGCCGCCTGATCGACCTGGTCGTCCCCCGCCTCGCCGACTGGGTCGTCATCGATCTGCTCAGCGAACAGGACGACGTGTGCCGCTGGGCCGTCGCCCACGCCGAGGGCGGCACCGTGGCGTTCCGGCAGGACCTCGAGGGGCCCATGCCGCCGGTGCCGCAGGACTCCCCGATGCCCCTTTCGCGTGCTCTGCGCGGCGTGGCATCCTCTTTCGCCGGTCCCGACACCTACCAGGGGCCGCCCGACTCCGGCATCGCGGTGGAGCAGCGGCAGCTGTTCGAGGCGACCGGCATGCATTCGGCCGTCGTGGTCCCCATCCGCAGCCTGCACGACATGCTGGGGGCCCTCACCCTCGGCCGCGCCGACCAGCCCGAACGGTTCACCGCGGCCGATGCCGCCCTGCTGGAGGACATCGCGCGCCGCACCGGCCTCGCCCTGGAGAACGCCCGTCTCTACCAGCGTCAGCGCGCGGTCGCCGAGACCATGCAGCGCCATCTGCTGCCGAAGCTCCCGCGCACCTTCGGCTACCACATGACCGCACGCTACCTGCCCGCTCCGGACGCCTCCCAGGTCGGCGGCGACTGGTACGACGCGTTCACCCTGCCGGACGGCGCCACCGCGCTCGCCATCGGCGACGTCGTCGGGCACGACCTCGACGCGGCGGCCGGCATGTCCCAGCTGCGCAACATGCTCCGCGCATATGCGCAGTCCCAGCAGAGACCGCCGAGCAAGATCGTGGAATGGCTCGACCAGGCGATCGGAGACATCGCGGAGGTCTCCATGGCCACACTGGTCTTCTTCCGCATGGCCAAGAACGGTGCCGGCCGGTGCGAGCTCTCCTGGACCAACGCCGGCCATCCGCCTCCGCTGCTGGTCACCCACGAGGGCGTGGCCCGCTATCTGACCGACGGCCACGGGGTCCTGCTGGGCGTCATGCCCGAACAGGTCCGTCCCGACGCCGTGGTGGAGCTGCCCCCCGGGGCAACCCTGCTCCTCTACACCGACGGCCTGATCGAGTCCCCGCACCACGGCCTGGACGAAGGTCTGGGCCGCCTGCGCCGGCACGCCGCGTCGTTGGCCCACCGCCCCCTGGAGACCTTCGCGGATCAGGTGCTGGAGCGGGCCCGCCCTCCGGACAACGACGACGACGTGGCCCTGCTGGCCGTACGGCACGTGCCCGGCGCGTCTTGTTGAGACTCCCGCTCGGCGGCCCCTCGAGCATGTGGCACAGGCGGCGGCACGGCGCTCCGGTGTGCCCGGTGCCGTCCGTCACCAGGCACGTGGCGGCGTCGTCCACCGGTCACGGTCGGCGCAGCAGTGGGGGGTTGGCGTTGTGGACCAGTTCCAGGGCCTGCTGGGGGAACCACTGGCCGGCTGCCGGGTCCTGGTAGCCGCGCTCGGGGTCGTCGGGGCCCGCCGTGCCGCGTGTGCACTGCCCGTCCGACTCGCCGGGGATCTTCACCCACAGCTTGGCATCGGCCAGCGGGTCCCCCGTCCTGAGAGTGGGCCGGGCGCCGGCGCCGCGGCCGGGCGGGTTGCACCAGTCCTGCGGGTCGGAGTAGACACCGGCCGGCGGGGTCCACGGGCCCTGGCCATTGCGGCTGGTGTCGGTGACGAAGTGCTTCATGGCGGACGGCGCCGCGTGCACATTGGCGTCCAGCCACGCCTGGGCGTCGTTCACCGGCCACCACTGGTTGGGGCAGTCGGCCGCCGACCCGCCTGCCGACACGTGGCTCAGGCACGACGAGATCAGCTTGCCGTACCAGGCCAGTTCGCTGTCCGAGCGGTAGTTGGAGATGTTGAGGAAGAAGCCGGTGGCGTCGTCGATGCCGCCGGCGACCAGGCGGGGCACGATGTCGTTGACGCTGTGCCAGCCGCTGTGCCCGGCGTCCAGGTAGACCTTGGTCCCGGCCAGCGGTTCCAGGGCGTCCACCGCGTAGTGGATCTCCGTGTAGCGCTCGGTGGTCCTGCTGCCCTGCGCGTCGTCCTGGCCGCAGTCCGAGGGCAGCAGCGCGAGCGAGTCCGGCTCCAGAATGACGGTGGCGGGCAGGTTGCCGATGCCCGCGCGCACGGCGTCGATCCACGCCTTGTACTGCGGGGTGTCGGCGGCGCCGCCGGCGGAGTACTGGGCGCAGTCCCGGCCCGGGATGTTGTAGAGCGCGAGGACCGGCAGCGCGTGGTGCCGGGCCGCGTTCGCGACCGTCCTGTGCACCGACGCCCGCACCTCGTCGGGTGTGCCGTCGCCGTACCACACGGCCTGGGGGGTCAGCGTCATGGCCAGCACGCCGGCCGCGTCCTTGAGCTGCCGGTGCCGCACCAGGTCCAGAATCTGCCGGTCGGCGTCCGGGTTCGCGGCCGGGGTGTACAGGGAGACGGGCGGCGCCGTGTGCGCCGGCGCCGCGGCCTGGGCGGGGGCGCCGGCGAACGCGGTGGCGGCCAGCGCGGCGGTTGCCGCGGCGACGGTGAGCGGGCGGCGGGGTCCGCCGGTTCGGCCTGTTCTGCCGGTTGTTCCGGTGCTTCCGGCACGGTCGCGTGCGGTCATGCGGATGGCTCCTCGGATACGTAGGTGGCCGTGCCCGTTCACGGCAGTTCTGGGAGCGCTCCCATGAACGGCACCAAGGAATTAACCTCGCATCCTGGAGTGGCGTCAATCCCCCCGACGAGCTTCAAGAAGTGAACGCGCGGGGCCTTGTCGTGGTGACGGGGCGTCATGACATCGCAGGCGGAACCCGTTTGAGCCGTGCGGTTGAATGCACGTCAACTGCCGCTAAGCATTGGGTACTTCGCGCTGCCGGACGACGGAACGATCGCACGCGTCCAGAACGGCCGCGACCGGCAGCAACATTGCGTTCCTGCCGGTCGCGCTCCCCCCGACCGTCGCCCTCTCATGTCTCGCGTACGCCCTCGCTCCCCGTGCGGACCTCCCACGCGAGCGGGCCACTGATCCGTCCGGACGCCGCGGGTCCGTCCACGCCCGGAGGTCAGTCGGTGGGCCGCGGAGCACGCAGGTGGGCCCGCTGCTCCAGCTCCTGCTCGTCGACCACCGTGTACATCGGCTGGCCCGGCGCGCACATCATGACCACGACGAACTTGGACGGCGCGTCCGACAGGGCGTTGCCGTTCTGGTAGTGGATCTTGTCACCGCCGGGCTCCCACAGGATGTCACCGGCCTTGATCACTCGCTCCGGCTCACCTTCGAGTTCGAAGCGGATGGCGCCCTCGAGCACGTAGCCGAAGGCCGGTCCCGAGTGGCGATGAGGGGGCATTCCGGGGTCGCCGGGAGGCCACTCGACGAGGGTGATCATCGCCGAGGCGCCCTCGGGGATGAAGGGAGGCTTGATGTCCGCCAGCATCTTGGGACCGAAGCCGCCGTCCGAATTCATTTCCTGCATGGTGCTGCACCTCCTGGGATCCGTGCATACTCGTCCCGCCCCCGTGCGCCGGGCGGTGCCCGGAGGCCGCCTCTCCGCCGGAGGTCGGGACGGCGGGGAGGCGGACCGGGCAGGTCCGGCCGGGTCAAGTGCCCCGACTCAGCCGAACATGCCGACCTTGTAGCCGCCGGCCGGCTGCCGGGTGACGATGTTGATGCGGTTGTAGGCGTTGATGATGGCGATGAGGGAGGTCAGGGCGGCGAGCTGGTCCTCGTCGAAGTGCTTCGCGGCGGCCTCCCAGGCCTCGTCGGCGACCCCGCCGGCCGAGTCCGCGACACGGGTACCCTGCTCGGTCAGCTCCAGTGCCGCACGCTCGGCCTCCGTGAAGACCGTGGCCTCTCGCCAGGCGGCGACCAGGTTGAGCCGCACCGAGGTCTCCCCGGCGTGAATGGCCTCCTTGGTGTGCATGTCGGTGCAGAAGCCGCAGCCGTTGATCTGGCTGGCGCGGATCTCCACCAGGTGCTGAACGGTGGCCGGCAGCGTCGAACCCGCCAGCACCTTGCTGGCCGAGACCAGGTGCTTCAGCACCTTGCCGCCGACGGAATTGCCGTAGTAGTTGAGACGCGGATCCATGGCTCTTCACCCTTCCTAGCAGAATTGCCGTTACGCACTACTGACCGGACAGCCCGGCATGTGTGACACCCGAACCGTGTGACGCCGGTAACACGAACCCGCTCGGCCGTGAGACGCGGAGGAGCGGGACCGCCGTAGAGGGCGGGACGGCGCACCCCCACGAGGTGCCCGGAACCGGCCGGCGTGGATGCGGGCCGCGGAGGCGTCAGACGCCCACACGGGTGGGCTTGCCTCGATGGGCGACGTGGACGATGGCCGTCGACGCGGCGATCTGGTCGAGGCTGAAGATGGCCCCGATGCAGAACGCCACCCAGACGGAGAGGATCGTCACGCCGTCCCCGACGCCGTCGTTGTGGAAGTAGGCCAGCCCGTTGATGGCCCGCACTCCGACACCGGCGGGCATCACCGAGGCCAGGGGTTGCAGCCACCCGGGGAGGAAGGACGGGGGCAGGACCCCGCCGCTCGTGGCGTTGCCCATCACCAGCATGAAGATCGAGCCCAGTGGGACGCCGAGCGGCCCGAAGATGCGGATGAGCAGGACGGTTCCGGCCGCGACGGCGCCCGCCATCAGGGCGATGACGCCGGCCAGGGCGACGAAGGACGCCGGGATCGCGTCGAAGACGGTCCGCGCGATGAGTGCGGTGGCCAGTCCTCCCACGACCGCGAAGATCGTGAGGCTGAGGACGCGTTGCGCGAAGGACAGCCGGGGCGCCAGTTGGTACGTCATCTGGCCGAACAGGAATCCCGCCAGGACGAGCCCGAAAGAGGCGTAGAAGACGGACATGCCGCGGCTGTCCCCCCTGGACAGCGGGAGGATGTCCTGCACCCGCACCTTGCTTCCCCCGGGGTTCGCGGCATGGCCGAGCGGCGCGATCATCGCCTTGACGGCCAGACCGTTCGCACCGGCGTACAGGAGTCGGGGCGGGCCGGAGGTGTCGAGGTAGGCCGCGTACGCCTTGCGGTGCTCGACCGCCGATCTGGCGGCGTTCTCGTCCCGGTACCGCTCGACCTGGAACGCGTCGGGCGCCACCCGCTGCAACCGCACGTCGAAGAGCGCCGCCGCGCGGTCCGGGGCGGCCACCGCGACCGGCAGTCGGTGGGCCTTGGGCGTGTGGAAGGCGGCAAGAAAGACAGCGACGAACACCAGTCCGATGGTGAGCACGGTGACGACCGGGGCCAGCACCGCCTTGGGCCCGGTCAGGCCGCGCCGCACGGGCGCCGCGTCGGTGCGTGCACCCGCCCGGTGCCGGCCCTTGTCCGGGCCCGTGTCGGGCGTGTCGGGTGTATAGGCGTCTTGCTGCACGGCCACATCTCCTGGTGAGGCTCCCGAGGGAGGTTGGCGGGCCCCCCTCCGGCCCGCTAAGTCAGCAATCGCTGACATACGCGACTGTAGGGGAATGACGTGCCGCGCCGGTGAGCGGTCGCCACGAAGCCGGCTAGTAGTGACACGCCCGGAGGCCCGGCGATCGCGCCCCGAATCCGGGGCAGCCGAGCGGCTCGCCACTACTAGGCGGGGACGTAGGTACTGCCGTCCCCGTGACACGGCTCACGTCCGTGCGGCCTCACCTGGGCGCCTGGTGAGCGACCGCATGCGAGGAGTGCGACGTCCGGCGCGCCGGAGGCGACCGAGCCGTGGCAGAGTCGGCTGCGCAGGGTCGGGCAGACGGCAGAAGGAGGGACGTCACGTCGATGGGCGCCGAGAAGCCCGCACGCCGGAGGGACGCGGCGCGCAGCAGAGAACTATTGATCAAGGCCGCGGGCGAGTTGCTCGCCGAGCGCGGGTTCGAACGCACGACCGTGCGGGACATCGGTGAACGCGCGGGGCTCGACCAGGCCCTGATCGCCCGTTACTTCGGCGGCAAGAGTCAGCTCTTCATCGCCGTCTTGCGGGCCGAGGTGGGCGACGACATGCCGTTGGACCTGCTCCGTACCGAGCGGGTGCGGGAAGTACTCGAACGCGTCGGGCAGCGGGGTCCGGGCCCTATTTTCCAGGCCGCGGTCCAGCGTCCCCACGACACGGCCGTCGAGCGCGCGACACGCGAGGAACTCCAGCTCCGTATGGTCGCTCCCTTGAAGGAGGCCTTCGCGGAGCAGGGGCTGGACCGGCCGCAGCTGCGGGCCGAGGTGGCGACGGCCGCGTTCATCGGGGTGGTGTTGGGACGCGGCGCCGGTGCGTTCGAGGAATTGGCGGCGGCGGACCCGCAGGAGCTGCTGCCCTTGGTGCGGCGTCTGCTGAGCGACTGAGCAGCCTCATGGTGCCGATGGCGATCCGCCCGTTCGGCGGCTTCGAACCCGCACGCTCCAGGAGCTCCTCGGCCGCGCCGCCCGGGCGGTGAGCGGGCCAGTGCGTTCCGCATCACCGGCGCGCTGTCGAAGGCCGTGGTCACGCCTTCGGTGTCACCATGTGAGGCCGTCGCCGTACGTCTTTGAAAGCCAATGCGCGGCGGCCGGTCGCGACGGGACCACGGGAGCCGTCGCGCTGCACGGGTGGGATCCCAGGAAGGCTGCGAGCTTGCTCGGGTTCCATACCCACATGACCGTGTGGATGCCCTTCCGGGAAGCGGCTGTCGTCAGGAACGTGATGGGCTCGCCGTCTCGGTGGATCAGGACTCCGGCACGGCCGTTGGCCTCGACGGACCTGAGGTCCGCGCCGCTCCAGAACCGCCGCGTGGCGGTCGCCAGGTTCGCCACGCGAGCGCGGCCCAGCACGGGTACACGAGCGGCGCCGCGGATGCCGTTGCCGTCGGACAGGCTGACGGCATCGGAGGTGAGCAGCGCTTCCAGTGCGGCCATGTCCCCCGTTCGGGCCGCTGAGACGAAGGCGTCCAGGAGGCGTCGGTGTTCCGCCGTGTCCACGCTCTCCCGATGCTCGGCCGACAGACGCCTGCCGGCGCGGCTCACGATCTTCCGCACGTTGGCGACGCTGAGCTGAAGGATCTCGGCGATCTCGGGATAGGCGTAGTCGAACGCCTGGCGCAGTACGTACGCGGCACGCTCGGTCGGGCTCAGCTTCTCCAGCACCAGCAGCAGGGCCAGTTCCACGGACTCGGCGCGCTCCGCGCCCATCGCCGGATCCGCGCTCGTGTCGACGGGCTCGGGCAACCAGGGACCGACGTAGGTCTCCCGGCGCACGCGCGCGGATTGCGCGACGTTGATGGCCAGGCGGGTCGTGATGCTCGACAGGAAGGCTTCGGGACACACCACCGCGCAGCGGTCGGTCTTCTGCCAGCGCAGCCACACCTCCTGGACCACGTCCTCGGCCTCGACGGCGCTGCCCAGCACGCGATAGGCGATACCGAACAGACGAGCCCGGTTCTGCACGAAGACGGGGACAGCCGCCTCCAGGTCACTCGGCCCGGGGGACTTGCGGTACATCGTTTCGGCCACGTGACCAGGGTGTACGGGGGCGGCACCGGAGCGCATCGCATGAACGTGTGATTCGCCGCGCCCGGCCGCCCGGGTCTGTCCCGCGACGCCTGCCCGCCTGACGAACGGCCTGTGCGACGGTCCGGCCGCCCCGACCGGGGGGTGTCACAGATCCCGGGAGGTCCCGGTCGTACTGACTGACACCCCCCCGACCATTGGAGTGGACCGTGGCTCTCGTCGAACAACGTCTTTCCACCATGGTGCTCGTGATCGGCACCGGAGGTGCCGGGCTGCGAGCAGCGATCGAACTGGCCGAGGCCGGAGTCGACGTCCTCGCGGTCGGCAAGCGCCCCAAGGACGACGCCCACACGGCACTCGCGGCCGGAGGGATCAACGCGGCGCTCGCCACCATGGATCCCGAGGACACCTGGCAGCAGCACGCGGCGGACACGCTCAAGGAGAGCTATCTGCTGGCCGACCCACGGACCGTCCAGATCGTCACCCAGGGCGCCGCCCAGGGCATCGACGATCTGGAGCGCTTCGGCATGGACTTCGCCCGGGAGGACGACGGCCGGATATCCCAGCGCTTCTTCGGCGCGCACACGTTCCGGCGGACCGCCTTCGCCGGCGACTACACCGGTCTGGAGATCCAGCGCACGCTCGTCCGCCGTACGGAACAGCTCGGCGTCCCCGTGCTCGACGGCGTCTACATCACCCGCCTCCTGGTGCACGACGGCGCCGTCTTCGGTGCCTACGGCTTCGACCTCACGCACGGAACGCGGTACCTGATCCACGCCGACGCCGTCATTCTCGCCGCGGGCGGCCACACCCGGATCTGGCGACGCACGTCCTCGCGGCGCGACGAGAACACCGGCGATTCCTTCCGCCTCGCGGTGGAGGCGGGAGCCCGACTGCGCGACCCGGAGCTGGTCCAGTTCCACCCGTCGGGCATCCTCGAGCCGGAGAGCGCGGCCGGCACCCTGGTCAGCGAGGCCGCCCGCGGTGAGGGCGGGATCCTGCGCAACGCGCTCGGGGAGCGGTTCATGACCCGCTACGACCCCGACCGTATGGAGCTGTCCACCCGCGACCGGGTGGCCCTTGCGTCCTACACGGAGATCAAGGAGGGGCGCGGCACGCCCAAGGGAGGCGTCTGGCTCGACGTCTCCCACCTGCCACGGCAGACGATCATGACCCGGCTTCCCCGTGTCTATCAGACGCTTCTCGACCTCCAGATGCTGGACATCACGCGGGAACCGGTCGAGATCGCGCCCACCGCGCACTACTCGATGGGCGGGGTGTGGGTGCGGCCCGAGGACCACAGCACCGACGTGCGTGGCCTGTACGCCATCGGTGAGGCCTCCAGCGGACTGCACGGCGCCAACCGCCTCGGCGGGAACAGCCTCATCGAGTTGCTGGTCTTCGGCCGCATCACCGGGCAGGCGGCCGCTGCCTATTCGGAGTCCCTGACCGCGCAGCCGCGGTCGGCGTCGGCCGTGGCACAGGCCCGCGCGGAGATCGACGAACTCCTCAGGGCTGACGGACGGGAGAACGTCCGCGCCCTGCAGCGCGCCATCCGCAACACCATGACCGAGCACGCGGGAGTCGTACGCGACGAGCAGGGTCTGCGCACCGGGCTGGCGGAGCTCGCGGAGATCGAGAAGAGGATGGAGGACATCGGCGTCCACCCGGACATCGCCGGCTACCAGGACCTCGCGCACGCCTTCGACCTCAAGTCCTCCGCCCTGGCGGCCCGGGCCACCCTCGAAGCGGCGCTGGAGCGCCGCGAGACCCGCGGCTGTCACAACCGCAGCGACTATCCGGACCTGGATCCCACGCTGGGGGTCAATCTCGTGTGGTCCCCGACGACGGGCATCACCCGGGAGAGCATCCCCGCGATCCCGGACGCGATCTCCTCCTTGATGCAGGAGGTTTCGACCGAGGGCAAACTCGCCGAATAGGCCACCGAGGGCGGCGGCGGAATCTCCGACCGCGTGTCACAGGTGGAGCCGGTGCCCTGTCACTCCTAGGACAGACATCGGGCAACACCGGGAGGAACTCCGTCATGAAGGTCGTAGTGATCGGTGGAACCGGGCTCATCGGTTCCAAGGTGGTCGCCGGACTCGGCGAGCACGGACACGAGGCGGTCGCCGCCGCACCCAGCACCGGCGTGAACACGCTGACGGGCGAGGGTCTGGCCGACGTCCTTCGGGGCGCGTCGGTCGTGGTCGACGTCTCCAACTCCCCTTCGTTCGAGGACGAGGCGGTCATGGCGTTCTTCCGCGCCTCCACCTCCAACGTCCTCAAGGCGGAGTCCGAAGCCGCCGTGACCCACCACGTGGCGCTGTCGGTGGTCGGCACCGAGCGCCTCCAGGAGAGCGGGTACTTCCGCGCCAAGCAGCTCCAGGAAGAGCTGATCAAGGCGTCGGGGATCCCCTACTCCATCGTCCACGCCACCCAGTTCTTCGAGTTCGTGAACGGACTCGCCGACGGGATGACCGAGGACGGCACCGTGCGCGTGCCCGCCGCCGGGATCCAGCCCATCGCCTCCGAGGACGTGGCCGCGGCCGTCGCCCGCGCCTCGGTCGGCGCCCCGGTCAACGGCGTCGTGGAGGTCGCGGGACCCGAGGCGTTCCAGCTCGGCGACTTCATCCGCACCGGACTCACCGCCGGGAACGATCCCCGCAAGGTCGTCACGGACGCGCAGGCGCGCTACTGGGGTGCCGAGTTGCAGGAGGCCACGCTCCTGCCGGGGCCGGGCGCGCACATCGCCGAGACCACGTTCGCCGACTGGCTCGCACGGCAGAAGTGAGCAAGTCCCGGGGTGGCCTCCGCCGGCGGGTGGGGCCACCCCGGGCATGTTCGTGTCGCCGGCGGCGGCCGGCGATCTCGCAGAACCCCTGACCGAGTTCCCCGATAGCTCGCGGACCTCGACGAGCGGACGAGAGTCACCTCCACCGCTCCTCACCGGCTTGCCCGCCCCCGATCGAGCGGACCACGCGGCGCCGGCGTGCCGCTCGCGGATCGTCCGGATCCCGACCGAGCAGCACGAACTCCATGAAGCCGGGGGCGCATTCCGCCGCTGTGCGCGCGATGCGTCCTGCCCGTGGAGCGCTCACGCAGAGGCGAGCGGCTGCTCCTCGCCCGCCGTCGCACCTCCCTCACCGCGAAGACCGGTCCGCGGCCATGCCCTCGTGCGCCATCGCGACGAGGCCGCACCCCGCACCCGGTTCAAGGCGCCAATCACCAGTTCATGCGATGTGCGCCCTGCGCCGTCACATCGAAACTGACGGTGTCGGCGGACGGCCGGCGCACCTACGAAGTCCCGGACGTCACGGACGGCGGAGTCCGCGGCACGTACACCGCGGCGGCGAAGCCGCCGGCCGTGCTCGCAGCGCGGTCGGCGGTCCCGTCGCCCGCGGGTGACGGGGCCGCGTCCACCACACCCTCGTGGGTGCCGCGGCGTTCGCGTCCGTCCGATGGCACCGGGAAGGCCCCCGTGCACCTCCCGGTCGGCTCCTCGGCGGGCCGGCCAGGTGTGCCGGTCGCGCCTGCCGCCGACGAGGTGCGTCGGCGGCTGCACCCGTCACCACCGCCGTGTGCGGGAGGTGACGGGCGGGATGTGGCGGAGCGAGCTGAGGAGCAGGGCAATGGACGGGTTCGTGCACCAGGGGCAGATCACCCGGGTGGTCTTCGGCAGCGGCACACGGCTGCGCATCGGGAAGGAGGTCGCCGCCCTGGGGTGTGAGCGGGCGGTGGTGCTCTCCACACCCGGTCAGGCCGCCCAGGCGGCCGCGGTGCGGGAGACACTCGGCGACATGGCCGCCGGCGTCTTCGCCGAAGCGGCCATGCACACACCGTCGGACGTCACCCGGGCGGCCGTCCGTGCCGTGACGGCCCTGCGGGCCGACTGCCTGGTCAGCGTGGGCGGCGGGTCGGCGATCGGGCTGGGCAAGGCGGTGTCGCTACGCACCGGGCTCCCCCACATCGCGCTTCCGACCACGTACGCGGGCTCTGAGATGTCGCCGATCCTGGGCGAGACCGAGGGCGAACGCAAGACGACCCGTCGCCTGCCCGAAGTGCGGCTGAAGACCGTGGTCTACGACGTGGACCTCACCGTCACACTCCCGCCGCACATGGCGGCGGCCAGCGGACTCAACGCGCTCGCCCATGCCGTGGAGGCCCTCTACTCCGAAGACGGTGATCCGCTCGCCTTCCTCATGGCCGGAGAAGCGCTGACGGCGCTGGCGGCCCACCTCCCCGGTGTCGTGGAGCGACCGGACGACGTCGAGGCCCGCGCCGGGGCACTGTACGGAGCCTGGCTGGCCGGGGCCTGTCTGGGCACGGTCGGCATGGCTCTGCACCACAAGATCTGTCACGTCCTCGGGGGCACGTTCGCACTGCCGCACGCCGAGACCCACGCGGTCGTACTGCCGCATGTCGTGGCGTTCAACGCGCCGGCCGCGCCGCGGGCGATGGCCCGGATCGGCGCGGCGCTGTCCGCCGCCGACCCGGCGACCGGCCTGTGGGAGTTCGCCGGGCGGCTCGGGGTCCCCCGGTCGCTGCGCGAACTCGGCATGCCCGAGTCGGGCCTTAAGGCGGCGGTCGACCTCGTGCTGGAGAAGGGCTACTGGAACCCCCGCCCGGTGGACCGGCTCGCCGCCACCGGGATCCTCACCCGCGCCTGGCGCGGGACCGCACCGACCCAATGACCTCGAAGAACGCCCGCCTGCCGCGGCCCGTGGTCCGCGGTGGCGAACCACAGCAAGGGAGAGATGCATGCGAGACCTGGACAGCACGAACATCACCGGCGAAGTGATCGCGGCCATGGCCGCGACCGCGGACCCGCGGGTGGCACGGATTCTCGGCTCACTCGTTCGTCATGCGCACGACTTCGTCCGTGAGGTCGGGCTGACCGAGGAGGAGTGGGCCCAGGGTGTGGACTTCCTGACCCGGACGGGGCAGCTGTGCTCACCGCAGCGCCAGGAGTTCATCCTCCTGTCCGACGTTCTCGGCATCACCATGCTCGTCGACGCGATCAACCACCGCCGGGACGGCACGGCCACGGAGAACAGCGTGCAGGGTCCCTTCTTCCGGGAGGACCGGCCCTCGAGCGAGTCGGGGGACGACATCTCCGGCGGACTCGCCGGGGCTCCCCTCTTCTTCGACGGCCTGGTGCTGGACGAGCGGGGCGAACCGGTGGCCGGAGCCGCCGTGGACGTCTGGCACAGCGACGGATCGGGCCACTACGACGTGGACGTTCCCGGGCTGACCCAGCCCGCCATGCGCGGCCTGTTCCGGACGGACGCGGAGGGACGTTTCGCCTTCCGCTCCGTCCGGCCCGCCAGCTATCCGATTCCCGGAGACGGCACCGTGGGCGAGCTGATGAAGGCGACCGGACGCCCGCTGATGCGCCCCGCCCACATCCACCTGGTCATCGAGGCGGCCGGATACCAACGGGTGACGACCATGCTGTTCCCCTCGGACGACCACTACCTCGACCAGGATCCCGTCTTCGGCGTCAAGCAGTCGCTCGTCGCCGAATTCACCACCTACGCCGCGGGGACCGGCCCGCACCAGCAGTCGACGGACGAGGCGTACACCGCCATGCGGCACACCTTCGTCCTGGATCCGCTGCCCCGTCGCTGACCGCCCGGCGCCCAGGGCGGGACACCGCATCCGCGTCCTGGGCCCGCCGGCACAGCACGCTCCAGGAACACACGGCCACGTGCTCGCGAAGGCGCACCGGGCCGGCCCGGACACCGAGCCGGCCGGTCCCGGCCCCCGAACACGCTCGCGACCGACGCTCTCCGTCAGCCGACGGACGTCCACACGCTCTTTCACCGTTCCTCGGCAGCCAGCCGAGCCTTCCACGGAGGCACCCATGCCCGCACCCCTCGATCCGACCGCCGCGTTCCGAGCCACCATGGGCCGGCTCGCCACCGGCGTGAGCGTGATCACGACGCACAACGGGAACGACCCGATCGGCATGACGGCGAGCGCCGTCGCGTCCCTGTCGATGGACCCGCTCCAGCTCATCGTCTGCATCGCCAGTCACCTGTACACGTGTGAGGCCATCACCGGCGCCGGACGGTTCGCGGTGAACGTCCTCGGCGAGGGCAGCGAGGACCTGGCGATGAACTTCGCCGTCTCCAAACCCGACAAGTTCGCCGAAGTGGACTTCCACTCGGAACACGGCGTACCGGTTCTCCGAGAGGCCATCGCCTACGTCGTGTGCGACGTCGCGGCGGCGCTGCCCGGTGGCGACCACACCATCTTCGTGGGCGACGCCCAGCACTTCGAGCACCGGGAACAGGCGCGTCCGCTCCTGTACTTCGCGGGCGGGTTCCGCAGCATGCGGCGTGCGCCCCGGGACACCGCGTCCGTGGGCGGCCGCTGACCGGTGGGCGAAAGCCGCACACCACCGTGGGCTTCGCGGGCGGGTGGACGGACGGCACCGTCCGTCCACCCGCCCGCGAGGCGTTTCCCAGCGCTCCGCGTCCGGCGCGGCGAAAGAGAGGTGCTCGACATGCCGGTACCCGGGTACCGACGGCAGCTCCAGGCGGTCGTCTCCGGCAGCGCGACCCCCTACGGCTACACGCTGACCCTGTGGACCGCCACCGCGGTGACATCGGCGGTCCGCGGTGAGCCGCGGGCCGTGGACGCGGTGGCACTCCTGATCGGGGCGACGCTGTCCTTCGTGGCCGTGGGCGCGTGCGCCGCCGGCGGCCTGCGCCGGCCGATCGGCCCGCGGGCCGCGGGACCGACTCCGCTCTGGGCGGCCTTGCACCTGCCGTCGGCGGGCGCCGGGATGCTGCTGTGCCGGCTGCTCGCCTCCTGCCTCTCGCAATGGCTCCTGTGGACGGCGGTCGGTGCGGTGAGCACGACCGCCTACCTCCTGGGCGTCGCCGCACAGTTCTGGTACGCCGAACGTCATGGCGCCGAGGCCCCCGCACGGCCCGAGGACGCTCAGCACGCGTCCTGACACGGCATGCGGCCGCCGCCTCCCTCGAGGCGGCGGCCGCATGCCGTGTTGTCCTGGGCGCGGCTGGTGCGTGGCCGCACCGGCCGAGGATCAGACGGTGGTGAAGACCTCGTCGTACGCGAGTCGGGGCAGGCGCGCCTGCCACGCGTTCTCGCCGGGCTTGCCGATGTTCACCACGGCGAGGACCCCGTGTTCACCGTCGGGGAAGAACTCCTTGTCGATCCCCTCGGCGTCGAAGCCCGTCATGGGTCCGGCCGCGAGTCCGGCGGCGCGGACCCCCACGATGAAGTACCCCACCTGGAGGGCGGCGTTGAGCCGCGCGGACTCCTCCCGCGCCGGCCGCTCGGCGAAGAAGACGTCCTTGGCCTGCGGGAAGTGCGGGAACTGACTCGGCAGTTCCTGGTGGAACTCGTAGTCCGCCGCGAGGATGGCCACGAGCGGTGCCGAAGCGGTCTTGGCCCGGTTGCCCTCGGCCATGTGCTCCAGAAGGCGTCCGCGGGCCTCGTCCGACCGGACGAGGACGACACGCAGCGGCTGCTGGTTCATGGAGGTCGGGCCGAACTTCACGAGGTCGTGGATGGCACGCACCTGTTCGTCCGTCACCGGCTCGTCCGTGAACGCGTTGGCCGTGCGTGCGTCACGGAACAGAAGGTCTTGGGCCGCGGAGTCGAGTACGAGAGACATGGGCACCTCTGAAGGGATTCGGGAACGGAAGAGGGCGGGCTCGATGTCCTACGGGACCGACGCACATCGCCCGACATCGCCAGTGTGGGCAAGGCGGCTCCCGGTCACATCGCATGAACTGGTGATTCGCGGGGGACGGCGGTGCGCTCGCCGCACGCCTCCGGAACGGCCCGCACCCTCGCTCGGGCGGGTGCCGGCGAGGCGTTGTCACCCGGGTGAAGCCGGGACGGTGTGCAGCGCCCGGCGCGGTGGATCCGGCATGCTGGACCCATGCGGAACGAAAGGATCACCGACCGGTCTCCCGACAGCACGGGCCGAGGGTGATGACGGCCTCCCCCCTCCGCGGCCGGGACCGCGAGCTCGCGGTCCTGCGTCAGGCCCACACCGCCGTGCGCGACGGCGGTGGCCGGTGCCTGCTCGTCGAAGGCGCCCCGGGTGTTGGCAGGACGAGGCTGCTGCGGGAAGCGGTGCGGATCGGTCGCGCGGAGGGCTTCGAGGTCGTCCGTGTCCAGGCCGACGAACTCGACCAGTACGCCTCGCAGTCCTCGCTGCTGGCCGCGCTGCGGGAGACCGGCGAGGCCGACCGCGACGGCTTGGAACAGGCGGTCCCCGAGGAGCCGTTCTGGGTCCTCGACCGCATCGCGGAGATCCTCGAGCGCCTGGTCCGGCGGGCCCCGGTCTCGGTCGTGGTCGACGACGTGCAGTGGGCGGACCCCACCACCCTGGCCGCGCTGCGCGCGCTGCCGAAGCGGCTGGCCGGCTCACGGATTCTGTGGATCTTCGGCATGCAGACCGCCAGCGAACGGTCCCTGGCGCGCCGGGCACGCGACCACTGGGAGGAGAACGGGGCCACGCGGCTCGTCCTGCGGCCCCTCGGCACGGAGGCGATCACGCAGATCGCCGCAGACCTTCTCGGACGTGCCCCGGAGTCCGGGCTCGCTCCGCTCCTGCGGGACGTGCACGGCAACCCCTTCCTCGTCGTCGAGCTCCTGGGAGCGCTGGAGCGGAGCGGAGGCCAGGCTCCGCTCACCGGCGGCCCACCCGTCCCCGCCGATTTCCGGCGCACCGTCCACCGGCGACTCGGGGAACTGCCCGAGGACGCGATGCGGCTGCTGCAGATCGGTTCGGTGCTGGGCAGGAGCTTCGACCTCACGACGGCCGCCCGGATGCTCGACCGCCGGGTCGCGACGCTCCTGCCCGCGGTCGGCGCCGTGCTGAGCGCCGAACTGCTGGCGGAGGACGGCGACCGTGTGGCCTTCCGGCACGAGCTGGTGCGCCGCGCCGTGTACGAGGAGCTGCCCCGGCCCATGAGATCGGCTCTGCACCGGGAGGCCGGAGAGCTTCTGGGCACCGCGGGCGCGCCGTCGGCCGAGGTGATCCGGCACGTCGTGCTGGGCGGGGGGCCACTGGACCGGGAGGCGATGCGGACACTGCTGCGGGCGGTGCGCGACATCGCCGCGACGGTGCCCGAGGCCGCCGCCGACCTCGCGCTCGACGCCGCGGACCGGCTGCCGCCGAGCGACCCGCGCAGGATCGAGCTACTGACCGAGGCGGCGTACCAGCTCACCGGGACCCACCGGATCCTCGAAGCCCTCCACCTGGTGAACAGCACGCTCTCCGAGGACCTGGCCGCCGCACAGCAGGCCGCCCTGCATCTGGTCGCGGCCGAGATCCACCAGGCGACGGGAGACGACGCGACGGCCATGGCGCACACCCGCCTCGCGCTCGCGCTGCCCGGCCTGCGCGAGGACCTGCGCACCCAGCTGCTCAAGACGCAGGGCACGGGACTGGTGTCGACGGGCGAGTTGGTCTCGGCCGAGGCGATCGGCGGCATGCTCGTCGAGGGCGCCCGCAGGAGCCGGGACACCGCGGTGGTCGTCAGCGCGATGGTCTTCCAGTCCCAGATCTCGTTCTACCGCGGCCGGCTGTCCGAGTCCGTGGATCTCGCCGAGCAGGCCCGGCAGCGGTCGGACGCCGAACCACACACCATACGGTTGCGCCCGCCGCGGGTACCGGCGCTGTGGCTCGCCACGGTCCTGACCGCCACGGACCGCCTGGACGAGGCCGAACGGACCCTGCGCGAAGGCCGACGCCAGGCCGAGGCGATGGGGCTCGGCTGGTCCTTTCCGCACTGGTACGTCCACCGCGCCTTCGTGCTGCTCGAACGCGGTGCCCTGGACGACGCGGCCGTCGAGGCGGAGGCGTGCCTGGCGGTCGCCGACGAACTGGAGATCACCCGCGCGGTCCCGCTGGCGCGGGCGGTGCTCGCCGATGTCGCCGTGCGCCGCGGAGACCTGTCCCAGGCCCGGACGCAGCTGCGGACCGCCGAGGCGACGGCCGGCATCGCGAACCCCCCGCACGGTCCCTGGCTGGCCTTGGCCAAGGCCGCTCTGCTCGACGCGGAGAACCGCTCCCGGGAGGCGGCCGCGCTCACCCGTGGATTCGGCACGGGTCCGGCGTGGCTGCCGTCCGTACCGCCCGGCCACTGGCCCCGGCTGGCGCGCATCGCGCTGCGGGGCGGCGAGCGGGAGGCGGCGGAGGCGATCCTCGAGGTGTCGCGACGCATCGCCGCCGAGGGAGGCACACACGTCGTCACCCGGGCCGTCCACGCTCATGTCCAGGGCCTCGTCGAGGGCAGCCCCGAGCTGCTCCGGGCCGCCGTCCGGGACTACCGGCAGGGACCCCGGGTCCCGGCCCTCGCGGCCGCCCACGAGGACCTGGGCCAGGCCCTCGCCGGCGAGGGCGCCGTCGACGAGGCCGTCCAGGAGCTGCGGGAGGCACAGGTCCTGCTGCGGCGATGCGGGGCTTCCCGCGACCACGACCGGGTACGGCGGCGGCTGGGCGACCTCGGTGTGCGGGCCGCTCCCGGACCGCACCGCCCGGCGGCCACGTCCGGGTGGGACAGCTTGTCGGAGTCGGAACTGAGGGTCGCGCCGCTGGTCGCGGAGGGACTCACCAACAGGGCCATCGCCGAACGCCTGTATCTGTCGGTCCACACCGTCAACACCCATCTGCGCCACATCTTCACGAAGCTGGGCATCAACACCAGGGTCGAACTGACCCGGCTGCTCGTGGAGCGCGAGGCCGGGGACCCGCCGAAGGCCTGACCCGCCGATCACCCGGGTGAATCGGTGCGGCCGGTCCGGTGCTCACCCCGGCACGACGCAGCACTCCCCCGTCGCGCGCGTCGACCCGGAGGAGCCTGGGGCGACCTCGGCGACCGGGCGGTGCCCGGCAGGACCATACGGCCCGGGGCCGGGACCGACGGTGTCGGTCCCGGCCCCGGGCGCGCTGCTACGGTCAGGACGCGTCCTGTCGGCGTGCGTAGTCCGCCTGCGCCATGTACTCGGTGTCCTGCGTGTCCTCCCGGGGCAGCTCGATCCCGCACACCTGGCGGGCCAGGTCGGCGATCGGCCCGTTCGGGGACAGCTCGGCCCGCTTCATGGTGAGAGTCCGAATGGCCAGCAGCGGAGTGCCGTTGAAGTTCTCGAACACGGCGATCCGGTTGCCCCAGTCGGAGAGGAACAGGTCCCGGATCACCCGGCTGATCTTCATCCGGTCGTGCGGCCGCCCGACCGGGCCCGTCTGCAGCGCCCGCAGCCACGGCCCGAGTTCGGGGCGCTGCCACTGTCCCTCCGTGGGGAAGATCAGCGACGCCCGGCCCGCCAGGTCGATGATCTCGTTCACCATGGTGCCGACGTTCTCCAGGTAGAAGGCGCGGCCGAAGTCGAACATCAGGACGTTCGGCTTGTAGAGGCCGCCCGGAGTCGTGAAGCCCTCCTCCTCGGAGGCGACGACATGGGCCTTCAGGGTCTGGTGGAACTCGGCGAACTTCGCCAGCCGGGTCTGGACCGGCGGCAGCTGATAGGTGCCGATGTGCTCCGTGATCAGCAGGGCCAGCCCCAGCATCAGCTCGGCCCGCACCATCTGCCGGACCAGCGCCTGGTAGTGCAGCCAGTCGAAGACACGCTGCGGGTACAGCGAGGCGTGCTTCGGGTTGCCGATGTGGAACACACGGTTCCAGGGAATGAACACGTCCTCGAACAGCAGGACGGCGTCGAGTTCGTCTCCCTGCGAAGCGAGGGGGTGCTCCTGCTCCTCGCCGTCCCGGACATTGCTCTCACGGCAGATGACGGTCACGCCCGGGGCGTTCGTGGGGACGGCGCCGAAGATCACCTGCTCCGACTGGATGCCCGGCCGGAAGAACACTCCGATGTGGATCCAGTCGCCGAAGGCCGCTCCGGTGCTGATGGCCTTCACGCCCCGCACCGTGATGCCCTCCTCCGAGGTGGCGACGACACGAAGAGCCGGAGACTCGGCCTGGGCCGATTCCCGGGACCGGTCCGTCTGCGGGTCGACGAACGCCGGCGTGGTGTTCAGGTCTCCGTCCCGGACGAGGTTCCAGAAGTCGATGATCCCCTCGGTCAGGTCCCGGCCGTCCGTGCCGACGGACTGGCTGCTCCAGGGCTCGGGGTCGTCGACGTAGGTGATCAGCACGTAGTTGTTGACATCCGGGGTACGGGGCGTGGATCCGCCCCCGAGCTCCCGCAGCACCGTCTCGATGTAACGGCGCTTGCGCCGCAGGTCGTCCTTGGAGCGGTGCTGGAACCACATCATCGACCGGCGCCGGCCCTCGTCGTCCACGAACGTCATGACGTCCGCCAGGTCGGGGCGGTGGTGCAGGTCGTAGAACTCCGCGATGCGCTGTGCGTACGCCCGCGTCTTGGGATGGGTGGCCACGTTGTCGATGAGCTCGTCGCCCACCCACACCTTGCGGCCGTCGTTGAGGGCTGCCAGGTAGTCCTTGCCGGTTCGCAGCACGTCAGGCTCCTCGAGGTCGTCGGGGTCGTTCCGGTCGTCGGGAAGGGAACGACCCGATGGTGGACGCCGACGGGGTGACCGGCGCGCCCCGGCCGGGCAATCACCCGGGTGATACGCGGTGGTCTCCGGGCCCCGCCCCACGCTGCGGCGCTAAATGATCCCTCGTTCACGGGCCCGTGCCACGGCACCGGGACGGCTGTGCGCGTCCAGCTTGCGGAAGACCGCCCTGACCTGGGTCTTCACGGTGTTGTGGGAGAGGTACAGCTCCGCGGCGATCTCGCGCAGGGTCAGCGGACCGCACAACGCCCGCAGAATGCGGCGTTCGGCGGCCGACAGTTCCTGCGGCTCCTGGTCCCCGGACACCTTCGATGCCGTGACCACGGCCTTCGGGGCGTCCGACGGCGCGGACAGCAGCGTGCCGAGCACCCCCGGGGACTCGCACCCCGTGGCGGTGAGCACGGCGCTGCGCATCGCCGCCCGTGCCGCGTCGCGGTCCCCGCGCCGGTCCTCCAGTCGTGATCGAAGCAGGTGGCACAGGGCGCGGGCGTGCGGTTCGCCGCCCGGCCGCGCGGTGCCGGCGAGGGCCCGTTCGGCATGGGTCAGCGATCGGTCCGCCTCGTCCAGGGCGTGGGCGCGGAATGACGCGCCCCCGCTGCCGACATGCGCCAGTGCGGTCACGAAGTGGCCGCTCAGACCTGTTGCCTCCGCCGCTTCGAGGGCCTGTGCGCCGAGGGTCCTGGCGTGTGCCGGCCGTCCGGAGAGTCCGGCGCAGGCGGCCTGGGCCCCCAGTGCCCGCACCAGCACCAGCGCATGACCCGAGGCCCGTGCGCTGCGAGCCGCTTCGCCGAGCCAGCTCTGCGACTGCTCGTAGTCTCCGTGCCACATCAGGGCAAGACCACGGGTGACGCATCCCAGCGCCCGCCAGCTCGTCACAGGACCCGGCCCCCGCAACTGGGTGGCGGCGGACTCGGTCAGCCGGGCGGCCGTGAGGATCTCCCCTCGCGAGCACGACACCGCCGACCGCACGATGGCCGTCGTGTCCATCCCTGCGGAGGCCGCACCGAAGGTGACGGTCCCGGGACGGCGCGCGTCGGCCAGATCGAGCCACCGGCAGGCCGACTCCACGTCTCCCGCGGCGAGCGCGGTCATGGCGCCGACGACGCACAGCCTGGGGTCCGCCGCGATCAGCTCCTTGGGCAGTTGCTCCAGCCAGGGCCCCACGTCCGCGTGGCGCCCGGCGGCCACCGCGCCCTCCCATGCCCGCAGAACCGCCGAGGTCGCGGTCGTGGGATCCGCGCCGAGAACCGCGTGCCGGACCGCGCGCGATGTCTGCCCCTGCTGTTCGAACCAGCGTGCGGCGGCCTGGTGCAGGTGCAGCGGTCCACTCGGCCGTTCGGCGTCCACGGTCTCGGCGAGGACGGAGCGCAGAGCGGGGTGCAGCCGATGGCTCTCCCGTCCGGGCCCGAGGGGCACCAGGAACTGAACCGCCTGGGCGAGTTGCCGCAGCAGGGCGCCGGCCCCGGCCTCGCCGGTCACTGCCCAGCACGGTCCGGGAGCCAGTTCGTCGAGCACGCTGACGTCCGCGAGGAATTCCCGCTGCCGTGGGGTCAGGCGGTCGAGGACCTCGGCCCGGAGATAGTCCGAGATGGCTCCTTCCACCCGGGTGAATGCTTCCGTTCCCCCCGGAACCGCTCCTGGCCGGGCCATCATGTGCGCCGCCAGGCCCAGACCCGCCGCCCACCCCTCGGTGACGGCGTAGAGGTCCGCGAGCCGCCCGGGCGGCACCGGCGAATCGACGCCCGCTCCCCCACCTCCGAGAAGTCGCTCCGCCTCTTCCGGCGTGAAACGCAGATCGTCGGGTCCCAATTCGGCGACGCTGCCCCGGGCGCGCAGGGCCGGTATCGGACCGCCGGCCACCCGCCGGGTCGCGATGACGACTCGGAGTCCCGGGGGAAGCCAGGTGACGAAGTCGGCCACGGTCCGCAGTGTCTCCTCGTCCGTGAGGAGTTCGAGGCCGTCGAGGATCAGGGTCGAGATCCCGTCGGTGACGTCCCACGGAAGGCCGCGCACCGGGGCGCCGGGCCCCGGGTCCGCCGCTGCGGATGCGGTTGCGGCCGCGACTCCGGCAGGGAGGGCGGACGGCCCGGGAACGGTGGGACGCGTCTCGCTGAGAACCCGTGTGACGCCCGCCCAGAGACGTTCCGGCTCATTGTCCCGGGCGTCGAGGTTGAGCCATGCGCACTCGCCCCGGGCCCGAGCGTCCCGCGACCACTCCGCCAGCAGCGACGACTTGCCCGACCCGGCCGGCCCCGAGACGACCACGATCGGTGCGGAGGCGGCATCCAGCCTCCGCAGAAGACGGTGTCGGGTGAGCCACAGGCTGGGCTGCGGCTGCGGACGGAATTTGAATTCAGGCACGAAGGGCTTCATCATTCTGCCCCGCTCCGGGATTGCAGTGGTCCGTCATTTCCGGCGCCGGCCGCTTTCGCCTGCTCATGAATTCTTCTCGGCCCACTTCGGCGGGTCAACGGCCGCACCGAGTGATTCACGGCGGTGCCTGGCCTCCGGACATCTCGCGTCGTGATGGTGACGTGATCGAGCGATGCGTCCGGGGCCGTCGGACCGTTACTCGGGCGACGCCTTCTTCACACCGGCACGGGCATCACCTGTCCATGCGATGTCCCGGTAGCTCCGGCGATCACCAGGAGGCCCGCGGTGCGGGCCGGGGCGTACGCGCTCCGCTGGATCGGGACGCCCGGCGGTCGTACGCGTGGCGGGGCAGTGATCGCGCGGTCGCCGCAGGCGCCGTGCATCGGGTCCGGTCAGCCCGGCATGGTGCGGAATTCGGTAGGACGAGAACGGGTCTGCAGGAGTTGGCTGATTTCGAGAGCGAAGTGGCTACCATCGGATCAGGCGGTGGTGTGGTGCTCTTCTGAGCGTGACCATCACACGTGGGGACGGGGGCCCATGGAGCGTTCGATCGTCTTCGTGCACGGCACAGGGGTGCGTGCCACGTCGTACAACGCGACACTCGACGTGGTGCGGGCCGCACTCGACAAGCCCGACCGCGAGGTGCGTGGCTGCTTCTGGGGGGCCGCGGAGGGCGCGAAGTTCGTCTGCGGCGGCGCTTCGGTTCCCGGTTACAGGGTCTCGGGGGGCGGCAAGACTGAAGCCGATGACGAGGACATCGCTGTATGGGGAGTACTCTACGCAGACTTCGGCTACGAGTTGCGGCTGCTTGGTCTGAAGCCGGCCTCCAGGTCGGGCATGGGACGAGGAACTCCGCCCTCCCGCAGGTTCTTCGATGCGATTCAGGCTTTTCGCCCTTCCACCGATGCCGTGGCGGTTTTCCGCGGATTCGGATTGCTCGATGATCTTGCTGAGGCGTTGCGCGCAGTGCAGGCGTCACCCGAGCTGCGTGACGCTGCGGCCACAGTCGACGAAAGCGGTTACGAGCACAGGCATGCAGTGGCCCGTGCGATCGTGGCCGCTGCTCTGTCGATGGCGGCCGACCGCGGAGCTGATGCGGTGGACGGCGTTGCCCGTGATGCGTTGCTCTCCATGCTCAGTTCCGACCTGCATGCACAGAGCCGGGCACTACCCGGCAAGGTTCGGCAAGCTGCCGTCAAACCCGCCTTGCGGGCCCTGACGCGGCGAGCCGCGAACCAGCGTGGTTCTCTCAGCGACGGCGTGCTGCCGATGACCGGGGACATCCTCCGCTATCAAGCTCGCGGGGACGGGGTACGACAGCTCATCAGGCGCACGATCGAGCACGCACCCGGGGAGTCGGTCACGGTGCTGGCCCACAGTCTGGGGGGTGTGGCGTGTGTGGACCTGCTTGCCATGGAAGACCTCGGCAGACGGGTCGATCAATTGATCACGGTCGGTTCCCAGGCGCCGTTCTTCTACGAGTGCGGTGCTCTGGCCTCCGTTGAACACCCCGAGACCCTGCCAGAGCACTTCCCGCGCCGTTGGCTGAACATCTACGATCCGTGGGATCTGCTGGCCTACCGTGCGGCGAAGGTGTTTCCGCTGCATGCCAGTGACATGGAAGTCAGCAACGGCCAGCCTTTCCCTTTCGCACACAGCGCCTACTGGACCAACAGCACGGTCTGGGACGCCGTCCGCACATGGCTGGGCTGAACCGCGTCGAGGCCACCGACATCCACGCTGTCGTGGTCGGGTTGGAGCGCTACCCGCGGGCCCCGCGCGATTGGAGTCTGCCCGGGGCCGGCAAGGACGCTCTGCGCTTCGCACGGTGGCTGCACCGTGGAGGGGTGCCGCCGCAGAACATCAGGCTTCTTTTGTCACCTATGGAGGAAAGCCGGGCATCCCTCGAGGCGGCTGCCGCCAGAGCAGGGTTCGACTACCGCCTGGTGGCCTCGCTCAATGACGTGAGAAGAGTCTTCATCGAAGATCTCAAGCAGGCGGTCGGCAGTCTGCTGTACGTCTACTGGGGCGGTCATGGCGTTCTCGGAGAGGGCGGCCGACTGCTCTTCCACCCCGATGCCTCCGCCGAGGACAAGCTCTGTCTCAATGTGGAGGAACTGCGGCTCTCCCTCACGCAGATGGCCTCTTCCGGATTTGGACAGCAGGTCCTTTTCTTCGACGCCTGTGCCACGTTCGTGGAGGAGCACGGTGGGGAGAGTGCTCCGGTCGTCGTGCCGTTCCCTCCACCGCGCCGTGAGACGGCTCAGCAGTTCCTGCTGCACGCTTCCCGCGACGGGCAGGCAGCCGAGCAGGACGAATTGACTGAAAGCGGCGCGTTCTCCACGATGCTGCTGCAGTGGCTGGAACAGAACGCGACTGATCTGCGCCCGGACCTGTCTGCACTTCACCACGACGTCAGACTGCACTTCGCGCAGCGGTGTGCGGCCGGAGGACCCGTGCAGACCCCGGTCACCTGCCGCTACCTCACACTCGACGGCACCGAGGACGACACGGAAACCTACGCGGCACCCATCGACCCCACAGCCCGGCTGGAAGTCATGGGAGTCTTGGAATCCATGTTCCCCGAGAGGGGACAGCTCAAGGTGCATGCTGCGCGGGTGGCGCGGGCATGCGGGGCTGCTCGACTCGCTGATGGCTACTCCATCAAAACATTTGCCGAGGTGCTGCTGAGCACCCCCCGCGCAATGGCCACCTTCATCGCCATGCTGTCGGCAGATGGCGAATCCAAGACCGCAGAGCCGTTCCGTGGTCTGGCTCTCGCCCATGTTCCTCCGGGCCTGTTGTCCGTGGGCGAGTACGCAGACCTGCGTGAACTGCTGACGAGGGCCCCCGAGATGTCTCCAGCCACGGTGGCCGCGATCACCCAGCACATCCTGCCCGGCGGCAACGGAGTGCAGATGGACACCGTCGGCACGATGGGCGGAGCACAGCTCCTGGCGTATGTGGAGAACCTCGAAAGACATCCGGGCGGAAACAGCCACACCGATCGGAGAACACGCACCACCCCTGCCGTCATCCGCTTCACCCAGCACCTTGCCGCAGTCTTCGAGCAATATCCCGGATGGTGCCGGCAACTGGATGCGTGGGGCCGGCACGTCGCACAACGGCTCGGAGTGGATGCCGAGACTCTCGACGCACTTCGCGCGAGGGCTCATTCATGGGCCCGATCGCTCAAGGAATCCCGTACCGGCCCGCGCGTCGTGGTGCAGATCTACCCCGAGCCTGCCACACAGATGTTCACCTGCGTCGTATGGTCCGACCCGGGGACCGGGGAACTCGCCCGGCACTCGCACGACGACAACGGAATCCCGCTCGCCCCGGCCCAAGCCGTCCGGCTGATCGAACACGCCATCAGATCGCTGTCGGTCAGCGACGCGCAAGCACCGGTGGTGGAAATCGTGCTGGAGGCCGGGGACATGCTCTCCGTTCCCGTGCACACCTGGAACGGTGCCGACACACATCATGTAGTTCCTCTGCTTCTCGCCGTGCGCCGCCGGATCGCCCTGCGCTGCGCCCCGCTGGCCAGCGCTGCGCGCGAAGACGACCGCCGCGCCAGGCTGGAAAGACGCTGGAACGGCCGTGCGGACGGCAAGGCGGTCTACCTTGATCAGGAACATGCCCAGGGGCAGCGCGCCTACGGCAGGCTGGAAGAGGATCACGACGTCGCCCGTGTGGTCGTGCGCGCCGGCCGCGACGACGGCGCGCGGATGATCCAGCTGGCCCTGCATCTCGGCTACCCCGTCATCCTGTGGGATCACGACGCCTCCGAGGCCGTCTCCGAAACCCACTTTGGGCCGCTCGACCCCGAAGGCACGATTCCTGAGCTGCCCGAGCGTGTCCGCAGGTACTGGGCGAAAGTCTGTGAAGACCCTGTAGGGCACCCGGTACGGCCGGCTCTCCTCCTGGACGACCCCGAACGGCACATGCCTCCTGCCTCGGCAGTGCCCCCTCAGTCCGCAAGCGACGAAGCGAGTATGCGATGACCAGCCAGGCCGAACCCGACTCCGATGGCGGCGACCTTTCCGCCCCGGTCGAGGAAACCCCATGGCAGATCTTCCGCGGCACCGGCGAGCACCGTACCGGCGTTTCCTTTCCCGCGGCGCCACCCTGGCGCCGCTTCGGTGCCGCCCGAACCGCCACCCTTGACGAGGAGAGCGAGACCCCACCGGATCGCCGGACCGGCTACGTGATCGGGCGCCCCGAGACCGAAGTGGTCAACGCCGCTCTGCACCTGCGCCGCCCGCTGCTGGTCACCGGCCATCCCGGCGTCGGCAAGACCTCACTCGCCCAGGCCATCGCGGACGAACTGGATCTGGGCAAGGTCCTTCGCTGGTCGGTGAACAGCCGCTCCACACTCCAGGACGCGCTGTACCGCTACGACGCCATCGGCCGCCTCCAGGAAAGCAATCTTCCCCGTACCGACAGCCAGGTGCCGCCGCCGATCGGCGACTTCGTGAGACTTGGCCCGCTCGGCACTGCGCTGGTGCCGGCCGGCAAACCCCGTGTCCTTCTCATCGACGAACTCGACAAGGGAGACGTAGACCTTCCCAATGATCTCCTCACGGCGTTCGAGGACGGCAGCTTCGAGATCCCCGAATTGTCCCGCCTGCCCGAAACACAGCCGACCGTCGAAGTCTTTACCGCGGACCACGGTGGACGCGCGACCGTGGAGCGGGGCTACATCACGTGCACGCAGTTTCCCGTCGTGGTGATCACCAGCAACGGCGAGCGTGACTTCCCGCCGGCCTTTCGGCGTCGTTGCCTGCCCCTGCACCTGGCCGATCCCAACGACACGCAGCTCATGGAGATCATCCGTCATCATCTCGGCGAGGACGCACTGGCCGCCGCGGGCGATCTGGTGGAGACCTTCATAGCACGGCGCGCGGTCGGGGAACTCGCCACCGACCAACTGCTCAACGCCGTCTTCCTTCGTCTGGGAGGGCTGCGCCTCGACGATCCGGAAGGTTTGCTGAAGACCGTGCTGCACAGGCTCAATGCGGGAGGGTGAGCAATGTTCCGGGAGCTGCAACAGATTCTGAGCAGCGCCGGTGTCCCCTTCGGCGACGAGGAACTCCTGGACACCTTGTGGCTGCTCTCCCGCCTGCCACAGGGCCCGGACACACTGCTGGCCGAGCAGTGGGCCAAGCGGCAACCCGCGGGTTGTTCCACCGAACGCCTTCCTGCCGCCCCCGGTGACCGCATCTCGCCCACCCCGCCGTCCCCAGCGAGCAATCCCGCTGCCGATCCTCCATCCCCCGGCACGGAGACACGTACGGACCGGGCAAGCCCGGTACCCTTGACCGGCGCCCGGCCCACCGGGAACAGTAAGGACCCTGAGCTGCGAGTCCCCGGGCTGAGAGCCCTCGGCGGCGACCTCGCCTTCGGTCGTGCGCTGCGCCCGCTCAAGCGCCGCATTCCCAGCACCTGGGCGACCGAGCTGGCCGAAGAAGCCACCGCTGAAGCCCAGGCCGAGACCCACGTACCTCAAGTCGTCCTACGCCCCCGGCCAGAACGCTGGCTACGGCTGGCGCTCATCATCGACAGCGCGGACTCGATGCTGCTGTGGGAACGCCACTTCGGCGAACTCCGCGCCCTCTTCGAACGCAGCGGCGCCTTCCGACGGATCGAAGTCCATCAGGTGCGCCACGGACATTCGCAGTCTTCGCGGTCCGTCTCTCTCACCCGCCCATGGGCCGGCTGCGACGCTCAGACGCTGTCCCCACAGTGCGTGACAGATCCCTCCGGACGCACCATGGTCATTGTCGTCACCGACGGAACAGCCCCGGCCTGGCAAGACGGCCGGATGCAGACCGTACTGCAGGGCTGGGCCACCGCGGGTCCCACCGCGTTGATCCATGTCCTGCCGCGCTCCTTGTGGGCGGGCACCGGCATCACGGCAGACACCTGGCACATCGCAACGCCACGCGCCGGAGCCCCCAACACCGACTGGCAGGTGACCCATCCGATCCTGCCACCAGCGGTCTCGCGATTCACCACAGTCCCCATCCCCGTGCTCGAACTGACCCCACCCGGACTCGCCTCATGGGCCGGTGCGGTCACCACCCTCGGCCAACCCGTGCCGCTGAGAATCTGGGAACCCCGCAGTGGCACCCCCACCTCTCCGAGCGCCGACTCCACCACCTCGCCGCTCGCCTTCACCCGCACCGCCTCCCCCCAATCCGTACGGCTCGCCGCCTACCTCTCAGCGATGGCGCCCTTGACCGTGCCCGTCATGCAACTGGTCCACTCCTGTCTCCCCGGCCGCCGCCACACCGCCGCCCTGGCCGAAGTCTTCCTCAGCGGCCTGCTGGCCCCCGTTCCCGATGCGGCGCAGCCGTCGGCCGACATCAGGCATCGCCTTTTCGACTTCACCACCGAGGCCAAGGACCTACTGCTGGACACGGTTCCCACGACAGAACTGCTGTCGTGCAGCCGCCGTGTCGGCGAGCACATGGAGTATCTGGTGGGTCGTTCGCCCGACTTTCCCGCCTGGCTGATGGCATCCTCCCGGCAACCCACGCCTGCGGCCCGGCCACAACCCTTCGCGTACGTCGGGCAGTCACTGCTGATCCGCCTCGGACGCGACACCGGCCCCAGTACTCCAAGCCCCGAACCGGCCGTAGCATCCGAACCGGCAGCCGAGCCCAGAACGACGAGCCCGATCCTCATCGACCTCGCCTGGCTTCTCATGATCGCCGAGCAGAAGACACCTGGGGATCCGCAGGTCACCGACTGGGGATCACTGACGGCCGCGGTGAGCCGCATCGAGGCAGAGATCTTCGGCGTACCCGTGTACCCAACCCCTGTCGAGCGTGCGGCAGTCCTCTTGCAGCAGCTTGTCAATGTACCGGCCCTGGAGCGCAACAACGCACTCTTCGCCACAGCGGCAGCCTACTCCTACCTGGTGGCGTGCGGCTTGAAGGTCGCCATCAATCCTGAACAAGTCCGTGATCTGACGCGTCAGGTCAAAGCCGGAGCTGCTCTCTCCGCGATCACGGAGTGTTTGCAGGGCTGGATCGTATAGCTGCCGACACCCGTGCGGGCCGCGCGCCCAGGGCTCCTGGGGTTCGCGGACGTCGAGACGCTGGCGGGAGTCGATGTCGCGGCGCGGTACGACGGCAAGCCGGGCGTCGGCGACGACAAGGTCGCGCATCCGGACCGGACGCCGGAACGACCCTGGAGGTGAGCAACTAACCACCGTTGCAAGGGCGTTGACCGGACAACCACAAGGCTGCTTCACTGAGGCAGTGGCTGAGCCACTGAACCAACCAGTCGTCGCACCGCCGACCGCAGGTCTGGAGGTCCCCGTGGCCGTCGAGAGCATTCCCCGCAGATCCGTCGTCGATCTGCTGGAGGCCCGGCTGCGCGAGGACATCCTCAGCGGCACGCGCGAACCCGGCTCGCTGCTGCCCCCCGAGCGGGAACTGGCCGCCGGGTACGGCGTCACACGCACCACCTTGAAACACGCCCTGACCAGGCTCGAGAAGACGGGGCTGCTGAGCACCCGGCACGGCATCGGCACCCGGATCCTGGACTATCTGCGGCTCGGCGGCGCCGAGTTGCTCCCGCTGCTGGCGGCACAGGACCCCGCGTGGCTGAGGGAGATCTTCGAGGTACGACGGCACATCGGGACGCTCATCGCCGGTCGGGCGGCGGTGTGGCGCACGGCGCGGCAGGCCCGGCGACTGGAAGAACTGCTGCGCCGGGTGGGGGCGGCCCCGGACGCGGACACCGCACAGCTCGCCGATGCGGAGGTGCACCGGGAACTGGCACGGGCCACCGGGAACCGGGTCTATCCGCTGCTCACCAACACGCTGTTCAATGCCTACCTCCCTGTGCGGAAAGCCCTGCGGGCGCCGTTCGAGGACGCGGCGGAGGCGTCGAGGCGGCTCGCGCCGGTGGTGCACGCCGTGGCGGGCCGGCAGAACGAGGAGGCGCGGCGCGCGGCCGAAGCGTACCTGCGCGACACCGAGGAGATCACGCTGGGCTCACTGAAGTGCGCCGGGGCGCGCTCGGCCCACGACGACTCCGCATAGGCGACGACTCCCCGCAGGAGATCACCCAGCCCACCCCGCACACAGGCGCAACCGTTTCCGGTCCCGCCTGCACCCAGGAATGTCATGTCCGTGTCACACATGCGCCCATCGCATGCATGACACGCCGAACCAGCAGAAGGAGCATGATGAGCAGAGCATGCAGACGGCGCCGCATCCTGGTCAGCGGGATGCTGGCGGCCGTCCTCGCGGGCACCGTCCAGCCGGCGGTCGCCACGCCGGCCGCCAGCCCCGCCGACCAGGCCTCGCCCTCTTCGCCCGCACAGGTGCACGGCGTCGAGGAGGCGGTCGCGCGCTCACTGTCCTCCTCGCTCCGCGATCCGCGGTGGCGGGCCCAGGTGCGCTCGGCCACGCTGACCACGCGCGAGGTGGATCTGCAGGCGCTGGCCGGCCGGGCCGCGGATGCGGACGGCGGCCGTCTGCGGGCCTCGGTCTCCGCCGCCGACCGGCGCATCACGGCCCTGAAGGGGCTGCCCGAGTCGACGGGATCGCTGCTGCGGGTGCGGCTGGGCGCGCCGTCGATGCGTGCGCGTCTGAGCGCCGACACCGTGCCCTGGGTCGCCGTCGCGGCGGCCGACGACCACGCCACCGCCCTCACGGCCTACGACAGTGAGGGCAACCGACACACCGTGGACACCGCCCGGGTGCCGGAACAGCCGCTCTACGTCCTGGACATCGACGTCTCCAAGGCTCACCGGGCCGGAATGACGGTGTTGCGCAACACGCTGTCCGCCGGCGGTCTCGACCGGCTGCCGGACGGACAGCCGAGCGGCCTCGACACGGCGGGCTGGTGGGCCACCAAGGTCACCGGCATCGAGGTGAAGGACGACGAGGAGCCCTGGTTCAAGGGCGGAGCGGAGATGTTCTCCCTCGTCACCGGCTTCGGACTGGACGGCAAAGCACGCGTCGACTCGGTCGACATGCCGTACCTGGACGACGACGGCACCGTCTACTACCCGAACCAGATCCTGGTCAACTGGTCGAACTACAAGTACAACCTCGCCGACGTCGTATTGATGGAGGACGACGACGGCACCAACTACAAGGCGCTGGCCCAGGCGCTCACCACGGCCCTGCTCACGGTCACCGATCAGGGAACCTACATACCCCTGGTGAACGCGCTGTTGAACGCGATGCCCGACTCCTGGTTCACCGACGACCCCGACTACGTGGACTCCTGGTACACCCTGTCGAAGAATTCCTCCGGCAGGCTGAACGGGGCCGCGGGCAACGGCTGGATGACGGTCGAACCGTACTTCGTCGAACAATTCTGACCGGCTCCCCGGACTCGCCTGACCTGCTCTACGCGGACGGCTCGGCTGCCGGCTCGGCGGACAGGAACACCGGTGTCACCGAGACCGGCAGCCGGACCAGCGCGCCGTCGCGTTCCACCGGCACCGGTGTGCCGAAGGCATCGAGCGCATGCACGTCGGCATGCGGCCAGGGGCGCTCGACGGGAGTGGCGGGCCGCTCCTCGCCGGTGAACACGTCGCCGGCCCGCCACAGGACCTCCAGGGCCGCGCGCCCCCGCCGCTCCACCTCGAAGACGTGGAGGTCGCGGGGGTGTCCGGCGGCGAGGCGGCGCACCTGGACCGCTTCGCGCAGCTGTGCGGCCAGGAGCGCGAAGGTCTGGGCAGACGGATGACGAACCGTCAGTTCAGGTCCGTCGTAGTCGAGCAGTGCGAGTTTGCCGAAGAGGAAGCCCATCAGGTTGAGCCGGTCGCGGTAGCCCGGGATCTCGGGGGCGAGGTTCCAGCACACCGTGCGGCCGACACCGGCGGCCAGGGCGAGGATGTTGCGGGTGACGATCTGCCGGCAGTTGATACGGTCCCGCCGGGCAGCGAGCTCCGGCGGGCAGTCGTCCAGGAACATCCGCAGAGTGTCCGGGAGGTCGTCCGCGCGGTCGTACAGCGCGCGCATGGTGCGGCGGTCCGGCGGCTCCGCCTCGGCACCCGGGGACGAGGGGGCCGGCGCGGTGAAGGCCGCGGTCATCTCCTGCTGGAACGCCGCCTGCGCGTCGGGGAACTCGAAGAGCGTCGGGCCGTTGTACTCGCCTGCCAGTACGGGTCGCTCATAGCCGTGGCGGCGCATCATCGCGCGAACGTCCTCGACGTAGGCGGGAATGTCGTGCGGGTCGCCGTACAGGTGGACGGAGAACAGGTCGAAGTCGTCGCGGCCGTGCTGCACCACATGGTCGAAGAACGCCCGGGCGGGGCTGTCCGGCGGACTGGAGAGGACGTCGTAGCCGCAGCCGCCGAGAACGACGCGGGCAGCGGGGTCGGCCGCCCGCACGGCCCGGGCGAAGACGGCCAGTTGGGCCACGTACTCGGGTGCGGTGCCATGCCAGAGCAGGCCGGTGTTGCTGGGCTCGTTGTTGCACTGCCAGTACGCGACCCGGCCCCGGCAGCGGGAGACGAGACGATCGACGAAGCGTGCGTACCGCGCGTCGTCGTGCGCCGGGGACGACGGCAGGAACCTGGACGGGGTCCGGGTGGCCCACGGCGAGCTGGAGCAGACGGTGATCCAGGTCTCGGCGGCCGGGTCCAGCTGGTCGAGGATCGCGTCGACCGCCGTCCAGTCGTAGCGGCCGGGCTCCGGCTCGACCTGCCCCCAGTACACGTAGACCCGGACCACCGCGCCGCCCAGCGCCCGGATCTGCGGCACGAAGGCGTCCGGCTCGCCGAACAGTCCATAGCTGATTCCCCGGCCGATGCCGAGCCGGATACCGGCCGGTGCGGCGTCGTGTTCCATCGCACTCTCCTCGCCTCTGCTTGCGTATACGTCATAAACTGTAGCTGATGGCGTAAGCTGAACGGGTGGAAGAAGGAGAGGCACGACAGTCGGCCGGGACGTCCGGCGTACCGCTGATCTGGACCCATGCCGCGCCGAGGCGCCGGCAGAGCCCGCTGGAGCGCGAGGACATCGTGCGGGCGGCCATCGCCGTCGCCGACGAGGGCGGCACCGAGGCGCTGACGATGTCCGCGGTGGCCCAGCGGCTCGGCCCGTACACGCCCATGGCGCTCTATCGCCATGTGCTGAGCAAGGACGGACTCGTCGACCTGATGCTCGACGCGGCCACCGCGGAGATCCCGCTGCCGCACGCACCGGGAGCCGACTGGCGGGCGGACCTGCGCGCTGTCGCGCTGGAGACCTGGGCGATGGCGAAACGGCACATGTGGTACGCGCGGCTCGCCCCGACCCGCCCCCCGCTGGGCCCGCACATGATGCGCCGCACCGAGTGCCAACTCCGTGCCCTCGTGGAACACGGGGCCGAGCTGGACCAGGCCTTCGCCTGCGTGGCGCTGCTCGATCGTCACGTCCTGGGCAGCGCGCAACAGGTGGCCGAGGAGCACGCCATGCGGCGCCGCCTCGGCCTCGACAGCCCCCAGCGGCTCACCGAGGCCGTCACCGCGGCCCGGGGGCTGGCGGAACAAGGAGGCCACGAACTCCTCGCCCGCTGGATGAGGTCACCGTCCGGACCTGACATGGACGAGCAGTTCGAGACCAGCCTGACCTTTCTGCTCGACGGCATCGAAACCCGCTTGAACCTCTGATCCCTGCGCCGCCGGACGTCACGAGCGGCCGTTCGCCACCGCGTTCGATCACCATGCGCCCCGGGGCCCGTCCAGCGGATCCTGCCGGACGGGCCCCGGTGCCCGAGAAGGGCTCAGCGCTTGAGCGTGAAGGTGAAGTCGCCGGAGAGCCTGCCGCTCAGCCGCACCGCCGCAACGAGCCTCCCCTCCGTGACGAGTCTCTCGGCCTCGGCCCGCGAGAGACCGCAGCCCTCGGCGATCAGGCGCACCGGCCGGACCGGGATCCGCGCCGCGAAGCGGACCGAGACGTCGATCACCTCGCGGTCCAGGTGTTCCGCTCCGCCGGTGTCCAGGCGCCAGGCGCCCGCCCAGTCCAGGGCGATGCGGTTGCGGCGCCGCACGGCCGGATCCTGGAGCAACTCGGCTGCCAGCCCGGGGTCGTTGTCATGCATCCGGTCCAGCAGCTCAGGTCGTACGGAGCGCACGTGCACCCGCTCCATGACCGTGAGTTTCGCGGTGTCCCCGCACCCGGTGCAGAGCACGAGGAGCCAGGCATCGAGGAGTTTGTGGTTCGCGTTGACGCGGAATTTTCCGTTCGCCCGGAAGCGCGCGGACGCGCATGCAGGGCAACGGCGGAGAACGGTCGGCAGGCAGGTCGGCATGACCACCCAGCTATTGAGCACAAAGGTACACCGGTTTCAGTGAGAAGTCCGCAGCAGGAAGCAGCGCGGCGCACAGGCGCGACGCGCGACGAGTCAGCTCTCGGGAGGTCTCACAGGGTGTACAACGGCATGTCCTTCATCAGACGACTGGGTTCAGCCGCACGGTAGTTGAGCACAGTGGCGGTGTTCCACCGGTTTTCGGTCCATCGGTTTTCGAGGTCGCGGCCATGCCCCGGCAGGAACGGCACACGGGTCCTTCATGCGGCTCCGGTGCGCTGCTGCCGATCCGTCGAACCCCGGTATTCCGTGCAGGCGTCGACGAGCCAGGCCGCCAGGTAGGACGCGTACGACGAGCGGACCAGCAGCCAGACGCCGGAGGCCGCCTCGCCGCGTACGACCAGGGTGACCGGTCCCTGCGCCAGCAGCGTGTTCAGACACGAGCCGACGGGCGTCACCCGCGGATCAAGGTCGACGGCGCAGCCCTGGGCCAGCACCGTGCGGACCAGGTGCCCGGACAGCGCCAGCGTCGTGCGCTGCGCCGAGACGTCGGTGACGGTGACGAACTCGTCGCCGATCGCCGCGCGCAGCCGGCCGACGAGGTCGCCGGCCGACCCGTCCGGCGCGATCAGCAGCCATTCGTCCGGGCCCATCCACAGTGCCGTGACGTCGTCGGCCGTCTCGGCGCGCACGGGGCCCGGCAACCTGATGTCCAGGGCGGCCTCGACGGTCCGGGCCGCGCTGCTGCCGGGCTCCACCCGCAGGGTGAGCTGGGTCAGGAAGGGCAGTTCGCGCACCCGCACTCCCGTGGGCAGCTGCGCCAGGGTGTCCCGCCACGCGGCGAGCGGGCTGGAGCGGGTGGGCGTCTCAACCGTCACGGCGGGTTCCCTCCTTGTCGAAGAGCACGGGGTCGGTCACGGTCACCGGGATCGTCCGGCCGTCCAGCGGGACGTAGAGGGTGTCGCCGATACGCCGGGTTCCGGCGCGCACCAGGGCCAGGGCGAACGTGCGCCGCAGGGCGTCGCTGCGGTAGCTGGAGGTGACATGGCCCAGCATGGGCACCGGCGGCGCCGGGATGTCGCTGGTGGCGATGATCTGGGCGCCTTCGGGCAGCAGGACCCCTTCGTCGGTGGGCAGCAGTCCCACCAGTTGCTTGCGGTCCTCGCGCTGGTTCTCCCGGCGCGTGAAGGACCTCTTGCCGATGAAGTCCGGCTTCTTCCTGGACACCACCCATGACATGCCCAGGTCCTGGGGGGTGACGGTGCCGTCGGTGTCCTGGCCGATGATCGGGTAGCCCTTCTCGGCGCGCAGCACGTGCATGGCCTCGGTGCCGTAGGGGGTGATGCCGAACGGGTCGCCCGCCTCGAGCAGGGCCTTCCAGACGCCGATGCCGTGCCATGCGGGGACGTTGATCTCGTAGGCGAGTTCGCCGGAGAAGCTGATGCGACACACGCGCGCCGGGACGCCGGCGACGTCCGCGTCGCGCCAGGACATGAACGGGAAGGCGTCGTTGTCGACGTCCAGCCCGGGGGCCGCCAGGGCGAGCACCTCGCGCGAGCGGGGGCCGACCAGGGGGATGGTCACCCAGTGCTCGGTGACGGAGGTGAGGTGCACGCGCAGGTCCGGCCACTCCGTCTGGAGCCACTCCTCCATCCACTCGAGGATCCTGGCGGCGTTGCCGGTGGTCGTGGTGAGCAGGAACTCCTGCTCGGCCACGCGGGTGACGGTGCCGTCGTCGAGGACCATGCCGTCGACACCGCACATCACGCCGTAGCGGATCCGGCCCACCTTCAGGTTGCTCATCACGTTCGTGTAGAGCCGGTCCAGCAGCACGCCGGCGTCCGGGCCCTGCACGTCGATCTTGCCGAGGGTGGAGCCGTCCATGACGGCGACGCCGGTGCGGGCGGCCCGGCACTCGCGCAGCACGGCCTCCTCCATGGACTCGTCCGCCCGGGGGTAGTACCGGGGTCGCTTCCACTGGCCGACGTTTTCGAACAGGGCGCCCCGCTCGACGTGCCAGGGATGCAGCGCGGTCACGCGGACCGGGTCGAACAGCTCCCCGCGGTTGCGGCCCGCCAAGGCGGCGAAGGCCACCGGGACGGCGGGCGGACGCGGGCTCGTGGTGCCGAGGTCGGCGATGTCCACACCGAGTGCCTCGGCGACGATGCCGGACGTCATCACACCGGAGGTGCGCCCCTGGTCGTGGGCGGTGCCGATGGTGGTGTAACGCTTGACGTGTTCGACCGATCTCAGGCCCGCGCCGATCGCCCGCAGTACGTCGGAGACCAGTGCGTCGCGCTGAAGGTCGACGAACTGGTGGGCGCCGTCCCGCCCGTCCCGCGGGCTCGGCACCCGCCACATCACCCGGGTGGGCGCTGCCCGCGGCAGCGGCGCCGTGGCCGGCAGGCCGACCGTCCGGGCCGTCACGCCGAGCGCCGACATGGCCCGCCGGGCGGCGTCCGCGCCGTCGGCGAGACACCCGGACAGGGTGAACGTCCCGGTGGCCGATCCCGCAGCGCGGACGCCGTCCAGGTCCCGGTCAGGGACGAAGGCGCCGATCCCGGCGTCATATCGGAGGGTGCCGCGGGCCTGGCCGAACAGGGCCACGGCCGGGTTCCAGCCGCCGGAGACGAGCAGCAGATCGCAGTCGATGCCCTGCCGGACGCCGGGCCGGCCCTGCCCGAAGGGGGCGACATGGGCCCGGGAGACACGTGCGACGCCGCTGGTTCCGGTGACGGCATGACCCGCGCGCAGTTCGATGCCGCGCTCGGCGCAGGCGGTGCGCCAGTGCGCGGGCACGGCGTCACGGGCGTCGATCACCGCGCCGACGCGCACCCCGGCGTCGGCCAGTTCGAGCGCTGCCGGGTAGGCGCTGTCGTTGGTCGTGAACACGACGGCCTGCTGTCCGGGCAGCACGCCGAAGCGGTTGAGGTAGGTGCGCGCCGCACCGGCCAGCATGATCCCGGGGCGGTCGTTGTCGTCGAAGGCGACCGGACGCTCGTAGGCGCCGGTAGCGTACACGACCTGCTGGGCCCGGATGCGCCAGACGCGCTGGCGCGAGACACGGGCGGGCGCCGCGGCGCCGAGATGGTCGGTGCGCTTCTCCAGGGCCAGGACGAGTCCGTCGTCGTAGTGGCCGAAGGCCGTGGTGCGCCGCAGTACCCGCACGTCGGGGCAGGTGCCGAGGTCCGCGACGACGTCGCCGACCCACTCGGTCGCGGGCCGGCCGTCGAGCAGTTCCCGGCTGCCGAGCAACGAACCCCCGGGCCACGGGAGTTCGTCGACGAGGATCACCCGGGCTCCGGACCGGGCGGCCGTCAGGGTGGCGGCGAGTCCGGCCGGGCCCGCGCCGACGACGAGCAGGTCGCAGTGGGCGTGCATGGTGTCGTAGCGGGCCGGGTCCGGCGCGGCGCGCAGGCGGCCCCGACCGGACAGGCCACGGGCGACGAGGCCGTCGTGGAGCTCCACGGTGGTGGCCGTGAGCATGGGCTCGGGGAAGGGGGCCTCGATCTGCACGAGGGCGTTGGGCTCCTCGACGCCGGCGGCCAGGACACCGCGCGGCCTTCCGTACGTGATGCTGTTCGCCACGTGGTGCACCCCGTTGGCGAGCAGCGCCGAGGCGAGGGTGTCGCCGGGGTGGCCGCTGTAGGTGCGGCCGTCGAAGGTGAAGGAGAGGGTGGTGTCGCGGTCGACGTGACCGTGGCCGCGGGCGCGGAACGCGTTGGTCATCGGCTGGTCTCCTGGCCCTTGCGCCGGCGTGCGGCGGGTGCGGTGCCGGTGGTCCCGGTGAGGGTGCGGCGGGCGCGGCTGCCGTGGACCGCGAGGAACTCGTGGGTGGCGGTGTCGCGCACGGCGTCGAACCAGCGCCGGCAGCCGGCCGCGTGCACCCACCGCTCGGCGAACGGTCCCTCGGGGTTGTCGCGGAAGAACACGTACTGGGCCCACTGCTCGTCGTCGAGCGCTTGGGGGTCCTCGGGGTAGGCGATGTGCGCCTGCCCGCCGTAGTGGAACTCGGTCTCCTCGCGCTCACCGCACCAGGGGCAGGCTATGAGCTGCATGTCGGTCTCCTTGGCCGGGACGGCGGTCAGTGGGCGACGGCGGCCGCGCCGTGCTCGTCGACCAGGGCGCCGGTGGTGAACCGGTCGAGGGTGAAGGGGGCGTTGTAGGAGTGCGGTTCGCCGGTGGCGATGGTGTGCGCGTAGGTCCAGCCGACGCCTGGGGTGGCCTTGAAACCGCCGGTGCCCCAGCCGCAGTTGAGGTACAGGTTCTCGACGGGGGTCAGGCCGACGACGGGTGAGGCGTCCGGGGTGACGTCGACGATGCCCGCCCAGGTGCGCAGCATGTGGGCGCGGGCGAACACGGGGAAGAGCTCCAGTGCCGCGGCCATCTGGCTTTCCAGGATGTGGAAGGAGCCGCGCTGTCCGTAGCCGTTGTAGCTGTCGATGCCGGCGCCCATGACGAGTTCGCCCTTGTGCGCCTGGGAGACGTAGACATGGACGGCGTTCGACATGACGACGGTGGGGTGCACCGGTTCGAGGAGTTCGGAGACCAGCGCCTGGAGGGGGTGGCTCTGCACCGGCAGCCGCAGTCCGACCATGGCGGCCAGCACCGAGGAGTGGCCCGCTGCCGCGAGGGCGACCTTTCCGGCGGAGATACGGCCTCGGGTGGTCCGCACGCCGGTCACCCGGCCGTGGTCGACGTCGATGCCGGTGACCTCGCAGTCCTGGATCAGGTCGATGCCGTACTCGTCGGCGCGGCGCGCGAAGCCCCAGGCGACGTAGTCGTGCTTGGCGATGCCGGCCCGCGGCTGGTAGGTCGCGCCGAGGACGGGGTGGCGCACGTCCGGTGAGACGTTCACGATGGGGCAGACCTTGGCGACCTCCGCCGGTTCCAGCCACTCGGCGTCGATGCCGTTGAGCTGGTTGGCGTGGACGCGGCGCTTGCTGTCGCGGACGTCCTGGAGGCTGTGGGCGAGGTTCAGTACGCCGCGCCGGCTGAACAGGATCGGGTGGTCGAGGTCCTCCTCGAGGGTCTCCCACAGCTTCAGCGAGTGCTCGTAGATGCCGGAGCTCTCGTCCCAGAGGTAGTTGGAGCGGATGATGGTGGTGTTGCGGGCCATGTTGCCGCCCGCCAGCCAGCCCTTCTCCAGGACCGCTACATCGGTGACGCCGTGGTTCTTGGCGAGGTAGTAGGCGGTGGCCAGGCCGTGCCCGCCGGCGCCGACGACGACCACGTCGTACGACGGCCTGGGGTCGGGGTTGCGCCACAGGAAGACCGGGAGCTCGGGAGGGACGTCACCGGGCGCGGCGGGAACGTCGGCGTACCGGCGCGTCACCGAGGACCTTCTTGTGCCGAGAGGTGCGGGCCGGGGGTGTGGACAGTCATGGGAACTCCCTCGAACGAGGCCGGACGGCCACTGGTCGTCGACTGATGGGAGACTGAAAGGAGACTGATATATCAACTGCCGCGTCGCGATACGCTAGGAGGATGGATCGGGCCGCGTCAAGGGAGGATGTGAGCGTGACGTCGACGACCTCCGCCGCCGGGCGACCCGGAACGCTGGCCGACCAGGCCTATCGCGCCATCGCGGACCGCCTCGTGACCCTCCGGATCCGTCCCGGGCAACCCGTCGACGACGACCGGATCGCCGCCGAACTCGGCTTCGGGCGCACCCCCGTCCGCGAGGCGCTCAAGCGGCTGGAACACGAACGCCGTCTCGTCGGGACGCAGGGCGAGGTGAACGTCGCCGCGTTCGGTGTGCAGGACTGCGGCCAGGGATCGGTAGGTCCTCAAGGAGGAGAAGGGCCGACGGGCAGGTGACTGGCGGACCCGTACCGGCACGTCGCGCAGCGGGTCGCTCAGGGGGTCGAACGCGTTCCAGTCGCTGCGGTCGCCACATCCGACTGTACCCGGTGCGCCGGTGTGCAGGCCGGTCGCGCTCCATCCCGACGGGTCCGCAGGGATCTTGGCCGCCGGGGAGGCCGAGCGCGATGCGAGCCACACCGGATGGCCCTCCGCCGAGTCGAGGCGGTGTGCCTGCCACAACTCCCGCACCTCGGCCGAGGCGTGGGTCAGCAGCGTGCCGAGGTCGGTCGCTGCTTGGGCGTCCAGCACCGTACGCATGGTCGTCGTGTCGTGGTACTTGTCGAAGAGCGCGCCGTTGTTATGCTCCAGGGTGAAGCACTGAATCGCCCAACTCCTCGCGCCGCAGCCCCGGCACACGCCGCCGCTCCCGTAGGTGGGCACCCCGACATCCTCGGGCGAAGCTGGGAGCGCCGCGTCTGCAGGAAGTCCCCGAGCGGCGATTTTCCGTTCATGGACCCGAGTATGCGCCGACCCGTGACCGGTCGCCTGACCCAGCTGTGGATAGGCAGTCGCGGACGCGGGGCGGCCTGATCGGGCGGTCGGGCAGCGGCAGAAGCCCGATCAGTGATCAGCTTCGGGGAGTGCCCTTTTCCTCGCGACCGGTGAGATGTGATCCGGCTGTTTCCAGGAAGGCCGTGACCAGACGGTTGCGTTCGCGGGTACGGGTCGCGATCACGACGCTGCACGGCTCGATCCCCCGGACGGGAACGGCCGCCAGATCGGGCCTGGGCGTGCTGTTCCCCTCGCCGGCCGGTGCCAGGGCGAGGGCCTGGCCGCCGGCCACGGCTTCGAGTTTGTCGGCGTGCGCCCCGACCAGCGGGCCATCGGGCGCCGGGCGTCCGTCCGGGCGGGGGTCGAGGCGCCAGAAGGCGTCGTAGACGGGGTCCGGGTAGCGGATGAGGGGTTCGTCGGCGAAGTCGTCGAGGGTGACCGACTCCTTGCCCGCGAGGCGGTGCGTCGCCGGTACCAGGAGCACCCGGCCCTCCTGGTACAGGCGCGTCACCCGCAGCCGGTCGGCCGGGAACGGCTCCCGGGCGACGACCGCGTCCACACGGTGGTCGAGCAGTGCCATGTGGACATCGCTCCAGTCCAGGTGCAGGGTGCCGACCTCGGCGCGGGGATGGCTTGTGCGCAACTCGCGCACTGCGGCGGTGATGATGAGTCCACCGACGTACCCGAGGGTGACGGCGCCGGGTTCCGCGGCCGCACGGGTCGTCGCCGCGGCCAGTTCCGCAGAGCGCAGGAGCGCTTCCGCCTGGGGCAGGAATGCCTGTCCGGCTCCGGTGAGGTGGCAGCCCCTGGTGGTGCGGTCGAGCAGGCGGACGCCGAGCCGCTTTTCGAGGCTCTGGACCTGCCGGCTCAACGAGGGTTGCGCAAGACGCAACTCGGCCGCCGCACGGCGGAAGTTGCCGTGTTTGGCCACGACCGTGAAATACCGCACCAGGCGAAGGTCGAAGTCGACTGGGGCCACGTGAACGACGGACACTCCCGCATCGTAGCCCGTGATACCTGATCCGTATCAGGCGGTGCGGAACAGATCTTGGACGCCGCGCTCCTCCGGTGCCTACCGTCGACGTATCAGCCCGCCCCGGTGGAGTGCCGGGTCGACCCGATAGCTGACGGAGGATTTTCATTGTGCGGATTTTCGTCGCAGGAGCAACGGGATACGTCGGATCGGCCATCGTCGGCGAGCTGCTCCGAGCGGGCCACGAGGTCGTGGGTCTCGCCCGCTCCGATGCCTCCGCCACGGCTCTGGCGAGGGCCGGCGTCGCCGTGCACCGAGGCGACCTCGGGGACCTGGGCAGCTTGCGGGCTGGTGCGGCGGGGGCGGACGGCGTGGTTTTCGCCGCGAACCAGCACATCTCCGAGACCACCGACGCGGCTGCCCGCGCGCGGGTCGAACTGAACGCCGTGGACACGATCGGTTCGGTGCTGGAGCAGACCGGCAAGCCCTTCGTGGTCACCTCAGGAGTCATCGGCCGCACGCCGGGACGGCTGCTGACCGAGGAGACCCCCGTCGTTCCCGACGCCGCCGCTCTCCGGCTCCCGGTCGAGACGTCCGTCCTGGCCATGGGCGGGCGCGGGGTGCGTGCGTCGTCGGTGCGGCTGGCGCCGACCGTGCACGGCCGAGAGGACGCGCGTGGCTTCGTCCCGATGCTGATCGCTATCGCCCGCTCATCGGGTGTGTCCGCCTTCGTCGGCGAGGGATCGAACCGCTGGCCCTCGGTGCACCGGCTTGATGCGGCGGCCCTGTTCCTGCTGGCCGTGCAGTCTGCCTCGCCCGGTACGCCGGTGCACGCGGTCGCGGAGGAGGGGATACCGTTCCGGGACATCGCCGAGGCCATCGGCCGCCGGCTGAGGCTTCCGGCGGTGAGTCTGACGGCCGAGGAGGCAGGCCGGCACTTCGGTCTGCTCGCCCCGCTGGTGTCGCTCGACAACCCGACGTCGAGCGCACTGACCCGGGAGCGCTTCGGCTGGGTGCCCGCGCACCCCGGGCTGCTCGCCGACATCGAGGAAGGCCACTACTTCGACGACGCGGCGTAAGGGCCCAGGGGCCGTCCCTGCCGATGGTGGCCACGCGGAGGACGATGTCGGCGCCTACGTACCCGAGTTGACCGGCGAGCGGGACGAACACGGCTGACGGCTCGTGGTCCGCCGCGCTCCTCTGCCTCCGGTACGGCACACGCGGGGTGGGCATGGGAAGCGTCCGCCGCGTCCGGGGACACGCTTCGTGACGCGACGCGTGGCTGATGGACCCGGCTCCGGTTCACGGGCCGTCGGCAGTGGTGGCCGCGGTGGCGGCGCGCTGTGGGGGCCGGACCCGGTGGCCATGTTCGCTACGGCTCTGAGGGCGGCGCTCCCCCTCGGCATGGCTGCTGCCTGCGCTCGTCAGAATCGCGCTCGCGACAACCTCGAAGAGGTGATCGGCGCGTGGCGCGAGCGAAGGCTGATCGCCGAGCCAGGCGAGCATGGAGATCAGCGCGAACACATCGGCGCCATCGATATCGGTTCGCGCCACGCCCGCGGCCTGGGCATGGGTGAGGAGCCGCGCACCGGCTGCACGCAGGGTGACGCACGAGGCGTGGAGTGCGGATTCGGTGTCGTCGATGGCGGCTGCCATCAGCACGGTCACGCCCCGGTACTCGGTCGTCCACGCGACGCAGTCGCGCAGCCACGCAACGAGAGCGTCCTCGGGCGAGCTCGACGTCTCGAGTTCGGCTGCCTTTGCCGTCATATCGTCGAAGCTCGTGCGGAGCAGGGCATCGAGCAGCGCCTCGCGCGTCGGAAAGTGACGGAGCAGCGTGGCGAGCCCTACACCGGCCCTGCGTGCGATGTCGCGCAGCGATACGTCGACGCCCTGCTCGGTGATGGCGGCGCCCGCGACTACGAGCAGGTGGTCGCGGTTCTTCCTGGCGTCGGCCCGCATCTGTCCCTGTCCCTTCTTGACTATCCGGATCAGTGGTTCATATATTCGGGTCAGTGGTTCGGATACCTGGACCGCTGATCCGAATAAGTCTATCCCCGGGCAGGGGCAGGAGAAAACAATGCCGACACACACGATGAGGGCGATCCGGCTGCACGAGTTCGGCGGTCCCGAAGTGCTTCGTCATGAGGAGGTGCAGGTTCCCGAACCGGGGCCGGGCGAGGTGCTCGTCCGCGTGCACGCGATCGGCCTCAACCCCCCGGACTGGTACGCACGTGAGGGAATGCCCAACGTGCCCGCCGAGCTCAAGCCCCCCATGCCTCTCCCCCTGATTCCCGGGACCGACGTCTCAGGCGTCGTGGAAGCCGTCGCCGCCGACGTCAACGGCTTCACGGTCAAAGACGAAGTGGTCGGCCTGCTGCGCTTCCCCACCGTTCTCCAGAGCGGCGCGTACGCCGAGTACGTCACCGCGCCGGCGTCCGACCTCACCCGCAAACTGGCCGGCATCGACCACGTCCACGCTGCCGCCCTGGCCATGTCGGGGCTGACAGCGTGGCAGTTCCTGATCGAGCTCGGGCACAGCCACCCCTCACCGTTCCAAGAGGCCCAGCACCGCCCGGCGGCACTCAGCAGCGAGAGCACGGTCCTCATCAACGGCGCTGCCGGCGGCGTGGGACACCTCGCTCTCCAGCTGGCCAAGTGGAAGGGAGCCCGTGTCATCGCCGTGGCCTCCGGCGCCCACGAGACGTTCCTGCGCGAGCTGGGCGCCGACGAGTTCATCGACTACACCAAGGAGCGGCCCGAGGAAGCCGTCCGCGACATCGATCTTGTCCTGGACACCGTCGGGGGTCCCGACAGCAGGCGTTTCCTGCGCACCCTCAAGCGCGGCGGGTCCCTCTACCCCGTGTACTTCGGTCAGTTCGACGACGAGGAGAACGCGAAGCTGGGTGTCACGGTCACGGCCGCCCAGGTCCGCTCGAGCGGCGCGCAGCTCGCCGAACTGCAGAGCCTGCTCGACGCGGGGAAGATCCGCGTCGCGATCGACAGCACCTTCGCGCTCGCGGACGCCCGAGCCGCGCACGAGCGCGCCGCCCAGGGACATATCCAGGGCAAGATCGTGCTCACGGTCGATTAGGAACGAGCCGTTCCCGCGCAACGCGTGCGGCGCCCGACCCCAGGACACCGGTAACCATCGGGACACCACCGCCAAGACCTGGTGACGCGTCCGGAAACCAGTGATCACGATGCCGGCCGCGGCGAACCGAGCCGGCCGGACGGGCCGGCTCGTCCCCGGCAGGACATCGCCAAAACGATCACATTTCTGATACCCGACAGCGCCGCATACAGCGCCGGCCGGCGCCTGCCTCACGTCACACGCTCCGCCCCTGTCCTTCACCCGACATCCACAGCACAAGCGAGGCCTGACATGACAACAACTGCGGCTTTCGGCTGGGGAAGCAGCCACCTCAACACAACACCTGTGGGAGAGGTTGACCTCGGCCCCGCAGAGCAGCTCGCCCTCCAGCAGACGCTGACGCGCTACACCTTCGCCCTGGATCACGGAGATCTGGTGGAGTTGGAGGACGTCTTGACTCAGGACGCCACCATGACGCTGTCGATCGCCGGTGAGGTCGAGCAGGCATTCGTCGGACGCACGGCGATTGTCGACCTGGTGCGAGAGGCAACAAAAGAACAAACCGATCAGCGAAGGCACAACCTGGTCAACATCGTCTTGCGCCGTGCGGACGCCGGCACGGCAGTGGTGTGGGCCTACCTGATGCTGACGTCGAACGCAGGCGGGAACGCGAGCGTGGTCACGACCGGCTTCTACACGTTCACGCTGCAGCACACCGCACACCAGTGGCGTATCGCGAAGCTGTTCGTCGGTCTGGACAACGCCACGTGAAGCCCTCATGAGGACTGTCAAAAAACAGGTCCGCCCGTAGTTCTGTGATGACCGGCGGCACCGGCCGGGCGGTCCCGGAGGGCGGATGTGTCTGGCCGCTGCCCCCCGAGACCGTGCCCGGCGAGCGGGCCGCCGGCAAAAACCCGCACGACACGGTCATGAGCTACGACTGGCTGTCCGGGAGATCCGGGCAGCTGACCCATGCGCCGCGCTCGAAGCCTTCGAAAGGCCTCTGCGACAGGCCCGCCACAGGCAGAGGGTCAGATGGGTTTTTGCGAGAGGAGCCCAGACGATGCCTGCACCGAGGAAGTACCCGCTGGAGTTGCGTGAGCGTGCGGTCCGGATGTA